>NZ_VIKA01000019.1 GCF_006704265.1 Elioraea sp. Yellowstone | reverse complement strand
CCTCACGCCCCGCGCCACTCGTGTCGGCCTCGGCGTCTGTGCGTGGTTCGCCAAGCGCCCGGGGATATACCGGCTGGGAACGCGCATCGCGATGCGCACACACGGGCTCAACGGGCGCCGCCGCCGCCGCATCGCGCGCGGCCTCGGCGTTGCCGAGCCGCAGCTCGGAAGCGGCCAAGCTCGCCGCGATGTCGGCGATCGCGGCGATGTCGTCGCGCGCATAGGCGCGCCTGAGCGCGTCGCGGAACAGGGCGGCGGCCTGTTCGGGCCGGTCCTGCTGCCAGGCCAGCATCGCGGTCCGGGTCTGGCGCGCGAGCGTCGGGTCGGGCGGCTCGGGCGGCGGTGGGCCGCCGCAGCCCGCGCCAAGCAGCGCGGCGAGCAGCATCGCCCGCCTCACGGCCGCACCTCGCGCGCGGGCACGCGCGGCAGCTCCTCCGGCGCCGCGCCGCCGCCGATCAGCGGATGCGTCCTGAGCGCGACCAGCAGCCGGTCGAGCTCGGCGGTCGCCTGCTGCACCTGCACCAGAAGTCCTGGCAGCGTCGCCACGGCCGCGGCGGCATCGCGCGCGATCCGCGGCGCCTGCGGGCTCGCTCCCGCGAGGTCGCGCGTCGCCGCCTGCACGTTCGCGAGCGCCCGCTCGGCCGTCCGCACCAGCCGCGGCAGCCCCTCGGCCGCGGCGCCGGCCCTCTCGACCGCCTCGCGCACCTCCGCAACGGCGAGATTCGCCTCGGCGAGAGTGCGATCGAGCTGCGCGGCGGCGATCTCGAGTTCGCGTGCCAGGGTGTCGTCGGCGAGCAGCCGCCCGACCGAGCCCTCGCCGCGCGCCAGCTTCTCGGAGATCTCGGCGGCCGCGCGGGTGATCCGGCCGACATCGTCGAACACGGGCACGAGACGGTTGCGCAGATCCTCGATCAGTTCGCCGAGGCTCTCGGTCGGCGCCTGCTCGCGCGTCACCTCGAGCACGGCATAGTCCCAGTCGAGCGGGTCGCCGGTGCCGCGCGTGATCTCGAGATAGGCCGCGCCGGCGACGCCGAACTGGCGGCGGATGAAGACGCGGCTGTCGCGGCGCACGAACACCTCCATGCCCTGGTCGAGCCGCACCTCGGCGTGGAGCTGCTGGCGCGGATCGATGACGATGCGCCGCACCTCGCCCGCGCGCGTGCCCAGCACCTCCACCGCCGCGCCGGCGGAGAGACCGGCCGTGCCCTCGGGCGGCAGGATCACCCGCAGCATCAGCGCCGGGCGCAGGAGCGGGCCGAGCACGCCCGCCTGCAGCACGGCGGCGAGGAAGAGCGCGAGCGCGGCCAGGACGAGCGCGCCGACCGCCTCGTTGATGCGGGGAAGCCGGGCGGGTGCCCTCATGCGGCGGCGCGCAGAGGCACGAGGCGGCTGCCGACCAGCCGCCAGCGTTGCGTTGCTGGAAGAGAGCGATCCGCCGCAGCATCGGAGCCGTGGGTCAGCCAGAGCACAGCCCCGTCCTGGTCGCGCACGTCGCGGATCGCATCGAGCAGCGGCGGCAGGATCGCGTCCCCGAGCACGCCAGTCGGATGCTCGAGCACGACGAGCCGCGGCGCGCCCAGGAAGGCACGCACCAGTGCCGCGCAGGCAAGATCGGCCGGCGCGACGGCCTCGGGGAATCCGGCAGGCAACCCCGGCAGGCCGAAATCGCGCGCGCGCCGGGCCGCCTCGGCGAGCAGCGCGCCACGCAGGAGCCGGGTATGGAACAGCGTGCCGAGCAGCACGTTCTCGGCCACGGTCAGCCAGGGCAGCCAGGAATCGGCGGCGAAGTGCCGCCCGATCCGGCCGCGCAACGCATTGGCCGTCTCGCCCGACTCGGCGCGCCAGTCGCGCCCGAGGAACCGCACCGCCCCCTCGGCCGGCGCGAGCCGGCCGCAGACCGCATCCGCGAAAGCGGCCGCGCGGCGCGGCCCGCCGATCTCGACCAGCACGAGCTCCCCCGCGCCGACCTCGAGCGTGATCGGCAGCGTCAGGCCGCCGGCCGGCTCGATGGCGAGGCGCGCCGCGGCGAGGGTGAGGAGCGGGATCGCGTCCGGCATCGCCGCTAGAGAACCAGCGAGACCACGCCGGAGACAAGGAAGGTGCCGAGGATGGCATAGGCGAAGCCGCGCGGGATCAACCGGGTCGGCGTGCGCGCCAGCTCGGGTGCGCCGAGCGCCACCGCGCAGCAGATCAGCCCCACCACCGCACCGATCAGCACGCCCTTGAGCGGCAGCAGCACGAAGTCGCCGGCCGCCATCGCGCGCAGCACGTCGTCGAGGAAGGCGAGCAGACCGACATTCGACGAGGCGGCGGCGAAGCTCGCCGCCCAGCCGGTGACGAGGGCGCCGGCGACGAAGATCACGGTGAGGGAGACCGAGGCGAGCGCGAAGGCGAGCACGCGCGGCACGACGAGCAGCAGCAGCGGATCGATGCCCGAGGCTTCGAGCGCGGCGAAGCGCGCGCTGCCGCGCACCGTTCCGAGCTCGATCAGGGTCAGCGTGCCGGCGCGTCCGGCGAGCATCAGCCCGACCACGACAGGGGCGAGCTCGCGCACCAGCACGCCGGTGATCACGGTGCCGACGAGCCGGTCCTGGCCCGCCGCGCCGAGCCAGTAGAGCGCCTGGTAGACCATCGCCACGCCGACCAGCGCCGAGGCGCCGAGCGTGGCCCAGACCGCGCGCGTCCCGGCGATGCGCATCATGCGCTGGAACTCGGACCGCACCGGCCGGCGCCAGGTGGCCGGCGCGGCCGCGGCGGCGGCGACGGCGGCGCCGAGGGCGGCGACGAAGCACGGCCAGCGCAGAAGCGCGATCGCCGCATCGCCGACCATGGCGAGGACGCGCCGCGGCAGGGCGAGCGCGGCCGATCCGCGTGTCGTCGCCGTCATGCCCGTGCCATCAGCAGGAAGGTCGCGACCTCGCCGGTGCCGTCGAGCCAGAACCGGCCGCGCGGACGCAGCAGGAACCGATCCGCGATCAGCGCCGAGGTCGTCGCGCTCGCCTGGATGGCCGCTTCCGGGGCGGATGCCGCCATCGTCTCGGCGGTGCGCACCGCCTCGCCCCAGAGATTGTAGGTGCCGCGGGCGGCCCCCACCGCGTCGCCCATCGCGGGGCCCGTGTCGAGGCCGATGCGGAAGCCCTGGCGCTGGTCGGCCGCGTGGAACAGCGCCGAGATCAGTTCCTGCAGGTCGAGCGCGGCCTCGGCCATCGCGGCGGCGCGCGCCGCACTGTCCGCACCGAAACCGTCGGCCGCGACCGCCGTCTCGCCGCAGAGCCGCAGATAGTCGATGCCGTGCCGCGCCGCGACCTCCTCGAGAATCCGCACCGCAGCGGCGGCGAGCGAGGTGCCGTCGGGATCGGTTGCGCGTCCCCCGAGCAGCAGCGGATCGGTGAAACGGAGCACCAGAACCGTGACGTCGCGAAACAGCGCGGCCGGGACGCCATGTTCGTCCAGGCCGCGGCGGGCGAGGCGCTGGGCGAGGCGGCGGACGCGTTCGCCGCCGAGCGATCCGTCTCCCGGCATCAGCGCAGCGTCGGAGCGCTGCACGCCTGCCGTGCCGGCGGCGAGACGGATGGGCTCGCCGCGGCCGAGCGATCGGCCGGCGATGGCCGGGGCGAGCCGCGGCGCCAGCAGCGCCGCCGCCGCCGTGGCGAAGGCTGCCGCGCCGTCGATCCCGGCGGCCCGATCCTCCACCCAGAGCAGCCCGAGCGTCTCCTCGCCGCGCCGGATCGGCGCCGACAGCAGGGCGCGGCTGCCGAGCGGCTGGAGGTAGCGGCGATGCAGCTCGGCAAGGCGGGGTTCGGCGCCGGCATCGGCGAGATCGAGCGTGCCGCCGACGAGCACGGCGAGCGCCTCGGGGATCTCCTCGCGCGCGAGCCGCGTGCCGGCGACATGGGCCTCGCCCTCGGCGTCGTAGGCGTCCTCGCAGCGGAGCGTCGCCTGGCCTGCGCCGAGGCACCAGACGCCGACGCGACGGGCCTCCAGCGTGCGTGCGACGGTCTCCGTGAAGCGCTGCAGCGCATCGTCCGGGTGCGGCTCGGCGATCGTCGCGTGCGCCGCGAGTGCGGCGAGCGCCTCCGCCTGGATCGCGGCCGTCCGGTTGCGCGCCCCCAGCCGCCGCAGGGTGCGGTCCGCCCGCAATCCCTGCCGCACGAGCATGAAGGCGAGCAGCATGGCGAGCGCCGCCACCGCCGCGGCCGCGACCAGCGCGAGCCGCGTGTTGCGGGCGACGAAGCCGATGAACTCGTCCTCGGGCACGGCGATCAGCACGAGCCAGCCCTGTGCGGCAAGACCGGGCACGGTGGTGGCGATGGTGAGATGGCGCGTCCCTGCGACCTCGATCGTCCGGCGCCCCGGTCCCTCGACGCGGACGATGTCGAAGGCGCGCGTGAGCACAGGATCGTTGAGCTCGTCGAGCCGCACCGGCGCGAGCCGGTCGCCGACCTGCTTGATGGTGCGATCGGCCTCGGGAAAGGCGACCAGCGTGCCGCGCCGGTCGATGATCATCGCCCGCCCGGTCCTGCCGATCGTGAGCCCGGCGAGGAAGGCACTCAGCGCGTCCAGGCGGATGTCGGCGCCGAACACGCCCCTGAGCTCGCCGGTCTCCTCGCGCATCGCGACCGAGACGGTGAGCCCGGGCACCCTGTCGGTGAAGAAGACGTAGATCTCGGTCCAGTAGACGTCGCGCGAGGCGGCGGCGCCGACGAACCACGGGCGCGTGCGCGGATCGAACGGATCGACCGGATCCTCGAAGGTCCTGACCACCGAGCCGTCCGCGCTGCGGATGATGTTGACGACGCGCCGGGCCGGACGCTGCGTGATGATCTTCGTGTCGATCCCGCCCGCCTCGTTGCGGCGGAACATGAGGTAGCTGCCGTCCGCATCGGCGATCGAGACGATCGCGACATGGGGTATGCTGCTGAGCAGCGCCATGCCGACCGGCTCGGCCAGCCGCATGTCGTCGCGGAACGCGCCGCGCCGTTCGGCCTCGTGGAGCAGGCGCACGGATCGCTCGGCCGGGCTCAGCCAGTTCTCGATCTCGGTGACGATCCGTCTCTCGAGGGCCTGGAGCACGGCATCGGCGAGCGCCAGCGCGTCGTCGCGGCTGTTCACGTGGCTGACCGCGATGGTGCCGAGCGTGGCGCCGATCAGCAGCATGGCGGCGAGCACGGGCAGCACCACCCGCGCGAGCCTGCGCCGGATCTCGGCCCGCGCCTCGCGCGGATCACGCGAGAGGTCGATCACCTCCGCCCGGTCCGGAGCCGCCCCCGGGGTCATGGCGCGAAGGCTAGACGCGGCGGCGCAGGCGCGGCAAGCGCCGCGGCGTCACCGGCCGAAGAGCACGCGCGGCAGCCAAGTGGCAAGAGGCGGGTGCAGCGCGGTGAGTGCGAGTGCCGCGAGCTGCAGGCCGACGAAGGGTGCCACGCCGCGATAGATCTGCCCCGTACGCACCTCGCGCGGTGCGACCCCGCGCAGATAGAACAGGCTGAAGCCGAAGGGCGGGGTCAGGAACGAGGTCTGCAGGTTCACCGCGATCAGCACGCCGAACCAGATCGGATCGACATCCATCTGCAGGATGATCGGCCCGACGATCGGGATGACGATGATCGCGATCTCGACGAAATCGAGGAAGAAGCCCAGGCCGAAGATCGCCGCCATCACCACCGCGATCGCGCCCGCCGCCCCGCCCGGCAGGGAGGAGAGCGCGGCATGCACCATGTCGTCGCCGCCGAGGCCGCGGAAGACGAGCGCGAACAGGGTGGCGCCGATCAGCATGGCAAAGATCATCGCCGTGATGGTCGTGGTCGAGCGCGCCACCCCGCCGAGCACGCCGGTGCGGAAGGTGAGCCGGAGCGCGTGGCCGAGCGCGAGCGCAAGGCCGGCCGCACAGGCCGCGGCGCCGAGGATCGCGGCGCGTTCGCCGGCCGTCGCCGCGGCGCGCCCGAGACGAAGGTCGAACAGCGAGGCGAGGGTGACCAGCCCGGCCACCGAGGCGAGGGCGACGAGCTGGGGCCACCGCGCCGGCGAGAGCCGCCGCGCGGCGAGCAGCGTCGCTCCTGCCGCGCCCACCGCGGCGGCCTCGGTCGGCGTCGCGATGCCGCCGAGGATCGAGCCGAGCACGGCGACGATGAGCACGATCGGCGGCGCGAGCGCATCGAGGATCTCGGCGCGTGTGACCCTGCCGCGCGCATCGCGCGGCAGCGCGGGCGCCAGATCCGGCCGCGCCCAGGCGATCGCGAGCTGGTAGAGGATGTAGATCCCGACCAGCATCAGCCCGGGCAGCAGCGAGCCGGCGAAGAGCTGGCCGACGCTGACGGTCGTGATCGAGAACCTGCCCTGGGCGAGCTGCGCCTGCTGGTAGGCGGCCGAGATGATCTCGCCCAGGATCACCATCACGGTGGAGGGGGGGATGATCTGCCCGAGCGTGCCGGCCGCGCAGATCGTGCCGCAGGCGAAGCCCGCGTCGTAGCGGTTGCGCAGCATCGCCGGCAGCGCCATCAACCCCATCGTGACGACGGTCGCGCCGACGATGCCGGTGGAGGCGGCGAGCAGCGCGCCGACGACCGAGACGCTGACCGCGAGGCCGCCGCGTACCGAACCGAACAGCCGCCCCATGGTCTCGAGCAGCTCCTCGGCGATCTTCGATCGCTCCAGCATGATGCCCATGAAGACGAAGAGCGGGATGGCGACCAGCACCTCCGACGTCATCGTGCCGAAGATGCGCGGCGGCAAGGCGCCGAGCAGCGCCGGCGTGAACGCGCCGAAGGCCCAGCCGAGCGCGCCGAACAGGAGCGCGGTGCCGGTGAGGATGAAGACGACCGGGAATCCGGTCAGGATCGCCACGCAGAGCGTGGCGAACATCAGGATGTCGAGCACGCCGCCCATGCCGCGCCGGCCTCAGGCGGGCTCGGCGCGGTGCGCATCGCCGCGATGGTCGGCGCGGCGGCCGGCGATCGTCAGCACGCAGCGGCCGAGATGGCCGATCGCGGCGACCAGCAGCAGCAGCGCCATAGCCGGGATCAGCGACTTGAGCAGGTACTGGAACGGCAGGCCGCCATAGGCGATCGCGCCTTCGCGGATGCGCCAGGAGGCGGCGACGAAGGGCCAGCAGGTCCAGAGCACCAGCGCCGCGAACGGAACGATGGCGACGATCACGCCGACCAGATCGATCCAGGCGCGCCGCCGCGGCGACATCTCGGCATAGAGGATGTCGACCCGCACATGGCCCTCGTGCAGCAGGGTGTAGGCGATGCCCAGCATGAACAGGCTCGCGTGGGTGTAGATCACGCTCTCCTGGAGCTGGATGAAGCTGGTCGAGAATCCGTAGCGCAGCAGCACGACGGCGAGCTGGACCAGCACGAGCAGCACGGCGAGCCACATCACCGCCCGCCCGACCGCATCGGTGAAGCGATCGAGCGCGCGCGTGACCGCGGCGATCAGGTCCATGGCAGCAGCGCGCGCCCGGCGTTGGTCGGCGTGTAGGCGCGGCCGGCGAACTCGACCGCGCGGTTGCGGTACGCGATGTAGGACTCGATGATGGCGCGGTTGAGCGGATCCGGGTCCTCGCGCAGCTCGCGCATCACCGCCCAGGCCGCCTCGGCCAGCGCGCGCACCACCGGCTCGGGCACCGCGCGCACCTGCACGCCCTGGCGCTCGACCATCTCGCGCAGCGCGAGCGGGTTGCGATGGTCCCACTCCGCGATTGCCTCCTCGTTCATGCTCTCGCAGGCGAGGCGGACGGCGAGCTTGAGATCGTCGGGCAGCGCATCGAAGCGCGGCTTGTGGATCACCGTCTCCAGGCTCGCCGAGGGCTCCTGGCCGCAGGGCTGGTAGTAGAACCGCGCCACCTGGCCGAAGCCGAGCGGCCCGTCCGACCAGGGTCCGGCGAACTCGGCGCCGTCGATCGTGCCCGCCTGCAGCGCCTGGAACACCTCGCCCACCGGCATCTGCTGCACGGCCGCGCCGAGGCGCTGGTAGACCGCGCCGATCAGCCCGCCGGCACGCATCTTGAGGCCGCGGAGATCCTCGGGGCCGCCGAGTTCGCGACGGAAGAAGCCCGTCCATTGCGGACCGGAATTGCCGCAGATGAACGGCTGGAGATTGAAGCGCGCGTAGAGCTCCTCGTAGCGTTCCTGCGCGCCGCCGTAGCGCAGCCAGGAGATCAGCTCGCCGTTCGTCAGGCCGAACGGGAAGCTGCCGATGATCGCGGCGGCGCGCGAACGGCTGAACCAGAACTGGCCGCTGGCATGGTAGAGATCGACCGTGCCCTGGCTCACCGCGTCGAACACGCCGAAGGCCGGCACGATCTCGCCGGCGGCGAACAGGCGCACGGTGATGCGCCCGCCCGTGAGCGCCGTGATGCGGTCGGCGACGCGCTGCGCCTGCGTGCCCGGTCCCGGCAGGTTGCGCGGCCAGGCCGTCACCATGCGCCACTCGAGGCGCCCTTGCGCGATCGCGGGCGCGGACAGGGTGGTGGCCGCAGCCGCGGCCCCGGCGCGGAAGATCGTGCGTCGGTTCATGGCGTCTCCCCGTCTTGCGTGCGCGGGCCGGGGCACGCCCCGGCCCGACGCGACTCAGCTCCAGCGGATCGGCAGGGCGCGGCTGTTGAACTGCCCCGCGTAGCTGTAGCCCATGTACTCGGCCGAGAGATTGCGGAAGGCGATGTAGGCCTCGGCGATCTTCCTGGTCAGCGGATCCTGGTCCTCGCGCAGCTCCTTCACCACCTCGCCGGCGGCGTTGCCGAGAGCGATCAGGAGGTCGCGCGGCACCTCGCGCACCATCACGCCGTGCTGGGCGACGAGCTGGCGCAGGGTGACGGCGTGGCGATGGTCGTACTCCGTGACCACCTCGTCGTGCAGGCTCTGGCAGGCGACCCGGATCACCTGCTTGAGATCCTCGGGCAGGCGGTCATAGGCCGCCTTGTTGACGCCGCACTCCTCGGCCGAGGACGGCTCCTGCACGCCGGGCCAGTAGTAGTTCTTCGCCACTTGGTGGAACCCCAAGGGCGCATCGGTCCAGGGGCCGACGAACTCGGCCGCGTCGATCGTGCCCGACTGCAGCGCCTGGAAGATCTCGCCGGCCGGCAGCGTGACCACGGTCGCCCCGGCGCGGCGGTACATCTCCCCGCCCAGCCCCGCGGTGCGGAAGCGCAGGCCGCGGAAGTCGTCCACCCCCCTGATCTCGCGGCGGAACCACCCCATCCATTGCGGCCCCGAATTGCCGCACAGGAACGGCTTCAGCCCGAACCGCGCATAGGCCTCGTCGTACAGCGCCTGGCCGCCGGCATGGTTGATCCAGGTGGACTGCTCCTGCGCGGTGAGCCCGTAGGGGAAACTGCCGAAGAAGCCGATGCCGCGCAGCTTGGCGAGCCAGTAGGACGGCACGGCATGGTAGAGCTCCGCCGTGCCCTGGCTCACCGCGTCGAACACGCCGAGCGCGGGCACGATCTGCCCGGCGGCGAAGACGCGCACGGAGAGCCGCCCGCCCGAGAGCGCGGTGATCCGCTCGGCGAGCTTGTTCGCCGCCGTGCCCGGCCCGGGCAGGTTCATCGGCCAGGCGGTGACCATGCGCCATTCCATCCGACCCTGCGCCAGGGCCGGTGCGGCCAGCGCGGTTGCGGCCGCGCCGAGCGTGGCCTGCGTCAGCATGCTGCGTCGTCTCATCCTCGTCCCCCGTATCGTGCCGCCGCCCGGAAAGCCGGGTCGAAGGGCGAGGGATGATAGACCGGCGCGGCGGCGGGGCCAGCCCCTTCTCGCGCTGCGCCTAGCCGTGCCGCGAGGGCAGCGCGAGCGGGCAGAGCGCGGCGAGCGTGCCATCCTCCACCAGGGCGCGTGCGGCGGCGATGTCGGGCGCCATCGCGCGGTCCTCGCGCCAGCGCGGCACGCGGTCGCGCAGCAGCGCGATCGCCCGTTCGAGCGCGGCGGACGAGGTCAGGGGGCGATGGAACTCCACCGCCTGGGCCGCGAGCAGCGCCTCGATGCCGACGATCGCGGCGAGGTTGACCGCCATCTCGAGGAGCCGGCGCGCCGCCCCCGTCGCCATGCTGACGTGATCCTCCTGATTCGCGCTGGTCGGCACCGTGTCGATGCTGCGGGGCGCGGCGAGCGCCTTGTTCTCCGCCGCCAGCGCGGCCGCCGTCACCTGCGCGAGCATGAAGCCCGAGTGCAGCCCCGGATCGGGGGCGAGGAAGGCGGGCAGCCCCGTCATCGCCGGGTCGGTCAGCAGCGCGATGCGCCGTTCGGCGATGTTGCCGGCCTCGGCGGCCGCCAGCGCCAGCATGTCGGCCGCGAAGGCGACCGGCTCGGCGTGGAAATTGCCGCCGGAGAGGATCTCGCCCGTGTCCGCGAACACCAGCGGATTGTCGCTGACCGCGTTCGCCTCGACCGCGAGCGTCGCGGCGGAGGCGCGGATGAGATCGAGGGCCGCTCCCATCACCTGCGGCTGGCAGCGCAGCGAATAGGGGTCCTGCACGCGCGGATCGCCCACGCGGTGGCTCTCGCGGATCGCGCTGCCGGCGAGCAGCGCGCGCAGCGCCGCCGCGACCTCGCCCTGCCCGGCATGGCCGCGCACCGCCTGGATGCGCGGATCGAAGGGCGTGTCCGAGCCGCGCGCGCCGTCCACGCTGAGCGCGCCGGTGACGAGGGCGGCGGCGAAGGCGTCCTCGATCGCGAACAGGCCCTCGAGGGCGAGCGCGGTCGAGACCTGGGTGCCGTTGAGCAGCGCGAGTCCCTCCTTCGGACCGAGCGTCAGCGGCGCAAGTCCCGCCGCGCGCATCGCCCCGGCGCCCGGGACGATGCGCCCGTCGGGCAGCCGCGCCTCGCCCTCGCCGATCAGCACCAGCGCGAGGTGCGCAAGCGGCGCGAGATCGCCCGAGGCGCCGACCGAGCCCTGCGCCGGGATCAGGGGCAGCACGCCGGCGGCGAGCAGCGCGACCAGCGCCTCGACGGTCGCGGGACCCACGCCGGAATGGCCGCGCGCAAGGCTCGCCGCCTTGAGCGCGAGCACCAGCCGCACGACGCGGTCGGGCAGCGCCACCCCCGTGCCGGCGGCGTGGCTGCGCACGATGTTGAGCTGGAGCCGTGCCAGCGCCTCGGCCGGAATGCGCGTGCTGGCGAGCTTGCCGAAGCCGGTGTTGATGCCGTAGGCCGGCTCGCCGCGCGCGATCGCGGCCGCGACCGCTTCGGCGGCGGCCTGGACCGGCGCGCGCCACCCGTCGGCGAGCGCGGCCGTCGCGCCGTCGCGGATCGCGCGCCACGCCTTGAGCGTGACCGCGCCGGGGCGCAGGACGATCGCGCCGTGAGCCGCCTCACTCATGGCGCGGGCAGCGGTGATAGGATGGCACCATGCAGGACTGGCCTCCCGTTCTCGTGCGCCAGGTGCACACCCTCGTCCGCCAGTTCATGGCCGGCGGCGAGGCGTGGATCGGCGTCGCGGGCATCGAGTGTTTCGGCACCGGCCCGGTGCGCACCGGCACCCTGCGCCGCGGCGGGCGGATCGAGACGCTGGGCAACCGGCCGCTCGATCGCGCCTTCGTCTGGATGCAGGGCGCCGAGCCGGAGCTCTGGGTCGATCCTCGCGCGGCCGGCTACCGCGATCTCTACGACGAGTTCGCGCGCACGCGGCTCGGCCTCTCCGGACGGCCGACCGCCGGGTTCAACATCGACCACCTCTTCCCGAAATCGGCCGGCGCGCTGGACGGGATGTCGCATGTGCGGATGCTGGCGATCGCCCGGCCGTCGAACCAGGCGGCGGGGCGCACGCTCGAGAAGGCGATGACGCAGCGGGCGCGCACGGCCTCCGGACGCAAGCGCATCCGGCACGCCACCTGGATGACGATCGGCAAGGCGACCGGCTTCGTCGGCTGGGAGTCGCTGCCCGACAGCGCGGATGCGCAGGCGAACATGCCGGTCGTGCGCGCGCTGTTCGCACATCTCGCCGCGCACGGCATCCCGGCGGACTTTCCCGATCTCGAGCAGCGCCTCACGGCCCATACCCTGACGCGCATCCGCTAGCACGTCAGCGCTCCAGCATCGGCAGGTCGAGCCCGTGTTCGCGCGCGCAGGCGATCGCGATGTCGTAGCCGGCATCGGCGTGGCGCATCACGCCGGTCGCCGGATCGTTCCAGAGCACGCGCTTGAGCCGCGCCGCCGCGGCCGCGGTGCCGTCGGCGACGATCACCATGCCGGCGTGCTGCGAATAGCCCATGCCGACGCCGCCGCCGTGGTGGATCGACACCCACGTGGCGCCGGAGGCGCAGTTCAGGAGCGCGTTGAGGAGCGGCCAGTCGGACACCGCGTCCGATCCGTCCAGCATCGCCTCGGTCTCGCGGTTGGGGCTCGCGACCGAGCCGCTGTCGAGATGATCGCGCCCGATCACGATCGGCGCCGAGACCTCGCCGGTCGCGACCATCTCGTTGAAGGCAAGGCCCAGCCGGTGGCGCTGCCCGAGCCCGACCCAGCAGATGCGCGCAGGCAGGCCCTGGAACCGGATGCGTGCCGCGGCCATCTCCAGCCAGCGGTGCAGGTGCGGATCGTCGGGGATCAGCTCCCTCACGCGTGCATCCGTCCGGCGGATGTCCTCGGGGTCGCCCGACAGCGCGGCCCAGCGGAACGGGCCGATGCCGCGGCAGAACAGCGGGCGGATATAGGCCGGCACGAAGCCCGGAAAGGCGAAGGCATCCACCAGCCCCTCGTCCTTCGCCATCTGGCGGATGTTGTTGCCGTAGTCGAGCACCGGCACGCCCATGCGGTGCCAGTCGAGCATCGCCTGCACATGGGCGACCATGCTGCGCCTGGCCGCCGCCGCCGTGCCTGCGGGGTCGGAGACGCGCCGCTCCTCCCACTGCTCCAGCGTCCAGCCGGCGGGCAGGTAGCCGTTCACCGGGTCGTGCGCGCTGGTCTGGTCGGTCACCACGTCGGGGCGCACCCCGCGGCGAACGAGTTCGGGGAAGATCTCGGCGGCGTTGCCGAGCACGGCGACGCTGATCGCCGCGCGCCGCGCGACCGCATCGCGGATCATCGCCAGCGCCTCGTCGAGATCCCCGGCCCAACGGTCGAGATAGCCGGTGGCGAGGCGCTTCTCGATCCGGCTCGGCTGGCATTCGACGGCCAGCAGCGAGGCGCCGGCGAACACCGCGGCGAGCGGCTGCGCCCCGCCCATGCCGCCGAGCCCCGCGGTCAGGATCCAGCGACCCGAGAGGTCGCCGCCGTAGTGGCGCCGCCCGACCTCTGCGAAGGTCTCGTAGGTGCCCTGCACGATCCCCTGGCTGCCGATATAGATCCAGGAGCCGGCGGTCATCTGGCCGTACATCATCAGCCCGGCGCGATCGAGCGCGTTGAAATGCTCCCAGCTCGCCCAGGCGGGAACGAGATTGGAGTTCGCGATCAGCACGCGCGGCGCATCCGGGTGGGTCGGGAACACGCCGACCGGCTTGCCCGACTGCACGAGCAGCGTGTGCTCCTCGTCGAGCCGCTTCAGAACCGAGACGATCGTCTCGAAGCTCCGCCAGTCGCGCGCAGCGCGGCCGATGCCCCCGTAGACCACCAGCTCATCGGGGCGTTCCGCGACCTCGGGATCGAGATTGTTCATCAGCATCCGGAGCGGCGCCTCCGTGGTCCAGAAGCGGGCGTTCAGGGTAGCGCCGCGGGGCGAACGGATGGCGGGGGCATTTCGTCGTACGGTTGCGGGCATGGCTGGCCTCCGGACATTTCTGCGAGAGGACGACGCCGCGCATCCGCTGTCCAGTCTCGACCCCGATGTCGGGCGCGTGGCAGAACGCGGTGGGCATCGGCGTCCGGTCGTCACCCCGCAGACCCGCCAGGATTTGACATCGTGCGACATCGTTCATGAACGCCATCGCCGGGCGGCGTGCCGCCAGTTCCAACCGCACCGGCGCCCCCGTCGCGCCGCACCGTCGTCCGAGGCGGATCGGCGGCGCACGGCGACTGTTGGCGGCGGCGGGCACCCTCATCGCGATCCTCTGGGTCCTGCACGCGGTCGGCCTCGACACGGCGTGGTCCGGCTTCACGATCCTGCGCGCCGCCGACCTCGCGGTCATGCTCGGCCTGCTCGCGGCGAACTTCGCGCTGGTGAGCGCGCGCCTGCTCGTGCTTCTGGCGCAGTTCGGCTGGCGGGTCGGCGGCTGGACGGCGCTTCGCGCGACGGCTGCGGGACAGGCGGCGGGCCTCGTCGTGTTCCAGCTCGTGGGCCAGGTGGTGGGGCGGCAGGTGGTGCTGCGGGCGTCCGGCATCACGCCGGCCGTCACGACGGCGGCGACGGTCTATGAACGTGCGATCCTGTTCGCGGTCGCTGCGGGTTTCGGCCTGGCCGGCGCACTCCACGTGTTCGGTCGCGCGGCCGTGGCGGAGCTCGTGGCCGGTATTCCATGGGTCGAGGCGGCGGTGGCCGGCGCGGGCGCGCTCGTGCTGGCGCTCGGGAGCACGGCCGGGCCGCGCGAGAGGAACGCGTTGCGGCGCATGGTCCGCCCTGGCCGGTTGGCCGGAGCGTTCGCCGTCACGGCGTTGACGGCCACCGGGCAGGCCCTGGTGGTGGCGAGCTTCGTCGTCGGCCTGCGGGCAGCGGCGCCGCAGACCGACATGCTCTCCCTCGTGGCCGCGGCGGCCGTCGTCTCCTTCGCGGCCGGCCTGCCGATCAGCGTCAACGGCTGGGGCGTGCGCGAAGTGGCCGCGATCCATGTGTTCGGCCTGCTCGGCGTGCCGGCGGGACAGGCGCTGGCGGTGTCCGTCGCGGTCGGGGTGTGCGCCACGGCCGTCGTGCTGGCGGCCGCACCGCTGGCACTCTCGCGCGCGGCGGCGGATGGCGCGGTCGCAGCCCACGCCTCCACATCGGATCGGGGCGCGGGGGCTGGGCCCGGCGAGGCGGCGTTCACCCGCACGATCGTCTGGCTGTTCATGCTGGCGGTCTCGGTCCTGGTGTTCTTCCAGGTGCCGATCCCGCTGATGGGCAGCGTGACCACGGTGAACCTCGCCGATCCCTTCGCCCTGGTCGCACTCGCGCTGTTCGGGCTGCACTGGTTCGCCGCACGCCGTCCGCCGCCATGGCGCGGCCACGCCCTCGGGCCGTGGATGATTCTGGCCGCCGCGGCGATGGGCGTGGCCTTCCTGATCGGCGTCGCGCGCTTCGGCATCACGCCATGGGCGCTCGGCAACCGCCTCACCGGTCTCGCGCTGCTTGCCGGGTATCTCTCGGTCGGCGCGCTCGCGGTCGCGGTCGGCGGCAACCGGGCCTTGCGGCAGCTCGTGCAGATGTTGCTGCTCGCGGCCGCGACCGTGACGGTGGTCCATCTCTGTGCCCGCATCGGCACCGCGGCAGGCTGGTTCGAGATCGCGCGCCTGCCGCCGAACTTCGAGGCCTATGCCGGAAACCGGAATGCCTATGCCTTCCAGATGCTGGTGGTGGCGACGGTCGCCGCCGCCTATGCCGCGGTGTGGGCGCGCGGTCAGCGGTCGCTCCCGTTCGTCCTGCCGATGGCGATGGTCCTGCTCGGCGTCTGGCTCAGCCAGTCGCGGGCCGGATTGGTCACCGCGGTGGCACTCGTCCTGCTCGCGTTCGTCAGCGGTCGCGTGAACCGGCGCAGCCTGGCGCAGGCGTTGGTGGCGGCGGCGATGTCTGTCGGCGTCATCACGATCGCTCCGCTGCTGCCTGCGATTCTCGATCACATCGGATCCAGTTTCGTGTCCGGCCTCTCCAAGCCGGCAGCCACTGTGGCGACCGCTCCGCCGGTCTTCACGACCGCTCCGCCGCCGGCGCTTCAGCCCGTCTCCGACGCGGAGCGCTGGGAGAGCCTCACGCGCGGCCTCGGGCTCTGGTTGGACCACCCGCTGTTCGGCGCCGGCCTGGGCGCGTTCGTGCACGGCCATCTCGTCGAGACCGGGACCCTGCTGGTGATCCACAACACGCTGCTGTGGCTTCTCGCCGAGTTCGGTGCGATCGGCACGCTGCCCTGGCTCGGGCTGTTCCTCGGCGCCGTCCTCGTCGCCCTGCGCCACCTCGATTCGGCCGGGTCCCGCTGGGCCGTCGCCCTGCTCGGCGTGCTCGGCTGCTTCGCGCTGTTCAGCCTCGTGCACGACATCCTCTACCAGCGCGTGCTCTGGCTGCTCCTGGGCGCGCTCGTCGCCCTGCCGCAGACGGCCGCGGAGCAGCGCGACGACGCCGCCCTCGCGCGTCGCGCCAACGGCACGGGGGCCGGCCGACCCGCGCCGACCGACGACTGATCGTCGATCCCGCCCGCGGCGCGCGCGGGGTGCGGCAGCGCTCCTCAGGGCTCCCGGCCGAAGGGGTGGCGACGGAGCAGGCGGAACGGTGCGCCCGGCGCCGGCTCGGCATAGAGCGCGATCGCGTCGATCATGACCGGTGCATCCAACGCAGCGGCGAGGCGGAGCGCCAGCGCGCGCCGCAGCCGCTCCGCCTCCTCGACCGGCAGGCGCGCGGTCAGGGTGAGGTGGAAGCGGAACTCCTCCATCACGTAGGGATAGCCCCAGCGGGCGAGCAGCGACTCCTGGCGTGCGCTCAGCCCGGCGCGGCGGCGGCGCGCGATCTCGGCCGGCTCGGGCGGGGCCCGGAACGGATCGAAGGCGGCGACGCAGTCGGCCGCGAGCGCATCCAGCGTCGGGCTGGGTGCCACGGGTGTCACGGCCAGGAAACCGGACACTACGCTCACCGCCAGGGGCGGCGCCGGGAACGCCGATCGCGCGGCGGCGAAGCGCGCCATCGCCGCATCGAGGCTCGCCTCCGTCTCGCCCGCCGTCAGTCGGAAGGGCGGCTTCAGCGTCGCATGCCAGCCATAGCGCGCCGGCTCGGCGGTGATCGCGGCATGGCGCACGCCCTCGAGCCCGTCGAGACACGGGGGCGCGAAGGTCTCGCCGGTCTCCGGATCGCGGCCGAGCCAGGCGCAGCCCGCCTGCCAGAGCGGGTGCTCGCGCGGCGGTGCCCAGTAGATCGCGTAGCGATGCGCCATCAGGCGATGCGCCGGCCCTCGCGCCACACCTGGCGCACCAGCGGATGCCCGTCGGCGAGATGCACCTGCACGAGATCGGCGCGCAGGCCGGGCGCGATCACGCCGCGATCGGCCAGCCCCACGGTGCGCGCCGGCACGGCCGAGACGGTCGCGATCGCCGCCGGCAGGGCGATGCCGTGGCGGTCGTGCAGCAGGAACGCGCCCGCCAGCATGGACGCGGGCACGTAGTCAGAGGCGAACACGTCCACGAGCGACCGCGCGACCAGTTCGGCCGCGGCGACATTGCCGCTGTGGCTGCCGCCGCGGACGATGTTCGGCCCGCCGGCGATCACGCGCATGCCGCGCCCCTTGGCCGCCGCGGCCGCCTCCAGGCTCACCGGGAACTCGCTGATCGTCAGCCCCGCCGCATGCCAGGCGGCGACCTCCTCCTCGGTACGGTCGTCGTGGCTCGCGAGCGCCACGTCGCGGCCAGCGAGGCGGGCGAGGATCGCGTCGCGGTTGGCGTCGCGCACGCGGTCGCGCATCTCGCGCCGCCGGGCGACATAGTCGCGCGCCTCCGCCTCGCTCATGCCGAGGTTGCGCGCATTCCGCTTCACGTAGCGCTCGACATCGGCGAACTGGCCGACACCGGGGGTGTGGTCCATCAGGCTGACCATGCGCACGAGCGGATCCGCGGCGACGGGCTCGAAGCTCGCCAGCATCGTCGCGACGCCGAGCTCGCAGCGCAGATGCAGGAAGTGCTCGGCGCGCAGGAGCCCGCGGGGCGCGAGCGCGCGCAGCTCGGCCACGCCCTCGCGGAACATCTGGTCGCGCTGGTCGGCGTGCTCGACCTCGCCGACGCAGAGCGCATCCAGCACCGTGGTGACGCCTGCGGCCGCGACCTGCGCGTCGTGCGCGAGCAGCGCCGCCCGCGCCGACCAGCGCACGCCGGGGCGGGGCATCATGTGCTTCTCGAGATTGTCGGTGTGCACGTCGACGAGGCCCGGGATCAGCAGGTCGCCCTCGAGATCCTGGGCCGCGGCAAGCCCGCTCCGCCCCCGCTCGACCGCCGCGATCCGGCCCGCGCGCAGGACCACCGTGCCGCCGAAGGTCTCGGCGTCGGTGACGATGCGCGCATTGGTCAGGACGGTCTCGTCGCTCATGCGGCTGCGGCCAGGGGGATGACCTCGTGCTCGCGCGTTGCGACCCTGCGCCGGACATCGGCGTCGTGGAAGATTCCGACGATCGCGGCACCGCGCGACTTCGCCTCCTCGATCAGCGCGACGGCCAC
This sequence comes from Elioraea sp. Yellowstone, assembly GCF_006704265.1. GTDB lineage: Bacteria > Pseudomonadota > Alphaproteobacteria > Acetobacterales > Acetobacteraceae > Elioraea. Next base: position 17,621 of record NZ_VIKA01000019.1, on the reverse strand, counting down.
CGCCGCGTTCGCCGGATCGAGGCTGGCGGTCGGCTCGTCCACCAGCATGACGGGATAGGGGTAGGCGAAGCCGCGCGCAAGGTTCACCCGCTGCTGCTCGCCGCCCGAGAAGGTGGCCGGCGGCAGGGACCAGAGCCGTTGCGGCAGATTGAGCCGGGCGAGCAGCCGCTCGGCCGCAGAAAGCGCCTCCGCCTCGGCCATGCCGGCGGCACGCAGGGGCTCGGCGACGATCGCGCGCGCCGGCACGCGCGGGATCACGCGCAGGAACTGCGAGACGTAGCCGATCGTCTCGCGGCGCAGGGCGAGGATCCCGCGCGGCCCCGCAGTGGCGAGATCGACCAGCGCGCCGCGATGACGCACCAGGATGCGCCCCCCGCCCGGCAGGTAGTTGCCGTAGAGCGCGCGCATCAGCGTGCTCTTGCCTGCCCCCGAAGGTCCCGTCAGCGCCACGCACTCGCCGGGCCGGACCTCGAGCGAGACCTCGTGCAGCACGGGCAGCCGCACGCCGCCCTGGAGATGCAGCGTGAAGGTCTTCGAGAGCCCCTCGGCGCGGAGCGCGAACCCGCTCATGCCTGCAGCACCGAGGCGACCAGGAGCTGGCTGTAGGGGTGCTGCGGATCGTCCAGCACTTGGTCGGTGAGGCCCGACTCGACGATGCGGCCGCCCTGCATCACCAGCATCCGGTGCGCGAGCAGCCGCGCGACCGCGAGGTCGTGCGTGACGATCACCGCCGCGAGGCCGAGATCGGCGACCAGGCCGCGGATCAGGTCGAGCAGCCGCGCCTGGACCGAGACGTCGAGCCCGCCCGTGGGCTCGTCCATCAGCACGAGGCGCGGCCGCGTGACCAGCACGCGCGCGATCTGCAGGCGCTGCTGCATCCCGCCCGAGAAGGTGCGCGGCGGATCGTCGATGCGGGCGGGATCGATCTCGACGCGGCGCAGCCACTGCGTCGCCTCGGCGCGGATGCGCCCCCAGTGCCGCATGCCCGCCGCCATCAGCCGCTCGCCCACATTGCCGCCCGCCGAGACCGCCATGCGCAGCCCGTCGCGCGGGTTCTGATGCACGAAGCCCCACTCGGTGCGCGCCAGGTGCCGCCGCACCGGCTCGGCGAGGCCGTCGAGCGGGGCGAGCGTACCGTCGTGCAGCCGATAGAGCACGCGCCCGCCATCGGCGGGAAGATCGCCGTGCACCGCGCGCAGCAGCGTCGTCTTGCCGCTGCCCGACTCGCCGACGATCGCCAGCACCTCGCCCGGCCAGAGCTCGAATGAGGCGTGCTGCACCGCGACCCGGCGGCCGAAGCGCACGGTCAGGTCGCGTACGGCGAGGAGCGGGACCGCGCTCATCCGCCTTCCCCGGCGGCGAGCGCGTGGCCGGCGGCCGCGCCGCGATGGCCGGCCTTGCGGCGTTCGGCGCAGTAGTCGGTGTCGCTGCACACGAACAGCCGCCCGCCCCGATCGTCCACCACCACCTCGTCGAGATAGGTTTCGGTCGCGCCGCACAGCCCGCAGGCGGCTTCGGCCTTCCACGGACGGAAGGGATGGTCCTCGAAGGCGAGGCTGACGACATCCGTGTAGGGCGGCACGGCGTAGATGCGCTTCTCGCGCCCCGCGCCGAAGAGCTGAAGCGCGGGCGAACGGTGCATCTTGGGATTGTCGAAGGAGGGGATCGGCGAGGGCGCCATCACGTGCCGCCCGTTCACCAGCACCGGATAGTCGTAGGAGAGCGTGATGCGCCCGTGCCGCGCGATGTCCTCGTAGAGCTTCACGTGCATCAGGCCGTACTCGGCGAGGGCGTGCATCCGCCGCGTCTCGGTCTCGCGCGGCTCGAGCTTCCGGAGCGGCTCGGGCTGCGGCACCTGGTAGACGAGGATCTGGCCGGCGGCGAGCGGCGTCTCGGGAATGCGGTGACGCGTCTGGATGATGGTCGCCTCCGCCGTGCGCTCGGTCGTGCGCACGCCGGCGGTGAGCGCGAAGAAGCGGCGGATCGAGACCGCGTTGGTGGTGTCGTCGGCGCCCTGGTCGATCACCTTCAGCACGTCGTCGGGGCCGATCACGGCCGCGGTCACCTGCATCCCGCCCGTGCCCCAGCCATAGGCGAGCGGCATCTCGCGGCTCGCGAAGGGCACCTGGTAGCCCGGGATCGCGACCGCCTTGAGCAGCGCGCGGCGGATCATGCGCTTGGTCTGCTCGTCGAGATAGGCGAAGCTGTAGGCGGGCAGGCTCACTCCGCGGCCTCCCGCGACGGCTCCGCCAGCCGCGCCTCGGCCTCCTGCCGCAGGCGCCTGATCAGTTCGAGCTCGGACTGGAAGTCGACGTAGTGCGGCAGCTTCAGGTGCTGCACGAAGCCCGAGGCCTCGACATTGTCGCTGTGGCTCAGCACGAACTCCTCGTCCTGCGCCGGCGCGGTGACGTCCTCGCCGAGCTCGCGGCTCATCAGCGCGCGGTCGACCAGCGCCATGCCCATCGCCTTGCGCTCGCTGTGGCCGAAGGCGAGGCCGTAGCCGCGCGTGAACTGCGGCGGTTCGGTGCGGCTGCCCGCGAACTGGTTGATCATCTGGCACTCGGTCACGGCGATGTCGCCGATCTCGATCGCGAAGCCGAGCTCCTCCGGCGCGATCTCCACCGCGACCGTGCCGTAGCGGATCTCGCCGGCGAAGGGATGCGTGCCGCCATAGCCGCGCTGGGTCGAGTAGCCCATCGCGAGCACGAAGCCCTCGTCGCCGCGCGCGAGGTTCTGCAGCCGGAGCGCGCGCGGCGCCGGGAAGGTCAGGGGGGCGCGCGTCAGATCCGGCGGCTCGGCGTCGCGGTCGCCGGTCTCGCGGCGGATCAGCCCTTCCTGGTCGAGCAGCGCGGTCACGCGCGGCATCGCCGCGTCGGCCGGCTCGGGCGCGCGCGGCGCGGGCGGCACCTCGCCCGCCTCGAGCAGCGCGGCGTCGAGCAGGCGGTGCGTGTAGTCGTAGGTGGGGCCCAGGATCTGCCCGCCCGGCAGGTCCTTGTAGGTGGCGCTGATGCGGCGCGCGATCGTCATGCGCGCGGTGTCGATCGGCACGCTCGCGCAGAAGCGCGGCAGCGTGGTGCGGTAGGCGCGCAGCAGGAAGGCGGCCTCCTGCAGGTCGCCCTGGGCCTGCTTGATCGCGAGCGCAGCGAGGGTGCGGTCGTAGAGCGCACCCTCGGCCATCACGCGATCGACGGCGTGGCCGAGCTGCTGTTCGATCTGGTCGACGCCGAGTTCGGGCACGGCGGGATCGCCGCGTCGCGTCTCGGCGAGCACGGCATGGCTCGCCGCGATCGCGCGCTCGCCACCCTTGACCGCGACATACATCGCTCAGCCCTCCGTCACGTCGGTGCTGCGCGGCAGGGCGGCGAGGGCGCGGCCCGCGACCAGCACCACGTCCACGCCGCGCGGATAGAGCGCGCGGTTCGCCGCCCGCCAGGCGACGAAGCAGGACGGCAGGCCGCGCACGTGCAGGCCGGCGGCGCGCTCGATGCCCGGCCCTTCGAGGCGCAGGGCGGCGCCGGCGCCGAACGCATCGATCTGCAGCACCACGGTGGCGGACCGGTCCGGGTACTCGTCCGAGCCGACCTGGAAACGATCGAACGGCACGGCGGGGTCGGCCGCGAAGGCGAAGGCCGCCTCTTCCGGCGCGGCGACGATCCGGCAGCCCGCATGGAAGCGCAGCCAGTCGAGCACCGCCGGCACGGCGAGCGCCGCGTCGAGCCAGACCGGCGTATCGGCATCGCACAAGGTCAGCGCGACCGCCCCGGCGGCGGGTGCGAGCGGCGGCGGCGCCGGCGGGGGGGCGAGCGTGACGACCGTGCCGGGCCGCGCCATCGCCTCGAGCAGGCGACGGAAGCAGGCCTGGGCCGCGAGTGGCGGATCGGCGAAGCCTGGGGCGAGCGCGCTCATCCCATCCGCACCATCGAGAAGAAGTCGACGCGCGTCGCCGCCGCGCGCCGCAGCGCGTCCTGCCGGCGCGCCTGCTGCCGCGCCGCCTGTTCGGCGATCAGGCCTGCGCGCAGCGATGGCCCGTGCGCCTCGGTCTGCAGCAGCGCGTCGAGGACGGCGGCGAGTTCGGTCTTGCGCGCATCGCGCCCGGCGACATAGGCGTGGCCGATCGTGCCGCAGGCGAGGCTCACGGCGCAGCGCGTCACCGTCATCTCGCCGAGATTGAAGGCCGCCCCGTCGCCGCCGGCGCGTCCGCGCACCATCACCATCCCGGTCTCCGGGGCGCGCAGGACGGTCCAGGATGGTGGCGGGTCCAGCCCGGCTAGCGCCGCCTCCAGCGCGGCGCGGTCGGCGCGCGCGAGCACCGCCATCCAGGCCTGGCGCGCCGTGGCGGGAGCTCGGTCGGGCATGTCTGGCGCGGCCATGTGACTGTCGGGACGTCTAGACTTCTATACATATCAGGTCCTATACTCCGCGACAATAGCCGCGCGCCCGGCGGCACGGCGTGACGTTGCGATGACGTCGGCAGCGCAGCGACGAGAGGAGGCGATGGATCTCTCCCGGATCGTTCCCGATGACGCGGCGGGCTGCGGCGTCGCGCGCGGCGCCGGCGTGACACTCTGGCGCCAGATCGAAGGCGCGCTCGAGCGCGAGATCGCCTCCGGCCGGATCCCCCCCGGCGGGCGCCTGCCGACCGAGGCCCAGCTCGCCGCCCGCTTCCGCGTCAACCGCCACACCGTCCGGCGCGCGATGGAGGAGCTCGAGCGGCGCGGCCTGGTGCGCATCGAGCAGGGCCGCGGCAGCTTCGCCGCCGACGACGTGATCGACTACCGCGTCGGGCCGCGCACGCGATTCTCGGAGGTGATCGCGCGGCAGAACCGCGACCCCTCGGGCCGGATCCTGCGCGTGGCCGAGGTGGCGGCGGACGAGGCGGCCGCCGCCGCGCTCCGGCTGCGCCGCGGCCGGCTGCTCTGGCTGGTCGAGCGGCTCGGGCTCGCCGACGGCCGGCCGGTGAGCCTGGGCCGGCACCACTTCCCGCAGAGCCGCTTCGCCGATCTGCCCGCGGCGATCGCGACGAGCGGCGGGTCGATCACGCGCGCACTCGCCGCCTGCGGGCTTGCGGAATACACCCGCCGCTCCACGCGGGTGACCGCACGCCTGCCGACGCCGGAGGAGGTCGAGAGGCTCGGCCAGCCGCGCAACCGGCCGGTGCTGGTGAGCGAGAGCGTCAATGTCGACGCCGGAGGCGTGCCCGTCGAGTACGGCATCGCGGCCTACCCGGCCGGGCGCGTCCAGCTCGTCTTCGAGTTCTGATCCATGACCCGACCGCTCGCGATCGCCGGTGCCCGCCTGCTGCTCGCCGATGCCGTCTCGCCGCCGACGACGCTGACCGTGATCGACGGCAGGATCGCCGCGATCGGCGCCCACGCCCCGCCGCGCGCGCGCGCGATCCGCGCCGACGGTCTGCTGCTCGCGCCGGGCCTGGTCGACATCCACGGCGACGCCTTCGAGCGCCAGGTGCAGCCCCGTCCCGGCGTGGATTTCCGCCACGATCTCGCGCTGATCGACACCGACGCGCAGCTGCTCGCCAACGGGATCACCACCGCATTCCACGGCGTCACGCTCTCCTGGGAGCCGGGGCTGCGCAGCGAGGCGGCGTTCCGGGCCTTCGTCGCGGCCTGGGGCGGGCTGCGCGGCCAGCTCGGCGCGGAGCATCGCATCCATCTCCGCCTCGAGACCTACGCCATGGACCAGTGGCCTGCTGCGGAGGCGGCGATCGCGTCGGGTGCGGTGCACCTGCTCGCCTTCAACGACCACACTGCCGAGATCGCCCGGCGCGCCGCCGATCCGGCGCGGGCGGCACGCTACGCCGACCGGTCCAAGATCTCGGGCGCCGAGGTGCTGGCGCTCGCACAGGCGATGCTGGCGCGCGCCGACGAGGTGGAACCGTTCGTCGCGCGGGCCGCCCACGTCGCCCGAGACGCCGGACTGGCGATGGCCAGCCACGACGACGCCTCGCCCGAGGCGCGCGCGCGATGGCGGGCGCTCGGCTGCACGATCTGCGAGTTCCCGATGAACGCGGCGACGGGACTGGCCGCGCGCGCGGCCGGCGAGCATGTCGTGATGGGCTGCCCGAACGTGGTGCGCGGCGGCAGCCATCTCGGCTGGCACTCGGCCGAGGCGATGGTGCGCGCGGGGGCGGCGGACGTTCTGGCCTCCGACTACTACTACCCGGCGATGCGGCACGCGGCCTTCGCGCTCGCCGCGCGGGAGGTCTGCACGCTGCCGGCGGCCTGGGCGATGGTCTCGGCCAATGCCGCGGCTGCCGCGGGTCTCGCCGATCGCGGCCGGATCGCGGCCGGACTGCGTGCCGACCTGGTGCTGCTCGACGACTCCGCGCTCTCCGGCGCCGAGGTCGTCGCCAGCATCGTCGGCGGCCGCATCGCCTGGATGTCCGGCCGCGGCGCGTCGCTGCTCGCCTGAGGCGTCCGTCGCCCCCTTGCCCGCCGCGGCGCGCGCGGCAAGGATGCGCGCCGCACGGCAGGGGAGGAGGCGAATGGCCGGACGGCTTCAGGGCAAGCGCGCATTCGTGACGGCGGCGGCGCAGGGGATCGGGCGCGCGACCGCGCTCGCCTTCGCGGCCGAGGGCGCGGAGGTGATCGCGACCGACGTCAACGAGGCCGCTCTCGGTGCGCTGGCGGGGCCGCGGATCCGCACGCGGCGGCTCGACGTGCTCGACCCGGCGGCAATCGCGGCGGCGGCGGCGGAGGCGGGCGCGGTCGACGTGCTGTTCAACTGCGCCGGCTTCGTCCACCAGAACACGATCGAGACCTGCACCGAGGAGGAGTGGTCCTTCGCGCTCGATCTGAACGTGCGCAGCGCGTTCCGCGTGACCAAGGCGTTCCTGCCGGCGATGCTGGCCAGGGGCGGCGGCAGCATCATCGTGATGTCCTCGGCCGCCTCCTCGATCAAGGGCGCGCCGAACCGGTTCGTCTATGGCGTGACCAAGGCGGCGCTGATCGGCTTCGTGAAGAGTGTGGCCGCCGACTACGTGAAGCGCGGCGTGCGCGCGAACGCGATCTGCCCGGGCACGGTGGAGACGCCATCGTTGCATGACCGGATCGCGGCGAATGCCGCCCAGGCGGGCAGCGTCGAGGCGGCGCGGGCGGCGTTCATCGCGCGCCAGGCGATGGGCCGGCTCGGCCGGCCCGAGGAGATCGCCGCGCTCGCGGTCTATCTCGCGAGCGACGAGAGCGCGTTCGTGACCGGCCAGGCGATCGTGATCGACGGCGGTTGGACCCTGTGAAGGCGAGAAGGGAACGGATCGGATGAAGCTGCTGCGCTGGGGCCCGAAGGGCCTGGAGAAGCCGGGGATCCTGGATGGCGAGGGGCACGTGCGCGATCTCTCGGGGATCGTCGAGGAGATCGGGCCGGAGGAGCTGTCGCCGGCGGGGCTCGCGCGGCTCGCCGCCGTCGATGTCGCGGCGCTGCCGAAGGTCGAGGGCAGCCCGCGTCTCGGCGTGCCGTTCACCGGCACGCGCAACTTCGTCTGCATCGGGCTGAACTACGCCGATCACGCGGCCGAGACCGGCGCACCGATCCCGAAGGAGCCGATCATCTTCCTGAAGGCGCTGACGGCGCTCAACGGTCCGAACGACGACGTGGAGATCCCGCGCGGGTCGGCCAAGACGGACTGGGAGGTGGAGCTCGGCGTGGTGATCGGGTCGCGCGCGAAGTACGTGGACGAGGCCTCGGCGCTCGACCACGTCGCCGGCTACTGCGTGGTCAACGACGTCAGCGAGCGCGAGTTCCAGATCGAGCGCGGCGGCACCTGGGACAAGGGCAAGGGGCACGAGACCTTCGGACCGGTGGGTCCGTGGCTGGTGACGAAGGACGAGGTTCCGGATCCGCAGGCGCTCGAGATGGGCCTCGATGTCGATGGGCAGGTGATGCAGCACGGCAGCACGAGGACGATGATCTTCGGCGTGCGGCACCTGGTCAGCTACGTGTCGCGCTTCATGACGCTGATGCCGGGCGACATCATCACGACGGGCACGCCGCCCGGCGTGGGCATGGGCAAGAAGCCCGAACCGGTCTACCTGCGTCCCGGCCAGCAGATGCGCGTCTGGATCGCCGGCCTGGGCGAGCAGCGTCAGCGGACGGTGGCGGCGTAACGCGGCAGGGGACGAGGGGAAGGGGCCAATGGCCCCTTCCCCCGCCGTTCCTCACATCGTCGCGCCCTGCACCCAGGGGGCGAACTCCTCCGATCCGAAGCCCCACTGCTCGCTCTTCGTGCGCTTGCCGGAAGCGACCGCCAGCATCTCCCGGAAGATGCGCTCGCCGCACTCGGCAACACTTTCGTCGCCGTCGAGCACGGTGCCGCAGTTGATGTCCATGTCGTCCTCCATGCGGCGGTACATGGAGGTGTTGGTGGCGAGCTTGAGCGACGGTGCAGGCTTGCAGCCATAGACCGAGCCCCGGCCGGTGGTGAAGCAGACGAGGTTCGCCCCGCCGGCTACCTGCCCCGTGATCGACACGGGGTCGTAGCCCGGCGTGTCCATGAACACGAAGCCCTTGGCCGTGACCTTCTCGGCGTAGCGGTACACCTCGACGAGGTTGGTCGTGCCGGCCTTCGCCATCGCGCCGAGCGACTTCTCGAGGATCGTCGTCAGCCCGCCGGCCTTGTTGCCGGGGGAGGGGTTGTCGTCGAGCTCGCCGCCGTTGCGGCGCGTGTAGTCCTCCCACCACGCCATCAGCTCGACGAGCTTGCGCCCGACCTCCTCGCTGACCGCGCGGCGGGTCAGCAGGTGCTCGGCGCCGTAGGTCTCGGGCGTCTCGCTGAGGATCACCGTGCCGCCGTGGCGCACCACGAGGTCGGAAGCGGCGCCGAGCGCGGGATTGGCGGTGATTCCCGAGTAGCCGTCCGACCCGCCGCATTGCAGGGCGACGCAGAGGTGGCTCGCCGGCACGGCGGTGCGCCTGACGGCGTTGGCCTCGGCCAGCACCTCGCGCACGAACTCGACGCCGCGAGCGACGGTCTTCGCGGTGCCGCCGGCCGATTGGATCGTCATCGCCAGGACGCGCGACTTGCCGTCCAGCCCCTCGGCCTCCATCAGCCCGGGGATCTGGTTCACCTCGCAGCCGAGGCCGAGCACGATGATGGCGGCGAAGTTGGGGTGCGTCGCGTAACCGGCGAGGGTGCGGCGCAGGAGGCGCAGCGGCTCGAGGTCACTCATCCCGCAGCCGGTCTTGTGGGTGAGCGCGACGACGCCGTCCACGTTGGGGTGGTCGGCGAGCGGGTCGTGGTTCGTGAAGGGGTTCCGGCGGAACGCGTCGGCGACGTATTGCGCGACGGTCGCGGAGCAGTTCACGGTGGTCAGAACGCCGATGTAGTTGCGCGTGGCCACGCGTCCGTCCGGGCGGATGATGCCCTGGAAGCTCGCCGGCGGATCGACATGGAGGGTCGGCTTCGTCTCGGCGCAGAAGGCGTAGTCGCGGCTGTGCTCGCCCATGCCGAGATTGTGCGTGTGCACGTGCTCGCCGGGCGCGATCGGCCTCGTGGCGACGCCGATGATCTGGCCGTAGCGGCGCACCGGCTCGCCCTCGGCGTGCGCGCGCACCGCGATCTTGTGGCCGGGCGGGATGCGGGTGGCGGCGATGACGCCCTCGCCGGGGATCGGCGTGCCGGGCAGGAGGTCGGCGCGCGCGATGACGACGCCGTCCTCGGGGTGCAGGCGGATGGTCAGCGGGGGCGTCGGCATGGCGGTCTCCTCCATGCGTGGTTATCGCGCAGCGCCGCCGCGACTGCCATCCCGCCTGCGGCGGGGCGGCAGGGCGCGCTTGCAATCGCACCGGCGATCCGGCATGGATACCTGATACATCAGCCCAGATGCGGTCGGAAGGCCCGGAGGGAGGGAGGAATGATGATCCGTCTGACGGCCGTCGCAGTCGCGATGGCGCTCACGACCATGGCAGCCCAGCCGGCGGAGGCGCAGACGCGGCTCCGCTTCGCGCATGTCTACGAGGTGAACGAGCCCTACCACACCGAGGCGCTGTGGGCGGCCGAGGAGATCGCCAAGCGCACCGACAACCGCTGGCGGATCGAGGTGTTCCCGGCCTCGGCGCTCGGCAACGAGCCGGCGATCAACGAGGCGCTGACGCTCGGCACGATCGACATGATCTACACCGGCACCGCCTTCGCGGGATCCCGCTTCCGGCCGATCGCCATCAGCAATGCGCCCTACGTGTTCCGCGACTTCGACCACTGGCTGGCGTATCGCGACAGCGACCTGCTGAAGGAGTTGATGGCGGGCTACGACCGGGCGACGGGCCACAAGACGCTGGCACTCACCTATTACGGCGCGCGCCACGTCACGGCCAACAGGCCGATCATGAAGCCCGAGGACATGCGCGGGATGAAGCTGCGCGTGCCGCAGGCGCCGCTCTACCTGATGTTCGCGCGATCGGTCGGCGCCAACGCCACGCCGATCGCCTTCGCCGAGGTGTATCTCGCGCTGCAGAACGGCACGGTGGACGGCCAGGAGAACCCGCTGCCGACCATCCAGGCCAAGAAGTTCTACGAGGTGCAGAGCCACATCGTGCTGACCGGCCACATCACCGAGAACCTGCTGACGATCGCGGGCGGGCGGCTGTGGCGCCGCCTCAGCGCGGCCGACAGGGCGGTGTTCGAGGAGGTCTGGCGCGAGGCGGCGAACCGCGCGACCTTCGCCATCCGCACGGCGGAGGAGACCCTGCCCGACTGGTTCCGTGCCCAGGGCAAGACCGTGATGGTGCCGGATCGTGCCGCGTTCCGCGCGGCCGCCCTGCCGCTGCACAACGACGAATCGGCCGGCGCGGGCTGGACGCGCGCGCAGTACGACCGCCTGCAGGCGCTTGGCGCACGCACGAACTGACGGCGGGGCCGGAGGCGGGCCCTCGGGCCCGCCTCCGGCCATGTCAGGCCCGGTCGATCACGATCGGCACAAAGGCCTGGTGCCGGTGCATCGCCTCGCGATTCCAGACGATGCCGTTGCCAGGCTCGGTGCTGGCACGCGCGAGGCCGCCCTCGATCGCCACCCGACTGTCGGTGACGTCGTCGAGTTGCGGGATGTGCTCGAGCCAGGCGCTGTTGGGCACCGCGCAGCAGAGCGGCAGATGCAGCTCCATCAGGTAGTGGGGACAGACGGCGACATTGAACGCCTCGGCCATGTGCGCGACCTTCAGCCAGGGCGTGATGCCGCCGATGCGTGCCACGTCCACCTGCACGATGCGGCAGGCATGGCGGGCCAGGTAGTCGCGGAACTGCGCGGGATGATAGAGGCTCTCGCCGACCGCGATCGGAATCGTCGTCGCCGCGCAGAGCCGCGCATGCCCCTCGACATCCTCCGCCGGCAGCGGCTCCTCGTACCAGGCGAGGCCGAGCCCGGCCGCCTCGAAGGCGCCGGCACGACGGATCGCCTCGGCGACCGTGAAGCCCTGGTTGGCGTCCGTCATCAGCTCCACGCCGTCGCCGATCGCTCGGCGCACGGCCTCCAGCCGGGCGACGTCCTCGCGGAGATGCGGCTTGCCGACCTTCACCTTCACGCCGCGGAAGCCCCTCGCGGCGGCTGCCTGGGCGTCCGCCACGAGCTGCGGCGTCTCGACATGGAGCCAGCCGCTCTCGGTGTCGTAGACCGGGATCGCCTCCTTCGCGCCCCCGGCGAGGCGATGCAGCGGCACGCCGAGGCGCCGTCCGCGCAGGTCCCAGAGTGCGGTGTCGATCGCGGCGAGTGCCAGGGCCGTGAGGGGACCCACCGAGAGGGCATGGGTGTGCCAGAACAGATCCTGCCAGATCGCCTCGATCGCGTCCGCATCGCGGCCGATCAGGCGCGGGGCGAGATGATCGCGCAGCAAGGCGATGACCGACGACCCGCCCGTGCCGATGGTGTAGCTGTAGCCGATGCCATCGGCGCCGTCGTCGGAGACGATCCGGACGACCGGCGTCTCCTGGCAGGTGAAGGCCTGGATCGCGTCGCTGCGCGGTCGCTTCGGGAACAGGTCGATCTGGCTGATCTCGATGCGCGCGATCCGCGCCATGTGCGGTCCTCCTTCACTGGGCGCGGCCGCGCCGCGGGCAGTCTAGGTGGACGAGGGAAGGAGGGAAGGGGTGTCTGAGACGCGGACGCCGGCCAACGACGACGCGGCCCCGGGCTACGAGGAGCTGCTGCACCAGCAGGAAGATGCTGAGCTGCACGAGCCGCCGGGCGACTGGCGGATCGAGGACTGGATCGTCTTCGCGATCTTCTGGGCGCTCGCCGGCGTGGTGTTCCTCCAGTTCTTCACGCGTTACGTGCTGAACGATTCGATCGCCTGGACCGAGGAGATCGCCCGCTACCTGCTGATCTGCGTCACCTTCGTCGGTGCGGCGATGGCGGCGCGCAAGGGCACGCATATCGCGCTCGAGCTCGCGCTCTTCGTCCTGCCGCCGGTGCTGCGGCGCTGGCTGCGCCTGCTGCTCGCCGCGATCACGGTCGCGTTCTTCGCCGTCGCGGCCTGGCTCTGCTTCGAGATCGCCGACGCCATGTGGTATCAGCCGATGGTGGTGGTCGACCTGCCGCTCGGCCTCGTCTACTACGTCGCGTTCTTCGGTCTCGCGCTGACGACGATCCGCTTCGCTTGGCATGCGGTGGTACGCTTCCGGGCCGGCGAGGAGCCGCGCGAGTCGGGAGCCGCGCGGCCGTGACCACCCTCCTCTTCCTCTCCTTCATCGGCTTCCTGCTGATCGGCTTGCCGGTTGCGGTGGCGCTCGGCGGTGCGTCGCTGCTCTATGTCGCGCTCACCGGCGACCTGCCGCTGCTCGTGGTCGTGCACCGCATGGTGAACGGGATCGACAGCTTCCCGCTGCTCGCCGTGCCGTTCTTCATCATGGCCGGCAACCTCATGAACAGCGCCGGCATCACCGACCGGATCTTCCACTTCGCGATCGCCGCGGTGGGCTGGGCCAAGGGGGGGCTCGGCCACGTCAACGTGTTCGCCTCGATCATCTTCGCCGGCATGTCGGGCACCGCGGTCGCGGATGCGGGCGGGCTCGGCACGATCGAGATCAAGGCGATGCGCGATGCCCGGTATCCCGACGACTTCTCGATCGGCATCACCGCCGCCTCCTCGGTGATCGGGCCGATCATCCCGCCCTCGCTGCCGCTGGTGATCTACGGCGTGATGGCGAACACCTCGGTCGGCCAGCTCTTCGCCGCCGGTATCCTGCCCGGCCTCCTGATCGCGGTGATGCTGTTCGGCTGGGTGGCGGTGGTGGCGCGGCTTCAGCGCTTCCCCCGCGATGCGGCCTTCGGCTGGTGCCGCCTGGCGCATGCCACCTTCCGCGCCGTGCTGCCGCTGATGACGCCGGTGATCCTGATCGGCGGCATGAAGTCCGGCCTGTTCACGCCGACCGAGGCGGCGATCGCGGCGACCGTCTATGCGCTCTTCCTCGGCCTCGTCGCCTATCGCACGCTCGGCTGGAACCGGCTGGTGCGCGTCTCGATGGAGACCATCGAGACGACGGCGATCATCCTGCTGATCGTGGCCGGCGCCTCGATCTTCGGCTGGCTGGTGACCACGACGCGGATCAGCGAGGAGGTGGCCGAGGCGGTGCTGGCGATCACCGAGGATCGCGTCCTGGTCCTGCTGATCGTCAACCTGCTGCTGCTGGTCGTCGGCTGCTTCCTCGAGACGATCGCGGCGATCACCATCCTGGTGCCGGTGCTCCTGCCGCTGATCACCAAGATCGGGGTCGATCCGGTGCAGTTCGGCATCATCATGACGCTCAATCTGGTGATCGGCCTCTTGACGCCGCCGGTTGGGCTCGTGATCTACACGCTCGCACGCATCTCGGACCGCAGCTTCGAGTTCGTCACCGCGTCGATCGCGCCGTTCCTGATCCCGCTGTTCGGCGCGCTGCTCGTCGTCACCTACTGGCCGGGCTTCGTGCTGCTGCTGCCGGAGATCTTCTACCGCTGAACGGTCGCGAGTTCGGCCAGCACGGCTTCGGCGGCCGCCTCGGACGGCGCGAGCCCGCCCGGCGGGCGGAGCTGGCCGAGCACGCGCGCGAAGGCCGCACGCTGGGCAGCCGCGGCATCGGTCCCGGTCAGCAGCGGCAGCAGCGCCGCGGCGAGCCGTTCGGGCGTGCACTGCTCCTGCAACCGTTCGGGCACCACCTCCTCGCCTGCGAGCAGGTTGACGAGGCTCGCATGCGGCACGGTGACGAGGCGCCGCACGATCGCGGCGGTGATCGGGTTGACGCGGTACGCCACCACCTGCGGCACGCCGGCGACCGCGAGCTCGAGCGAGGTCGTGCCCGACTTCGCGAGCGCGGCCGCCGCGGCGGCCCGGTCGGGCGGCCAGGGCAGCGGGCTCAGCGCGGCGATCCGCTCGCGCATCTCCGCCGCCGGCATGGGCGGGGAGAGCCGGGGCGGCTCGCCGCGCGGGGAGGGCGCGGTGGCGAGCAGCCGCACCTCGCGCCCGGCGCGGTCGGCCTCCGCCAGCGCCTCCTCGGCCGCGGCGAGCCGCGCCGGCCAGTCCGGGCCGGAGGCCCAGCCGTCGTCCATCACCAGCAGGAGCGGCCCCGTCCCGCCCGGTCCCTGGCCCGCGTTCAGCACCGGCCGGGCGAGGCCGAGGATCACCAGCGCCGCGGCGAGCAGGCGCAGCGCGAGCAGCCACCACGGCGTGCGCGCCGAACTCTCCTCGCGCCGCTGCAGGTCGAGCAGCAGCCGCACCGCGGGGAAGGCGAGCAGCCGCGGTGCCGGCGGCGTCACCCGCAGGAGCCAGATCAGCGCCGGCAGCAGGGCGAGCGCGGCCAGGAGCCACGGATGGGCGAAGCCGATCGCGCCGACCGCCTCGATCATCGCCCGTGCCGTCTCACGCGGCGCGGCCCCGCCCGGCGCGATCGGGCGCGAGCGCGAGATAGAGCCCCATCAGCGCGGTCTCGGGCGGGTGGTCGGTGATGTGCACGCCGAAGGTCCAGCCGGCGGCGGCGGCGATCGCGCGCAGGCCCTCCTGCTGGGCGGCGAGCCTCGCCTGGTAGTCGCCGCGCACGCCCTCGACCTTGCCGATCAGCGCGGCGGCCTCGCGCCGGAGCCCCTCGAAGCGGATGCGGCCGCGGAACGGCAGCGCCGCCTCCGCCGGGTCGAGCACCTGCAGCATGTGCCCCGCGACCGGGACCTGGGCGAGCCGCGCCACGGCCTGCTGCACGTCGGGCAGCGGCGAGAGGAAGTCGCCGATCAGCACCACGCGGGCGTGCGCCGGCAGGTTCTCGGCCGGCGGCAGGCCCGCCAGCGCGCCGGGATCGCCGCGCCGCGCGACCGCCTCGGCCATGAGCTCGATCATCGCCCGCCCCGAGACCGGGCGCATCCCGGCGCCGAGCAGGGCGACGCGCTCGCCGCCGCGCAGCAGCAGCGAGGCGAGCGCGAGGACGAGCAGCTCCGCCCGCTCGGCCTTCTCCGGCAGGCGACGATCGGAGCGCCAGCGCATCCCGGCCGAGGCGTCGCGCCAGAGCCAGACGCTCTGCGCCGCCTCCCACTCGGTCTCGCGCACGAAGGTGCGGTCGCCCTTCGCCGACTGGCGCCAGTCGATGCGGTGCACCGGGTCGCCGGGCAGGAACTGGCGGAACTGCCAGAAACTGTCACCCTGGCCGACGCGGCGGCGGCCGTGCACGCCCTGCGCCACCGTCGCCGCGACCCGCTCGGCCGCGACCAGCAGCGGCGGCAGCCGGGCGGCGAGCTGCTCGGCGCGCCGGGCAGCGGTGCCGGCAACCCCCGGCTGGCCCTGGATCATCCGAGCAGGCCGGTGAGCCGGCCGATCACGTCGGCGAGCTGCACCCCGTCGGCGCGCGCGGCGAAGTTGAGCGCCATGCGGTGGCGCAGCACCGCCGGCGCCAGCGCGATCACGTCGTCGACGGAGGGGGCGAAGCGTCCGTCCAGGACCGCGCGCGCGCGGCAGGCGAGCATCAGCGCCTGGGCGGCGCGCGGGCCGGGCCCCCAGGCGAGATGCCGCTTCACCGCCTCGAGCGGCGAGGTCTCCGGGCGGCCGGCGCGCACCAGGGTCAGGATCGCCTCGACCACGCTCTCGCCCACCGGCATGCGCCGGATGGTCGCCTGCGCGGCGAGCAGCTCCTCCGCGCCCATCGTCCGCTGGGGCCGCACCGTCACCGCGCCGGTGGTGGCGAGCAGCATGGTCCGTTCGGCCTCGAGCGCCGGGTAGGACACCTCGATCTCGAGCAGGAAGCGGTCGAGCTGCGCCTCGGGCAGCGGATAGGTGCCCTCCTGCTCGATCGGGTTCTGGGTCGCGAGCACGTGGAACGGCCGCGGCAGCTGGTACTCGATCCCGCCCACCGCGACCTTCATCTCCTGCATCGCCTGCAGGAGCGCCGACTGGGTGCGCGGGCTCGCGCGGTTGATCTCGTCGGCCATCAGGAGCTGACAGAAGATCGGCCCCTTGATGAAGCGGAAGCTGCGCCGCCCCTCGGCGCTCTCGTCCAGCACCTCCGAGCCGATGATGTCCGCCGGCATCAGGTCGGGCGTGAACTGCACCCGCTTCTCGGCGAGCCCCAGCACCGTGCCCAGCGTCTCGACCAGCTTGGTCTTGCCCAGGCCCGGCACGCCGACCAGCAGCACATGCCCGCCGGCGAGCAGCGTGATCAGCGTCTGATCCACGACCTCGGGCTGGCCGAAGATCACCTGGCCGACCGCCTCGCGCACGCGCGCGATGCGGCCGGTCAGCGCCTCGACCTCGGCGACCAGATCGGCCGGTTCGGCCGGGCCCGGCCCGGCGATCAGGGTCGTCTCGGCCACGCTGATCTCCCTTCGCATCTACACGCCGCGATGGAATGCTACCTATATGTGCGGATGACGGAAAACCGGACGCCGGAGGGTCACGCGGACGTGACGCCGGCAGCGGAGGAGGCTGCGCCGGAGACGGCGTGGAGAGCGAGTGGCGGCGGACCGGCGCGTCGTGGAGCGCGGCGAAGGAGAGGGGGACGGCGACCTGCCGATCCCGGGGCTCGCGCTCACCCCGCCCGTGCGGCGGCCGCGGCGCGAACCCATCTTCTGCGGCGACATCGCGATCCGCATCGCCCGCGACGGCACCTGGCACTACCAGGGCAGCCCGATCCGGCGGAAGGAACTCGTCTGCCTGTTCGCCTCGGTGCTGACGCGCGAGCCCGACGGCTCGTTCTGGCTGGTCACGCCGGCCGAGCGCGGCCGCATCGAGGTCGAGGACGCGCCCTTCCTCGCGGTCGAGCTGTTCGTCTCGCACTGCCGCGGCAGGCAGGTGCTCTCCTTCCGCACCAATGTCGACGAGGTGGTGGAGGCGTGCCGCGAACACCCGATCCGGGTCGCGCGCGACATCGTCACCTGCCTGCCCACGCCCTATCTCGCCGTGCGGCCGGGTCGCGGCAGCCTGCCGATCGAGGCGCGCATCGAGCGGTCGGTCTACTACGAGCTCGTCGCCCTCGCGGTGCCGGAGACGGTGCACGGCGAGAGCGTGCTCGGCGTCTGGTCGTCGGACAGCTTCTTCCCGCTCGGCCAGGCCGACGAGGGGTGAGCGCGCCGCCCTTCGCCCCGAACGCGGCCGGGCTCGCCGCGCGGCTCCGGCGCGCGGCCGCGGAGGGAGCGGCGCCCGAGGCCGCCCCTGCCGCGGCCGCC
>NZ_VIKA01000199.1 GCF_006704265.1 Elioraea sp. Yellowstone | reverse complement strand
GAACCGCACCGTGCCCAGTGCCGGGGCGCCCGGGTGGCTGGCCGTCGGGAACAGCGGCGAGAGCAGCACGAGATGCGCGCCGAAGCGCCGCGCCCGCGCCAGCCCCGCCCGTCCGTGCGCCGCCACGGTCAGCGGCCCGCGCCCGTGCAGGCGCCAGCGCAGCGGCGGTGCCATCCCGTCGGCGAGATGCAGCCCGGTCCGCAGGCGCAGCGCCAGCGCGACATCGCGCGCGACGATCAGGCTGACCCCGCGCGCACGGCAGAGCCGGCCGAGCCGCAGCGCCAACAATGCGCGCCCGGGCACCCCGTCATGGCGCAGGATCACCGCCGTTCCGCGCGGCAGGCGCGCCGCGCCTGCAAGGGGGTCGCCGCCCCGTGCCGGATCGGTCATAAAGACGAGCCAGGGGAGGTGCCGCCTCCCACGGCGCAGTCGCCGCGCCGCTCCGATCAACCCCTGCGCCATGCCATGTCCGAACGCTCCACCGTCGCCGCCGCCCTCGCCTCCGTCCGCTCGCGCATCGCCCTGGCCTGCACCCGGGCGGGACGCGACCCATCCTCGGTCACGCTCGTCGCCGTATCCAAGACGCACGGCGTGCCCGCGATCGAGGCGGCGCTCGCCGCCGGCCAGCGCCATTTCGGCGAGAACCGGGTGCAGGAGGCGCAGGCCAAGTATCCTGCACTCAAGGCCGCGCATCGCGGACTCAGGCTGCATCTGATCGGGCCGCTCCAGACCAACAAGGCCGCGGCTGCGGTGGCGCTGTTCGACGTGATCGAGACGCTCGACCGGCCGCGGCTGGCCGAGGTGATCGCGCGCGAGATCGCGCGCCAGAAGCGCGCGCCCGACCTGCTGGTGCAGGTCAACACCGGCGACGAGCCGCAGAAGGCCGGCATCCCGCGCGAGGAGGCGGACGAGTTCATCCATCAGTGCCTCGACATGTGGGATCTCCCGGTGCGCGGGCTGATGTGCATCCCGCCGGTCGACGAGGACCCCGCCCCGCATTTCGCCTGGCTTGCCGCGTGCGCGCGCCGGCACGGGCTCGGGCTTCTGAGCATGGGCATGAGCGCCGACTTCGAGACCGCGATCGCGCATGGCGCGACCCATGTGCGGCTCGGTACGGCAATCTTCGGCGCGCGGCCGCCGGTCGAGGCCGGTCAGATCCGCAGTCCGGCTGCGCGGTAGCCGCCAGCCGCGCGCACCCGCCCGGACCGGGCCTGGGGATCAGCCCTGATCGCGGCGCAGGCGGAGCGTGCGCTCGTAGGCGTCGAGGCCGCGCATCATGCGTTCGGCGAAGTCGGGCGGCTCGGCAGGGCCGGACGCGCGCACGGCGAGCGCCACCCCCTCGTCCGGCGCCGGATAGGACCGCGCCCCGAGACGCTCGGCCAGCGGCGCTTCGGCCGGCGCCGGGGCTGACGCGGATGTCCCAGCTGCCAGCGCCGGCACGGGGGCCGCCGCCACCGCCCCCCCAGCCGCCGCGTCCGGCGAATCGCTGAACAGGCTCTCCGCGAGCGCGCCGACCGCGGCAACGATCGCCCCGATCGGCCCGCCGAGCAGGAAGCCGCCGAGCGCCCGGAAGGCCGGGTTCACCGATTCGCCCGTGACCTGTCGGTACACCCAGCCGACCACCGGGATGTGGTGGAGCGGATTGAGGTTCGCGAGCAGGTCGCCGAACGAGATCTCCACCGGCATCGGCACGGCCTCGTCCTCGCGCAGCGGCGGGCCGCCATCGGGCGCCTGGCGCAGGCCGTTCGGCTGGAGGGGCTGGGCGAAATCGATCATGGCGGCACCTAAGCAACCACCGTGCCAAGGGCTCGGCCGCGTCCTGCCCGCCGGATGCCGCGACGGCGCCGGCGACCCGGCAATTCCGGCCGCCCGCGGGCGGCAGAAACGGCAGGGTCAGAACAGGTGTCCGAACCGCTCCGCCTTGGTCTGCAGATAGCGCCCGTTGTGCTCGTTCGCGGGAAAGCGGTGCGGCACGCGCGCCGCCACCTGGATGCCGCAGGCCTCGAGCGCGGCCACCTTGTCCGGGTTGTTGGTCAGCACGCGGACCGTCTCGATGCCGAGTTCGCGCAGCATCGCGGCGGCGACCAGGAAGTTGCGCTCGTCCGCGCCGTAGCCGAGGCGGGTATTGGCATCGAGCGTGTCCGCCCCCTCGTCCTGGAGCTGGTAGGCGCGCAGCTTGTTGACGAGGCCGATGCCCCGCCCCTCCTGCGCGAGATAGAGCAGCACGCCGGCGCCTTCCTGGCCCATGCGCGCGAGCGCGCCGCGCAGCTGCGGGCCGCAGTCGCAGCGCAGCGAGCCCAGCAGGTCGCCAGTGAAGCACTCGCTGTGCAGACGCACGAGCGGAGGCTCGGCAGCCGACCACGGATCGCCGACCACCATGGCGAGATGCTCGGTACCGCCATCGGCCGGCCGGAAGGCGATGATGCGCAGATCGCGGCTGTCCTCGGTCGGCACGCGCGCCTCGGCGACGCGGCTGAGCGTGGCTGCGACCGTCGCGGGATAGGCGATCACATCGGCGCCGGGCACCGCGATCAGGTCGTGCCGCGCGGCGAAGTCCGCGGCACCGGCCTCGGCGGCGGCGGGCGCGAACAGCACCGCCGGCAGGAGCCGGGCAAGCTTCGCCAGGCGGATCGCTGCGGCCGCCGGCTCGGCAGGCGGCGCGCCCGCGTGTTCGGGGCGCAGCGCAGGGGCATCCGCGGTCGGATCGGCGAAGGCACGCAGCAGGGCAGGCGTCACGCCGGGCGGCAGGCGGAGGGCGACGGCCGGTGCATCCGCCGCCCCCGGTGCCGGACGCTGCAGCACCGCCGCCGCCCGCGTGGGCGCAAGCAGAAGCTGTGTGGGCTGCGCGGCGAGCTCCTCGAAGCGCACCAGCGTGGCGACGCCCGCAAGTTCCGCTGCGGCGACCAGGAAGACGCCCTCGGCGCAGACGAGCAGGGCGGGCGCGCCGCGGCGAAGCTCCGCGACCGCACGGTGCACATGGCGCAGCCGCCGCTCCCCCGCGGCATGGACGGGGCGCAGGTCCGCCATCCCCGGCGGGGTGGTCGCGGCGAGGTGGGGGCTGGTCCGCATGTCTCTCCCGATCGTCTCGGCGTTCCCGCGACCCATCTCGACGGCGGATCGGGGCGCGAAGATGGCAGGCGGGCGCGCCGGCGTTCGAGACCACGCAGAGTTGAGTGGTTGCGTCAGCGCAAGATCGCCGGGCTGCCCGCCGGGGATATGGGGGGTGATACGGAGGACGCCAGGGGGCGATGCGCGAGGCCGACCGCCCGGCAGGCGCGCACGCTCGCGTGATCGTGTGGGGCGGAGGCCGGACCGATCACCATGTCGTTTCCGTGTCACGGAGCGGCTCGCCTCGCTCCGGCCATGACGCGTGGGCGCCGCGGCGGTCGATCCTTGCCCGGGCCGCC
Organism: Elioraea sp. Yellowstone; assembly: GCF_006704265.1. Taxonomy (GTDB): domain Bacteria; phylum Pseudomonadota; class Alphaproteobacteria; order Acetobacterales; family Acetobacteraceae; genus Elioraea. The sequence continues at coordinate 1,563 of NZ_VIKA01000199.1, read as the reverse complement.
GCGCGGCTGGCATCATCCCCTCCAAGCTGCGGATGGAAAATGCACGCCATGGCGCTCGCCAGACCGATCCTGATCGTCGACGATGATCGCGCCCTGCGCACGACCCTCGCCGAGCAGTTGCGGGCGGAGCAGGAATTCGAAGCGCTGGAGGCCGAAACGCTTGCCGAGGCGGAGAGGATCCTGACGCGCAAGGACGGCCGCGTCGATGCGGTGCTGCTCGATGTCGGCCTGCCGGATGGCGACGGGCGCGAGTTCACCCTCAAGCTGCGCCGGCTGGGCGTGAAGGTGCCGGTGATCATGCTGACGGGGGCGGACACCGAGGCCGACACGATCAAGGGACTGGACGCGGGCGCCAACGACTACGTGGTGAAGCCCTTCCGCTACGGCGAGCTGCTCGCGCGGCTCCGGCGCCACCTCGCGATCTTCGACAACTCCGACGACGCGGTGTTCTCGATCGGGCCCTACACCTTCCGTCCGGCGGCGAAGCTGCTCGTCGAACCCACCCGCAACCGCAAGATCCGCCTCACCGAGAAGGAGGCCGCGATCCTGAAGTACCTCTACCGCGCCGGTGCCGTGCCGGTGGCGCGGCAGGTGCTGCTGAACGAGGTCTGGGGCTACAACGCCGCGGTGACGACGCATACCCTCGAGACGCACATCTACCGGTTGCGCCAGAAGATCGAGCCTGAGCCCTCCAACGCCCGGCTGCTGGTCACGGAAGGCGGCGGCTACAAGCTCAACGCCTCCTGGACGCCGACGCCGGTGCAGGCGGCCTGACCCGCCGCGTTGCGCCCGCGGCGGCGGCGGTGTAGTCACCCCCCCGCTGCGGAGGGGTGCCGGAGTGGTCGATCGGGCCGGTCTCGAAAACCGGTGTACGGGCAACCGTACCGTGGGTTCGAATCCCACCCCCTCCGCCAGGACCCCGGCCTCTCGAGCGTCGTCGTCGTGCCCCGATCGCTTCGGAGGCTCCGCGAGGCTCGACCAGGTCGCCGACTCGGCCGCCATGCGCGCGGCGATCGAGGAGGCGGAACGGATCGCGGGCGCCGCGGCCGCCTGACGGCCGTGGCATCGTCGCGACGTCAGAACAGGCTCGGCTGGCAGGCGGAAAGCCGCCGCGCCCGCGCGGGGCGACGCTGCCGCTCCACCAGCGCGCGCGGGAGCGCACGCAGGAACGGCGAGGGGCGCTGCGGCCGGCGCTGGCCGCGCCAGGACCGCAGCGCGGCGTGGCTGAGCACCAGCCGGTCCTGCGCGCGCGTCATCGCGACGTAGAGCAGCCGGCGCTCGGCCTCCTCGCCACGCGCCGCCGCCGCTTCGTCCCAGGCGAAGGGCATGATCCCGTCCTCCAGCCCGACGACGAACACGACCGGGAACTCCAGCCCCTTCGCCGCGTGCATGGTGAGCAGCGAGACGCGCTCGGCGCGGCCGTCCCAGAAATCGGCCTCGCTGGAGAGCGCCACCAGTTCGGCGAACCGCGCGGCGCCGCCCGCCTCCGCCGCCCGCGCGAGCGTCCCGAGCCAGCGCCGCGCCTCCGCGAGCGCAGCCTCGGAGTAGTCGAGCGGCATGCGG
>NZ_VIKA01000198.1 GCF_006704265.1 Elioraea sp. Yellowstone | reverse complement strand
ACGCTCGCCGCGGCGCTCGCCGACGGGCTTGCCGCCGGCGAGGCCGCGGCGCGCGACTGCGGCTACACGCCCACGCACACCGAGCCGCCGCGCGCCGAGGACGAACGGCGCGACGGCGTCGCGCTGTTCCACGTGCCCTCGCGCGGCAAGGCCTTCGTCGATCTGCAGAACGACGTCACCGCCGGCGACGTGGCTCTCGCGCATCGCGAGGGCTACCGCGCGGTCGAGCACCTGAAGCGCTACACCACCCTCGGCATGGCGACCGACCAGGGCAAGACCGCGAGCGTGCCCGGCATCGCGATCATGGCGGCGCTGACCGGACGCGACATCAACGCCACCGGCACGACGACCTTCCGCCCGCCCTGGACACCGGTGGCGATCGGCGCGCTCGCCGGCCCGCATCGCGGTCGCGATTTCCGCCCGACGCGCCGCACGCCGACCCACGGCTGGGCCGAGGCGCAGGGCGCGCGCTTCGTCGAGGTCGGGCCGTGGCTGCGCGCGCAGTGGTACGCGCGCGCCGGTGAGACGCGCTGGCAGGACAGCGTCGCGCGCGAGGTGCGCACCGTGCGCGAAGCGGTGGGCGTGTGCGACGTCTCCACGCTCGGCAAGATCGAGGTGGTCGGGCCGGACGCGGCCACGTTCCTCGACTTCGTGTATGCGGGCATGATCTCTACCCTGCGCGTCGGTCGGGTGCGTTACGGGCTGATGCTGCGGGAGGACGGGTTCGTCCTCGACGACGGCACGGTCGCGCGGCTGGCCGAGGATCGCTTCTTCCTCACCACCACGACGGCCAATGCCGGCCGGGTGATGCAGCACCTCGAACACGCGCACCAGGTGCTGCGGCCGGAGCTCGACCTGACGATGCTGTCGGTGACGGATGCCTGGGCGCAGCTCGCGATCGCCGGGCCGCGCTCGCGCGAGCTGCTTGCCGCCCTGCTTGATCCCGGCGCGGACATCACCGATGCCGCGCTGCCGCACATGGCGATGACGACCGCCACGGTGGGCGGCGTGCCCGTGCGCGTCTATCGCCTCTCCTTCTCCGGCGAGCGCGCCTACGAGATCGGCATCCCGCCCGACTACGGCACCGCGCTGATCGAGCGGATCATGGCGGTCGGCGCGCCGCTCGGCGTTGCGCCCTACGGCACCGAGGCGCTGGGCGTGCTGCGGATCGAGAAGGGCCATCCTGCCGGCGGCGAGCTGAATGGCCAGACGACCGCGGCGGATCTCGGCCTCGCGCGCCTCGTCTCGTCACGCAAGGACTGCATCGGCGCGCGCATGGCGCAGCGTCCGGCGCTCGCCGATCCTGCCCGTCCGGCGCTGGTCGGCCTCAAGCCACGCGACGGCCGAAGCGCGATCCGTGCCGGGGCGCATCTGCTCGCGCCGGGCGTGGCGGCGACGGTCGCGAACGACGAGGGCTACGTCACCTCCGCCTGCTTCTCGCCCACGCTCGGCCATCCGATCGCGCTCGCCCTGCTGCGCCGCGGTCCTGCGCGCATCGGCGAGACGGTACGCGTGTACGATCCGCTGCGTGGCGGCGACACGCTCGCCGAGGTGTGCGCACCGGTGTTCGTGGATCAGGAAGGAGCGCGCATCCGTGGCTGAGCTCGCGCGCGCCAGCGCGCTCGCCGGTGTCGCAAGACAAAGCCGTTCCGGACGGCCGGACGGCGCGGCCGGCGTGCGCCTCGCGACGCTCGACAGCGAGGGGCTGGTCTCGCTCGCCTCTCGACGCGGCTGCCGGAAGACGCTCGCGGCGCGGCTGCGCGTGGCGCTCGGCCTCGGCCTGCCGGACCCGGGCCGGGCGGTCATGAACGCGGACGGCGCCGCGGTGCTCTGGGGCGGACTCGGCCAGGATCTCGTCCTGCTGCCCTCGGCCGGCCTGGGCGCGGCAGCGCGGCTCGAGGCAGCGATCGGCGATGCCGGCGCGGTCACGCCGCTCGCGGGAGCGCGTACGCTGATCACGGTTGCCGGACCCGATGCGGGCGAGGCGCTGGCGCGGCTGCTGCCGATCGATCTCGACGCGACGGCGTTCCCGCCTGGCAGCGTCGCGCACACCCTCGCCGGCCATGTCGGCGTGCTGGTCTGGCGGCGCGAGGAGGATGTGGTGCTCGGCTGCTACCGCTCCTTCGGCGTGGCACTCTGGCACGCCTGCCTCAATGCCGGACGCGGCTTCGGCGTCGTCACGTGATCCGGACTCGCCGCAGGCAACTCATACCAGCCCGCCGAAGGTTTGACCTTCGGCGGGCTGGTACGGGGTCATGTTCGCGCGCGGCCGCCCCACCAGCCCCGCGCGCGATACCCTCCGCACAAAGGTCAAGCCTTTGTGTGGAGGGTATCACCTCTGGCAAGCTTCGGTCGAAACCACAGGATGGGGGAGACCAGCGATGACAACCCGACCGACACGACGCCGGACGATCGCCGGGGCGATCGCCGCCTGCCTCGCCTTCGCAGCACCGCTGCCCGCGTCTGCCCAGCAGGCCGGCGACACGCTCGGCCGCATCCTGCGCGAAGGCGTGCTGAAGGTGGGCGTGCGCGCCGACTACCGGCCCTGGGGCTTCCGCAACCCGGCCGGCGAGTTCGTCGGCATGGAGATCGAGATGGCGAAGGACGTCGCCGCCACGCTCGGCGTGCGGCCCGAGTTCGTGCCGGTGGTGGCGGCAAACCGGATGCAGTTCCTGGCCCAGGGCCAGATCGACCTGATGATCGCGACCATGTCCGACACGGCCGAGCGGCGGCGCGTGGTCGGCATCGTCCACCCGAACTACTACTCCTCGGGCTTCAACGTCCTGCTGCCGAAGCAGGTCACCACAAGCGATTGGAACGCGCTGCGCGGCCGTCAGCTCTGCGCGATCCAGGGCGCCTGGTACAACCGCCCGGCCACCGAACGCTACGGCGTCGAGATCCTCGCCTTCACGGGCATCGCCGAGGTCGAGACCGCGCTGCGCCAACGCCGCTGCGTCGGCTGGCTCTACGACGACAACCTGATCGCGGTGATGCTGGCCTCGGGCCAGTGGAACGACTTCCACATGCCGCTGCCGAGCCAGAGCGACACGCCCTGGGGGCTCGCGGTGCGGCTCGACGATCTCGACAAGCCCTGGGGCCGCTTCATGTCCGGCATGGTCGCGTACTGGCACCGCTCCGGGAAGCTGCTCGCGTGGGAGAAGGAGGCCGGGATCGCCGAGAGCGCGTTCCTGCGCCGGATGCATGAGGCGCTGAAGGACCACATCCAGTAGCACCGAGGGTGGCGGGGGCGTGACGCCCCCGCCCATGCGTCTTGGATCTGATCGAGTCCGTCTTCCGGGGGCTGCACGAGTCTGCCGGGATCAACCTCACCATCCTCTACGACCCCTTCGACCGGTCGCGGTTCTGGGCGGGTTTCCTGATGACCGTCTACCTCGCCGCGACCTCGGTGGCGGCGAGCGTGGTGGTCGGCGTTATGGGCGCGGCGGCGCAGAAATCGCCCTTCGCGCCGCTGCGCTGGTTCACCGACGGCTATGTGGCGTTCTTCCGCAACACGCCACCGCTCGTGCAGATGTACTTCTTCTTCTTCGGCCTCGGCTCCATCACGCCGACCGTGCCCGACGATCTCGGCTTTCCCACGCCGCTGATCGGCAATGTCGTCTGGGCGATCGTGGCGCTCGCGCTGTTCGCCGGCGCCTTCAACGTCGAGATCTTCCGCAGCGGCGTCGAGGCCGTACCACGGGGCATCGCGGAGGCTGCCACTGCACTTGGACTGACGCGCCTGCAATCCTACCGCCTCGTGGTGCTGCCGCTCGCCTTCCGCATCTGCCTGCCGGCACTCAACAACAACCTCGTCAACCTGGTGAAGACGACCACGCTCGCCTACGCGATCGGCGTGCCGGAGATGCTCTACGTTTCGAACCAGATCTGGTCCGATGCGCTCAACGTTCCGGAGATGATGACGACGCTGCTGATCCTCTATATCGGCCTCGTCACGGCTCTGGTCTGGGCGATGCACCGCTGGGAGCGGGCACTGCGCCTGCCGGGATTCGGCGAGCGATGACGCGCGCGCCGGACGGCAAGGCGGCCGGTTTCGCGCTGCTGCTCGTGCTTGCCGGCTCGGCCTGGGCGCAGGCTACCGCGCCGGCGACCGACAGCGTGTTCGCCGCGCTGATCCGCTGGTCCCCGATGATCGGCCAGGGCTTCGTGCTGAACGTGCTGATCAGCGTGATCGCCATGGCGGTCGGCACGCTGCTCGGGCTGTTCCTCGGCCTGGGCCAGGTTGCGCCGTCGCGCCGGGTTGCACGCCCGGCGGTCGTCGCCACACAGTTCTTCCGCAACGCGCCATGGCTCGTCTTGCTGTTCTACTGCATCTTCATCCTGCCGTTCCGCGTGACACTGTTCGGCACCACGATCGACGTGCCGAACTGGCTGCGCGCGACCGCGGGGCTGACGCTGCCGGTGATGGCGAACGTGTCGGAGATCGTACGCGGCGCCGTGCAGTCGGTGCCGTCAGGGCAGTGGGAGGGCGCGGCGAGCCTTGCGTTGTCGCGGCGGAAGACGCTGTGGCTCGTCATCCTGCCGCAATGCGTCAAGCGCATGCTGCCGCCCTGGATGAACCTCTACGCCATCCTGCTGATGTCCACGCCGCTCGCGAGCATCGTCGGGGTCGAGGAGGCGCTGACCATGACGCGCAACGCGCTGGGCGCCGAACGGCGGAGCGAACTTCTGATCCCGTTCTACGGCGCGCTGCTGGTCGCATTCTTCTGCGCCTGCTGGCCGATCGCGCTGGCGACGCGGCGGCTGGAGTCCTGGGCAGGGCGCGAACGGGGGGTGTGAGGGACACGGCCGCGGACGGACGTGGGCGCGTATGGCCTTCCGGCCAGTCCGATGACCGCGCTTTCCGCCCGGACGTCGTTCTTTGGCCGCAACGGTCGGACGGCGGCTCTCCCGCGGCACCGCATGCCGCCCACCGCATGGGTCGTGTCCCGGGGAGTGGTGTAGCAGCTCGGCCGATCGCGATCTCCGGCGGGTGATGGCCGGTGTGTCAGGCGG
>NZ_VIKA01000197.1 GCF_006704265.1 Elioraea sp. Yellowstone | reverse complement strand
TCGACCCTTTGGGGGCGGGGTATCAGGCGGCGGGGCCGGCGCCGGCCGGTGCGCGGCATGGCCATTTACGCGCCTTGGACTCGTCTGACGGCCCCGTCGGCGCGAAGGGCCGGGCGGGAGGCGGTTCATGCGCGGCGCCGCCGCGCGGCATCATCCCGAGCGCGGCCGTGGCCGAGGCGGCCCAGAGCGAGACCAGCCGCGTCCACGCCTCCACCGCCTCCGGGTCGGAGGCGAGCGCGGCGAGTTCGCTCTGCCACAGCGCGATCCAGTCCCGGGCGAGCTGGTCGAGCTCGGCCCCGGTGTCCTCGGCCCCGTCCATCGGTCCCGTCCATCTCAGGCCGCCATCCTAGAGCATGCGCGAGGCGGCGCGAAACGCCGCCCGCAGCCGGGCCTGCACCGCGAGATAGCGCGTGCCGAGGCGGACGGGCGGTGCTAGGCTGCACCGCAGCAAGGACCGAGAGGAAGCAGGTGGATGGCTGAACCGGTTCGCTCCGACGCTCCCGCCGACCAGACCGGCAAGACCGGGGAGCAGGCACCGCCGGTGGTGGTGAAGAAATACGCGAACCGGCGGCTCTACAACACCGAGGCCTCGTCCTACGTCACGCTCGACCACCTCGCGCAGATGGTGAAGGAGGGGCGCGAGTTCGTCGTCTACGACGCCAAGACGGGCGAGGACATCACCCGCCAGGTACTGACGCAGATCATCGTCGAGGAGGAGGCGAAGGGGCGCAACCTCCTGCCGATCGGCTTCCTGCGCCAGCTCATCAGCTTCTACGACGACAGCCTGCAGTCTCTGGTGCCCCGCTATCTCGAGTACTCGATGGGGATGTTCGCGCGCCAGCAGGAGCAGATGCGCCGGGCGATGCAGCAGACCATGGAGGGACTGTTCCCCTTCTCCATGGAGGAGATGGGCAAGCAGAACATGGCGATGATGGAACGCGCGTTCAGCCTCTTCGCGCCGTTCTATCGCGGCGCCGCCTCCGGCGGCCCCGAGCCCGGCGCCACACCTGCTCCGGCTGCGGAGGAGCTGCGCGAACTCGAGCGGCTGCGCGGCGAACTCGCCGCGCTCAAGCGCGAGCTCGAGGCGTTGCGCGGGCGCACGACGTAGCACGCCCCCGCCGACCGGGGCCTTCCCGGATCGGAACGAGGGCGGGGCAGACCCCTCACGTGTTCGTGCCCGCCCGGGACTGCAACTTCCGGCTGCATGTCCCGATTAGGCCATCGTCCGGCGTTACGGCCGGCCATCGCACCGCGCCAGCGTTGGGAGAACACGATGAGCGTCTCGCCGCTGCCTGCCCCGTCGGTCGCCGAGGGGGTCGAGAAACCGGCCCATCCTCCCCTGCGGGCCAACACCGTCGATCGCCATGTCGGCGCGCGCATCCGCGAGCGGCGACTGATGCTGGGGCTGAGCCAGCAGCAGCTCGCCGAGGCGATCGGCGTCACCTACCAGCAGGCGCACAAGTACGAGCGTGGGCTGAACCGCATCTCGGCCGGGCGGCTCTACGCCGTCGCCCAGGTGCTGGGCGTGCCGGTGAGCTGGTTCTTCGACGGGCTGGGCGCCGGCGGGCAGAGCGGACAGCTCTCCCAGCGCCAGCGCCTCTGCCTCGAGGTCGCGCGCAACTTCGCCCGCATCCGCGACGAACGGCACCGCGCGGCGCTGAGCCAGATGGCGCGCGCGCTCGCCGCCGAGGGCCCCGACGCGGAGTAGCGAGGCGGTCGCCCCGCTCGCAGGCGACGGCGCGCTTACCAAGCCCCGATCCGGAGGCTAGGCTGCGGCGTCCGTGCAGCCGGAGCCGCCCGCCATGCGTCTTGCCGCCGCCACACTTGCCGCCGCCCTCGCCGCCACGCCCGCCATCGCGCAGGACTGGCCCGGGCGCGAGCCGATCCGCATGATCGTCTGCGCCCCCGGCGGCAGCACGGTCGATCTGACCGCGCGGCTCTGGGCGGACGCGATCCGCGAGCGGATCGGCAACCATGCGATCGTGGTCGAGCCGCGCGCCGGCGCCGGCGGCATGATCGGTGCCGAGGCGGTCGCGCGCGCGCCGGCCGACGGGCACACGCTGCTGGTCTGCTTCCCCGGCAGCTTCACGATGATCCCGCACCTGCGCCGCAACCTGCCGATCGATCCGCTGAACGACCTGCGCCCGCTCGCGCTGCTCGCGACCGCGCCCTTCGTGTTCGTCGCCGACGCGCGGGTGGCGCGCACGCTGCCGGAGTTCGTCGCCAGGGCGAAGGCCCCGGGCGCGGACCTCTCCTACGCCTCGGTGGGGCCCGGCAGCCTCGCCCATCTCGGCATGGAGCTGTTCAAGCAGAGGACCGGCGCGCCCCTGGTGCACGTCCCCTATCGCGGCAGCCCCGAGGCGATCACCGACCTGCTGGGCGGGCGCATCGCCGCCTTCATCACCCTGCTCTCGGCCGTGCAGGGCCATGTGGCCGAAGGCAGGCTCGCGGCGCTGTTCGTCACCGGCGAGACGCGGATGGGTGCGCTGCCGGAGGTGCCGACCGCCAGGGAGGCCGGACTGCCGGATCTCACCGTGCTCACCTGGCACGGGCTGTTCGTGCCGCGCGCAACACCGGAGCCGGTGGTGCAGCGGATCGCCGCGGTGCTCGCCGCGGCGCGGTCGAGTGCCGCGCTGCGCGAGGGACTCGCGAAGGCCGGCTCGGACCTCCCGGCGCTCGGCCCCGCGGAGTCGGAGGCGCACATCCGTGCCGAAAGCGCGACCTGGAAGCGCGTGATCGAGACGGCCGGGATCACCGTGCAGTGACGGGCGCGCTGGCAGGCAAGCGCGCGGTCGTGACCGGTGGCACGCGCGGGATCGGTCGCGCCATCGCCGAGGCCCTGACGGCGGCGGGCGCGGCGGTGTCGGTCTGCGCGCGCGGCGCGGCGGGGGTGGCGGAGGCGCGCGGACGCTTCGCCCATGCCGCGATCTGCGATCTCGCCGAGGGTGACGCGGTGCGCCATTACATCGGGGAGGCGGCGGCTGCGCTCGGCGGGATCGAGATCCTGGTGAACAACGCCTCCGGCTTCGGCGCGAGCGACGACGAGGCCGGCTGGGCGGCGAGCCTCGCGGTCGACGTGATGGCGTCCGTGCGCGCAAGCCGGGCGGCCGTGCCGCACATCGCCGCGGCGGGCGGCGGGTCGATCCTGCACATCTCGTCCATCTCCGGACTGCGGCCGAGCCCGCGCACGCCGCCCTACGGCGCGGCGAAGGCGGCCCTGGTCCACTACACGCAGAGCCAGGCGGTCGCGCTCGCGAAGCAGGGCATCCGGGTGAACTGCATCGCCCCCGGTTCGATCGAGTTCCCGGGCGGCAGCTGGGAGAGGCGGCGGCTCGCGGGCGATCCGCTCTATGCGCGCGTGCTGGCGGGCATCCCGTTCGGGCGCCTGGGCACGCCCGAGGAGGTGGCCGAGGTCGCGCTCTTCCTCGTCTCGCCCGCCGCACGCTGGGTCACCGGCCAGACGATCGCGGTCGACGGCGGCCAGATGCTGACCTGACGCCGCGCGCGCCGGGGCGGTCACCGCCCCTCGATCAGCCGCCGCCGCAGCCGCGCGCTCGCGATGTCGATCGCGTAGACCGCGACCAGGATCAGCAGGATGATCGTGCTCGCCTCGCCCCAGTCATAGGCGCGCAGCCGGTCGGAGAGCTGATAGCCGATGCCACCCGCGCCGACGATGCCGAGGATGGTCGCCGAGCGGGTGTTGCTCTCCCACATGTAGAGCGTGCTCGCGAGCATGTTGGGCAGCACCTGCGGCAGCAGCCCCCAGCGGATCACCTCGCGTCCCGACCCGCCGGCGGCGCGCACACCGTCGAGCGGCCTCGTGTCGGCGTTCTCGATCGCCTCGGAATAGAGCTTGGCGAAGGTCCCGGCGTCCACCATGGCGATCGCCATGATGCCAGCGAGCGGGCCGAGACCGACGGCGCGGACGAACACGATCGCCCAGATGAGGTGGTCGAGGCTGCGCAGCGCGTCGGCGAAGCGGCGGAAGCCGAACTGCAACGTCCGGACGCCGAGCACGCCGCGCGCGCAGAGGAAGCCGAGCGGCAGGGCGGCGAGCGCGCCGAGCAGCGTGCCCATGAAGGCCATGGCGACGGTCTCGGCCAGGGCGAGCAGCCATTCGGGAAGATGCCGGAGGCCGCGCGGCGGCAGCATCAGCAGCACCGCGCCGCCGAGCTTGCCGAAGCCCTCGGCGAGCCGCGGCCCGATCAGCTCCACGCGCCACGCCGCCGCGCAGAGCAGCAGGGCGAAGCCGGCCAGGCCGACCAGCGCCATCGCCCTGCGCCGGCCGCGCGCCGCCAGCATCGCTTCGAGCGCGTGCCGCCGCGCCGTCGCCGTCACGGCCGCGCCCCCCGCACGATGCGCCCTCGCACGACCTCGGAGAGCCAGTCGATCGCGAACACGGTCAGCGCGACGATCACCAGGATCGCGCCGGCGTCGTCGTAGTAGGAGAGCCGCAGCGCCTCGTAGAGTTCGAGCCCGATCCCCCCGGCGCCGACGAAGCCGATGATGGTGGCGGAGCGCACATTGACCTCGAAGCGCCAGAGCGTGAAGGACAGCCAGTTCGGCAGGACCTGGGGCAGGACGCCGTAGACGACCTCCTCGCGCGGGCTCGCGCCCGCGGCGCGCAGGCCCTCGAGCGGGCGCATGTCGATGTTCTCGTTCGCCTCGGCGAACAGCTTGCCCTGCGCGCCGGCCGTGTGCACGGCGATCGCGAGCACGCCCGGCAGCGGGCCGAGGCCGAAGGCGAAGACGAAGACGATCGCGAAGACGAGATCGGGCACCGCGCGGGCGAACTCCAGCGCGCGCCGGCTGGTCCAGTAGGCGATCGCGCCGGATGTCAGGTTCGCGGCCGCCGGGATGGAGAGGGCGGCACCGGCCAGCGTGCCGAGCGTGGTGGCGAGCAGCGCCATCAGCAGCGTGTCGCCCAGCAGCACGAGCCAGCGCCCGAGCCCCCAGTACCAGGCGGCGATGTCCTCCCCGAGCGTCGCGGCGCGGAGCGGGGGCACGAGCAGGCCGAGGAACTCGCCGAGCCTGGGCAGGCCGCCGGCCAGCCGCGCCGGATCGAAGCCGCCCATCCAGGCCGCGGCCAGGGTCGCGGCCGCGAACGC
>NZ_VIKA01000196.1 GCF_006704265.1 Elioraea sp. Yellowstone | reverse complement strand
CCGCCACGCCGAGGCGATCCTCGCCGCGAACGAGCGGGATGTCGCCGCCACCCGCGCGGCCGGCCGCCCGGCCGCCTTCCTCGACCGGCTGGCGCTCACCCCGGCGCGCATCGAGGCGATGGCGCGCGGGGTCGAGGAGGTCGCGGCGCTGCCCGACCCCGTGGGCCGCGTCCTCGCCGAGTGGACGCGGCCGAACGGGCTCACCATCCGCCGCGTCGCGACGCCGCTCGGCGTGATCGGCATGATCTTCGAGAGCCGCCCCAACGTCGCCGCGGATGCCGGCGCGATCGCGGTGAAGTCGGGCAACGCGGTGATCCTGCGCGGCGGCTCCGAGAGCCTCGCTTCGGCGCGCGCGATCCATGCGGCCTTCGCCGCGGGCCTCGCCGAGGCCGGGCTGCCGGCGGAGGCGGTTCAGGTCGCCCCCACCGCCGATCGCGCCTTCGTCGCGGCGATGCTGGCCGGCTCCGGCCTGATCGACGTGATCGTGCCGCGCGGCGGGCGCGCGCTGGTCGAGCGCGTCCAGGCCGAGGCGCGCGTGCCCGTGCTCGCCCATGCCGAGGGCCGCTGCCACACCTTCGTGCACGCGGCCGCCGATCTCGCCAAGGCGCGCGCGATCGTGCTGGACGCCAAGCTGCGCCGCACGGGGATCTGCGGGGCGACCGAGACGCTGCTGGTCGATGCCGCCTGCGCCGCGACGCATCTGCCGCCCATCATCGACGATCTCGCCGCGCGCGGCTGCGCCTTCCGCGCCGATGCCCGGGCGCGCGCGATCCGCCCCGATCTGCCGGCGGCAAACGAGGCCGACTTCGACACGGAATGGCTCGATGCCGTGCTGAACGTCGCGGTGGTCGACGGGGTCGAGGGCGCCGTGGCCCACATCCTGCGCCACGGCTCCGAGCACACGGATGCGATCGTCACCGAGGACGAGGCGGCGGCCGCGGCCTTCCTCGCCGGGATCGACAGCGCGATCGGCATCGTCAACGCCTCGACCCAGTTCGCCGACGGCGGCGAGTTCGGCTTCGGGGCCGAGATCGGCATCGCCACCGGCCGCATCCACGCGCGCGGTCCCGTCGGGCCGGAGCAGCTCACCACCTTCCGCTACCACGTGCTGGGCGACGGCCAGGTGCGCGGATGAGCGGCCGCGCGACCACGCCCCACCTCCGTCGTTCCTGAGCCGCGACGTGCCCGCCGCGATCTCCCACTGGGGCGACGGCCGACGCGGCCGGATCGGCATTCTCGGCGGCAGCTTCAACCCCGCGCACGAAGGCCATCGCCACATCGCCGAGACGGCGCTGAAGCGGCTGGGGCTGAAGGCCGTGTGGCTGCTGGTCAGTCCCGGCAATCCCCTCAAGCCGGTGGACGGGATGGCGCCCTTCGCCGACCGGCTCGCCTCGGCGGCGAGGATCGCCACGGGCAACGCGCGCATCCTGCCGACCGACCTCGAGGCCCGCCTCGGCACCCGCTACACGGTGCAGACTCTCGCGCTGCTGACACGACGCTTCCCGCGCGCGCGGCTCGTCTGGCTGATGGGCGCGGACAACCAGGTGCAGATCCCGCGCTGGCAGGGCTGGCGGCGGATCTTCGCCATGGTCCCGATCGTCGTGTTCCCCCGCCCCGGCTGGACGCGCAAGGCGCTCCACGGCCGCGCCACCCGGGCGATGGCGGCCTCGCGCCTGCCGCATTCCCGCGCGGCCGCGCTGCCGGACATGGCCCCGCCCGCCTGGCTCCTGCTGCCCGGGCGCGAGCATCCGGCGAGTGCGACGCAGATCCGCGCCGCCCGCGCCGCCGACGCGGCGGCTGCCGGTGGGAAGCGCAGGCGCCTGCCCGCCCGTCGCGCGCAGGCGGACGACGTCGAGCGTCTGGTGCGGCTGATCGTCACGAGCCTCGAGAACGACAAGGCGGACGAGATCGTCGTGATCGATCTCGCCGGCAAGGCGAGTTTCGCCGATCGCATGGTGGTTGCCTCCGGCCTTGCCGGCCGCCAGCTCACGGCGATGGCGGAGCACCTGATCGAGACGCTCGAACGGGACGGCGTCCGCAACATCCGCACCGAGGGGCTCGGCGCCTCGGACTGGGTGCTGATCGACGCGGGCGATGTGGTGGTGCACCTGTTCCGCCCCGAGGCACGCGCGCATTATGCGCTCGAGAAGATGTGGGGCATGACGCTGCCGGGCGACGAGGCCCGCTTCGCCTGATCCCGCCGATCGTCGTCATCGCCGTCGGCAGGGGGCGCGGCAGCGCCGAGCAGGCGCTCTACGACCGCTACGCCGCGCGGCTGCGCCTCGCGCCGCGCCTGGTCGAGATCGCCGAGGGGCGCGGCACGCCGATGGAGGCGAAGCGGCGCGAGGGGGCGGCGATCCTCGCCGCGGTGCCGGAGGGGGCCACGCTGGTGGCGCTCGATCTCGGCGGCGCGGACGAGACCACCGAGCAGTTCGCCGCCCGGCTCGCGCGCTGGCGCGAGGCGGGGCGCCTGGTGGCCTTCGCGATCGGCGGCGCGGAGGGGCTTGACGCCGTGGTGCTCGCGCGCGCGGCGCATGTGCTCGCCTTCGGCCGTGCCACCTGGCCGCATCTGCTGGTGCGCGCGCTGCTCGCCGAGCAGCTCTTCCGTGCGGACAGCCTGCTGCGCGGCCACCCCTACCATCGCACCGGACGGCCCGGCGGATGAGCCGCGCTCAGGCCCGCTTCAGGCTCGCCCGGAGCGCGTCCAGCACGCTGTCCATCGCGGCCTGGAACCCGGGGCCGTCGAGATAGCCGTCCATCGCGCCGGTGCGATCAAGGAATGTCTTCCACGCCGGCTCCTGCATCCCCCGCCGGAAACGGTCGTGCAGCGTCGCCGCGGCCGCATCGGACAGGCCGGCCGGCGCCATCAGGCCCTTCATGTTCTCGATCACGACGTTCCAGCCGAGTTCGCGCAGCGTCGGTACCTCGGGGAAGGCGGCGAGTCGCTCGGCGGAGGCGACCGCGAGCGGCCGGACCTGGCCTGCGGCTGCGAGCCCCGCGATCTCCTCGGGCGCCAGCACGGCGAGCTCCACCGTGCCCGCGAGCAGCGCCTGCAGCGACGGCGCGCCGCCGGTGAAGGGCACGTGCAGCAGCTCGACGCCGGCGGCCTGCGAGAGCAGCACGAACACCGCGTGGTAGATCGAGCCCTGTCCCGAGGAGGCGTGCGACACCTCGCCCGGGTTCTTCCTGGCCGCCTCGATGGCGGCGGGCAGATCGGGATAGCGCGTCTTCGGGCCGCCGACGATGATGAGCGGCTGGCGCGTCAGACGGATGATCGAACGGAACGACCGCTTCGGATCGTAGGGCAGGTCGCGGAAGGCCGGCAGCGAGATGCTTTCGCTGCCGCCGCCGACCAGGAGCTGCTCGCCATCGGGGGGCGCGTTGGCCACCTGCTGGGCCGCGATCGCCCCACCCGCACCCGGCTTGTTGATCACCACGAGCGGCACCGGGAAGAAGCGCGAAGCGGCCTCGGCGATCGCCCGTCCGGCGAGATCGGCGCCGCCGCCCGGGGCGAAGCCGACGATCAGCTGGATCGGCCGCGAGGGTTCCCAGGCCCGCGCGCCGCGGGCCGCACCGAGGATTCCGGCTGCCCAGCCGGCCATGAAGCTGCGCCTGGCAAATCGCATCGTCTCCTCCCTCCCGCATCCGGTCGCCGCGGAGTATGCGGGACCGCAGCGGGATGGACCAGCGGGCTGCGCCTTCTTTTTGCCCTGTCACGCTCCCATCTGAGCGCCGCCAGCCAGGGGTAGGACCGCGACATGCAGGAAGTTCTGACCGCGCAGGATCAGCGCGACGAGGGGCCGCGCGCCGCCGCCGCCCGCTTCATCCTCCGCCCGTCGGTGCAGGGCGCGATCATGGCGCTGATCGTGCTGAACGCGATCACGCTCGGGCTCGAGACGTCGGGGCGCGCCATGGCGGCCTTCGGCGACGTGCTGATGGCGCTCGACCGACTGTTCCTGTGGATCTTCACCATCGAGATCCTCGCCCGCATCTACGCCTTCCGCGGCCGTTTCTTCCGGGACCCCTGGGGCATCTTCGATCTGCTGGTGATCGCGATCGCCTGGCTGCCGGCGACCGGTCCGCTCTCGGTGCTGCGCGCCCTGCGGGTGTTGCGCGTGCTCCGGCTGATCAGCATGATGCCGCGGCTGCGCATCGTCGTCGAAGCGATGCTCCATGCCGTGCCGGGGATCGGCGCGATCGCGCTGCTGATGGTGATCCTCTACTACGTCGCGGCAGTGATCGCGACCAAGCTCTTCGCCGACACGCATCCCCAGTTCTTCGGCACGATCGGCGAGAGCATGTACACGCTCTTCCAGATCATGACGCTCGAGAGCTGGTCGATGGGCATCGTGCGGCCGGTGATGGAGGCCTCACCGCAGGCCTGGCTGTTCTTCATCCCCTTCATCCTGATCGCGACCTTCGTGATGCTGAACCTGTTCATCGGCGTGATCATCGAGAGCATCCAGACGCTGCGGAAGCAGCGCGAGGAGGCGGAGGCGCTGCCGGGGCTGGACCCTGCGGTCGTGATGCGCGAGCTGCGCGCGCTGCGCGAGGAGGTGGCCGCGCTGCGGACGACCGTCGGGCCACGGTGACGCGGGTGGGAGCGGCGGCGTCCGCCCGCCGGTGCGCGTGCGTCCGCGCACGCGACGTTCCGCCCGGCCAAGGGCGCGCTGCCGGAACGCAGCCGGGACTCGATCCGGCAGGCGCGGGCGCGTCCGACGCCATCGCGGCGCCTCTTCCCTCGCCGGGCATGCCGTGGCATCGGGCGCGGCCGTGATCGACCCGCCCGACTGGCTCGCTCCGCGCCTTGCCGCCCTGCACAACGGCCCGCATCGCACCGGGTCGCTGATCATCACCCTCTACGGGGATGCGATCGCGCCGCGCGGCGGATCCCTGGCGCTCGCCTCGCTGCTCGCCATCATGGCGGCGCTGGGCATCGGCGAGGGCGTGGTGCGGACCGCCGTCTCGCGGCTGGCCGCGGAGGGCTGGCTGGAGCGGCGGCGGATCGGCCGCAGCGGGTTCTACCGCCTCGCAGCCAAAGGTGCGGAGACCTTCGCCGAGGCGACCCGGCGCATCTACGGCGCCCCGCCGCGGCGCGAGGACCCGCGCCTGGAGCTCGTGGTGCTCGGTCCCGCGAGCGCGCGCGAGGCGGCGCGGGCCGCCCTGGAGGCGGCAGGCTTCGGCGGCCTCGCGCCGGGCGTGTTCGTCGCCCCGGTGG
>NZ_VIKA01000195.1 GCF_006704265.1 Elioraea sp. Yellowstone | reverse complement strand
CGCTCGCCGAGAGCCGCGCGCGCGATGCCGAGGCGGCGCGCGAGCTCGTCGAGAGCCGGACGCGCGAACTCGCCGAGGTCACACGCCAGCTCGCCGAGACGCGGCGCGCCCTCGCCGCCGAACGCGAGACGCTGGCGCGCATGCGCGAGCAGATCGCCGCGCTCGACCAGCAGGTCGCGGTGGAGCGCGCGACGGTGGAGATGCGGCTCGCCGAGCTGGTGCGGCTCGCCCAGCAGGTGGAGGCGCTGACGGCGCTGCGCGACCGGCTGGAGCGCGAGGCGGCGGATGCGGCGGCGCGCGCGACCAGCGAGCAGGAGCGCCGCCAGGCGGTGGAGGCGATGCTCGCCGAGGAGCGCCGGCTCGGCGAGAGCGCGCGCGCCCAGGTGGCGCTGCTCAACCGCCAGATCGAGGAGCTGCGTGCGCAGGTCGCGCGCATCTCCGCGGCACTCGACGCGGCGGAGAAGGAAAGCGCCGAGAAGGACGTGCAGATCGCCAATCTCGGCCAGCGGCTCAATCTCGCGCTCGCCGCACGGGTGGAGGAGCTGCAGCGCTACCGCAGCGAGTTCTTCGGCCGGCTGCGCGAGGTCCTGGGCAACCGGCCGGGCATCCAGGTCGTCGGCGACCGGTTCGTGTTCCAGTCGGAGGTGCTGTTCCCGCAGGGCTCGGCCGAGCTGCAGCCCGAGGGGATCGAGCAGATGCGCCGCCTCGCCGGGGTGATCCGCGAGGTCGCGCGCGACATCCCGCCCGATGTGCCGTGGATCCTGCGCGTCGACGGCCATGCCGACCGCACGCCCATCGGTCCGGGCGGGCGCTTCACCTCGAACTGGGAACTCTCGGCGGCGCGCGCGATCACCGTGGTGCGGCTGCTCGCCCTGCTCGGCGTGCCGGAGAACCGGCTGGCGGCGACGGGGTTCGGCGAGCACCAGCCGATCGACCCGGCGGATACGCCCGAGGCCTATGCGCGCAACCGGCGGATCGAGCTCAGGCTGACGGATCGCTGAGGCACGCCCGCTCGACCGCGAGCGCGACCGCCAGCGCGGCACGTCCGGCCGCACCGTCCACCACCACCTCCGCCTCGCCGCGCACGGCGGCGACGAAGGCCGCAAGCTGCGCGGCGAGCGGATCGGCGTCGTGCCAGGACTCCTCGTGCCGGCCGTCGCGGCCGAAGCGGGCGAGATGACGGCCGACGAAATCGACCGCGACCGAGCCCGTGCCGTCGAACAGCCGCGCCACCCGCTCCACGCCCGGGCTGACGCGGCTCGCGGTCAGCGACGCCACCGCGCCGCCGGTGAAGGCGAGGCGCGCCTGGGCGAAGTCGAGCGTGTCGGACAGCACGCTCCGCCCCACCGCCTCGACGCGCGCGACCGCTCCCTCGGCGAGCGTCAGGGCGAGGTCGATGTCGTGGATCATGAGGTCGAGCACCACCGAGACATCGGTGCCGCGTGGGCGGTAGGGGGCGAGCCGGGCGAACTCCATCGCCACCGGCCGGCCGACATGGCGCGCCAGCGCCGACCGCGCGACCGAGAAGCGCTCGAGATGCCCGACCTGAAGCACGAGCCCGCGCGCGGCCGCCTGCCCGATCAGCTCGTCGGCCTCGGCGAGGGTGGTGGCGATCGGCTTCTCGACGAACAGGTGCCGTCCCGCCTCCAGCACGCGCAGGCCGATCTCGTGATGCGCGCGCGTCGAGGCGGCGACCACCACCGCCTCGGCCGCGGCGAGCGCGGCGTCGAGATCGGGCAGGCCGCGCGCGCCCCCCTCGGCGGCGACGCGCGCCGCCTTGGCCGGATCGTGGTCGACCACGCCGACCAGCGCGACACGCGGCTCGGCGGCAGCCTTCAGGACGTGGTAGCGGCCGAAATGCCCCGCGCCGACGACGGCGAGGCGGAGAGGTCCAGGCATGGGCGGCGGGAACTCCCGTGGCGTTCGCGATGCCGTGATTTCGACACCGTAAGCCCTGATGATGCCGCACCATCACACGTGGGCCGGGAGGGGGCCAAGGGGGGCGTTCATGCACGGCGTGCCGGGGAGTGTCGTGCGCGCGGCGGCCGACGAGCGCGCGGTGGCCTGGACGATGGGGGGCGCGTTCTTCGCCTCGGGCTTCGCCGCCCTGCTCTACCAGGTGATCTGGCAGCGCATGCTCGGGCTCTTCGCCGGTTCCGATGCGGTCACGGCCGCGCTCGTGGTCGGCGCCTTCCTGCTCGGGCTCGGGCTCGGCTCGCTCGCCGCCGGGCTGCTCGCCGACCGCCTGGCGCCGCGCCGGGCTGCGGCCGTCTTCGCCGCCGTCGAGCTCGGCATCGCCGGCTTCGCCCTGCTCTCGCGCCCGTTCCTCTATGACCTGGTGGTGGAGCGGCTCGGCCCGCTGCTCACCGGGCGGTGGGAGGTGTTCGCGGTCTGCTTCGCCGGGCTGCTGGTGCCGACCTTCCTGATGGGACTGTCGCTGCCGGTGCTGGCCAAGGCGGTGGTGGCGCGCATCGAGACCGCGGCGCACCGGATCGGCCTGCTCTACGGCGTGAACACGCTCGGCGCCGCGGCGGGCACGCTCGCGGGCGGGTTCCTGATCGTCGGCTCGATCGGCTTCGAGGCCTCGATCCGACTCGGCGCCGCCCTCAATGCGCTGGCTGCGCTCGCGGCGCTCGCGATCCGCGCCCGCCTGCCGGACGACGTGCCGGCTGCGCGCGCGGCGCCGGTCGCGATCACCGCCGCGGCGCCGGGAGCGATGGGCCTGCCGGCCTGGACGCTGCTGGTGTTCCTCTCGGGATTCCTGATCGTCGCGCTGGAGATCCTCTGGGTGCGCGTGCTCGGGATCGTCGGGCAGGGCTCGGCCTACGCCTTCCCGCTGATCCTCGGCGTGTTCCTGCTCGCCGACGGGGCCGGGCTGCTCTACGGCGCGCATTGGCTGCGCCGTGTGCGTGACGAACGCCGCGCCTTCATCCTGCTCCAGTCCTGGGCGGCGCTTGCTGCCGCGGCGACGCTGCTCGGGCTCTGGCTCATCTCCGCCTGGCCGCCCTTCGCCGCGGTGATGGGGATCGAGCGGTTCCGCATCTCGGCCGAGGCGCTGGGCTGGCTCGCCGCCATGGCGGTGGTGCTGATCGGCCCGCCGGCCTTCCTGCTCGGGATGAGCTTCCCGGTGGTGCAGCGCGCGGTGCAGCGTGACATCGCGACGGTCGGGTTCCGCGTCGGCATCGTCCAGCTCGGCAACATCGTCGGCAACGCCGCCGGCAGCGTGGTCTCGGGCCTCGTGCTGCTGCACCAGCTCGGCTCCGCCGGCACGGCGGTGGCGCTGGCGGGCCTCGCCGGCGGGATGCTGCTCTGGTGGCTGGTGCACTGCACGCGCGACGGACGGCGCGACGCCACCGCCTTCGGGCTTGCCGCCGCCACCGCCGGGGTGATCGCGATCTTCCCCTCCAACGCCGCCTGGTGGTCGCGCATCCATGGGGTGGGGGACGGCCAGCAGGGCATCGTCGCCGAGGACCGTTCGGGGGTGGCGGTGCTCCGGCTCGCGAACGGCGCGGGGCCGATGTTCATCACCGGCCATACCCAGAGCCGCGTGCCGTTCTGGCCGCACCACGTGCTTCTCGGCGCGCTCGGCCCGGCGATCCACCCCGACCCGCGGGAGGTGATGGTGATCGGGGTCGGCTCGGGCGGCACGCCCTACGCCGCCGGCTGGAATCCCGCGACGGAGCGCGTGCGCGCGATCGAGCTGATCCAGCCGGTCTATCGGGTGATCCGCGACTACGCCGCCCGCCATCCGGACAGCGCGCCGGCCTGGCTTGCGCGCGATCCGCGCTTCGAGCTCGCGGTCGGCGACGGGCGGCGGGAGATCTTCGTCTCCGGGCGGCGCTGGGACGTGGTGGAGGCGGATGCGATCCTGCCGCAGACCTCGCACAGCGGCATGCTCTACTCGGTGGAGTTCCTGCGCCTGGTGCGCGACAGCCTCAAGCCGGGCGGGCTGTTCGTGCAGTGGGCGCCGACTAGGCGCGTGGTGGAGAGCTTCGTCAGCGTGTTCCCGCATGCGGTGCTGCTGCGCCCCCTCTCGGTGCTGATCGGCAGCACCGCGCCCATTCCGCTCGATCGCGAGGCGCTGCTCGCCCGCTTCGCGAGCCAGACGTTCCGCGACTGGGCGGCGCGCGCCAGGGTCGAGCCGGCGGAATTCGCACGGATGCTCGCCGCGCCGCCGGTGGTGTGGACGCCCGAGACGCCGCGCAAGGGCGGCGAGGTGAACACCGACCTCTTTCCGCGCGACGAGTACTACCTCAACAACCCCGTCGAGTGGCCCGACGATCCTGGGTCCTGATCAGCGGTTGACACCCGGGCGCCACAGCACCTCCGCGCCGCCACGCCGGTTCAGCCAGCGGCCGAGCACGAACAGGTGGTCGGAGAGGCGGTTGAGGTAGCGCAGCGCGTCGGGGTTGACAGGCTCGGCGGCGGCGAGCGCGACCACCGCGCGCTCGGCCGCGCGCGCCACGGTGCGCGCGTGGTGCGCCCAGGCCGAGGCGGGACTGCCGCCGGGCAGGACGAAGGAGCGGAGCGGCGGCAGCTCCGCGTTCATCGCCGCGATCTCCGCCTCGAGCCGGGCGAGCTGCGCCGGCACGATGCGCAGGGTGCGGGCCGGGTCCTCGCCCTCCGCGAACGGCGTGCAGAGATCGGCGCCGAGGTCGAACAGGTCGTGCTGGATGCGATCGAGCATCGCGTCCGCCGTGGCGAGATCCGACCCCGCCTCCCCTGCGCCGGTGACCAGGCGCATCAGCCCGATCGCCGCATTGGTCTCGTCCACCCTGCCGATCGCCTCGATGCGCCGCGCGTCCTTGCGCAGGCGCGTGCCGTCGCCGAGCGACGTCTCGCCGCGGTCGCCGCCGCGGGTGGTGATGCGGTCCAGCCGGACCATGGGTGGCTCCCTCAGTCGACGATGCGGAAGGTGATCGGGATGGCGATGCGCTCCTCGACCGGCACGCCGCCGCGGCGCGCGGGCGCGAAACGCCACTGCCACATTGCCTCGATCGCGGCGCGGTCAAGCATCGAGTGGCCGGAGGAGCGCAGCACCTCGACCAGCGCCGGTACCCCCTCGGGCGAGACCGTGACCGCCAGCACCACGGTGCCCTGCCAGCGGTTCAGCCGCGCCTCGCGCGGCACCACCGGATCGACCTTGCGCCCGACCGAAGCGGGGATGGCGGCGTCGAGCCGTGCCGCCGCATCGCTGGCGGCCGTCTGCGGCGCGACGGGCAGGGCGGCATGCGCCGGCAGGGCCGGCCGGGGAGGTGGGGCCGGGG
>NZ_VIKA01000194.1 GCF_006704265.1 Elioraea sp. Yellowstone | reverse complement strand
TCCCGGCATCGGTCGCGAGCGGCGTGCCGGGCGCGAACACGCCGACTCCGGTGCGCGAGAAGCGCGTATCGGCGCCCGCGACCGCCGCGCCGTCGAGGCTCACCGCCACCCGGCCGGCGTCGCGCCGCAGGTCGAGATCGGCGTCCGGGACGCGCCAGGTCGCGCCGAGCTGGCGATCCTCGACGACCAGCACGGCATCACGGATGCGCAGGCGCTGGAGCGCGCCGATCCAGCCGCCGTGCTCGGCCGGGCGGCCGAGTGCGGCGAGGGCTGCCGCGGCGAGCCGCGTCTCGTCCTGGGCGGGATCGCCCGGCGCCTCCTCGGCGCCGAGATCGATCGCGACGCTGCCGTCCCCGGCGCGCCTGAGCGTGAGGCTGAGCCCGCGCAGCTCGATCGCGCGCGGCATGATCCGCCCGAGCAGCAGCGCGCGCAGGCCGAGACTGACCGAGCCCTCGGGGATCTCGGCGAGCACCGTGCCGTCGGGGGCGAGGGCGCGGACCGCCCGCAGGCGGAGGTCGAGCGGCCGGTCCACCGCCTCGTCGAAGCCCTCCCAGACCAGCGCCGCCTCGCCGATCGCGAGCCGGCCGACGAGGCCGGTCTCGGCGGCGTGCCGCTCGATCAGGCGCGCGAGCGGATCGAGCACGAGCGGACCCTGCGCCAGGCGCCAGACGAGCAGCCCCGCGCCGAGCACGCCGATCACGACGAGCGCCATCACGGGCACGGCGAGACGGCGCAGCCACCGGCCGGAGGCGCGGATCATCCGCGCTCGTCCCGATTGACGCCCGTGCCGGGCAGGTGCTCGGCTGGGGGGCGATGAGCGGCAGCGCCACCACCCTTCCCCCGCCCCACGACCGCGCCGCCGCCGAACGGGGGCTCGCGCAGTGGGAGGAGGAGACCGGAGCGCCGGCGGGGTCGGCCGAACGGCCGCTGCTCGCGGCGATCTTCGGCAACAGCCCCTATCTCGCGGGCCTCGCGCTGCGCGAGCCGGAGACGCTGATGCGGCTGCTCGCGGAAGGGCCGGATGCCGCCTTCGGCGCGGCGCTGGACCTCGTCGTGGCGCCGGATCCGGCGGCGAGCCGGGCCCAGCTCGGCGAGATCCTGCGCACTGCCAAGCGCCGCGCCGCGCTCGCGGTCGCGGCGGCCGACATCGCCGGGCTCTGGCCGCTCGAACGCGTCACCGGCGCGCTCTCCGCCTTCGCCGACGCGGCGCTGCAGGCGGCGGTCGCACAGCTCCTGCGCGAGGCCGAGGCGCGCGGCGAGATGCGGCTGCGCAGCGGCGACGATCCGGCGCGCGGCAGCGGGCTGATCGTGCTGGGGATGGGCAAGCTCGGCGCGCGCGAGCTGAACTACTCGTCGGATATCGACCTCGTGGTCCTGTTCGAGCCGGAGGCGGGAGCCTATCACGGCGACAACCCGCTCGCGTTCTTCGTCAGGATCGCACGCGATCTTGTCCGGCTGATGGAGGAGCGGACGCCGGGCGGCTACGTGTTCCGCACCGATCTGCGCCTGCGCCCGGACCCGGCGGCGACACCGCTCGCGGTCTCGGTGGAGGCCGCCCTCACCTACTACGGCGCGCTCGGGCAGAACTGGGAGCGCGCGGCGATGATCAAGGCCCGGCCCGTGGCGGGGGACCGCGCGGCCGGGGCGGCCTTCCTGGCCGAACTCCGCCCCTTCGTCTGGCGCAAGAACCTCGACTTCGCCGCGATCCGCGACGTCCATTCGATCAAGCGCCAGATCCAGGCGCATCGCGGCGGCGCGACGATCGCGGTGGCGGGCCACAACCTGAAGCTCGGGCGCGGGGGGATCCGCGAGATCGAGTTCTTCGCCCAGGTCCAGCAGCTCATCTGGGGCGGGCGCGACCCGGGGCTGCGCGAGCCGGCGACGCTCAAGGCGCTCGCCGCGCTGACGCGGGCGGGGCTGGTGCAGGAGCGGACGCGCGCGGAGCTCGCCGAGGCGTACCGGTTCCTGCGCCGGATCGAGCACCGGCTGCAGATGATCGACGACCGGCAGACCCATACCGTGCCCGCCGAGGCGGAGGGGTTGGCGCGCCTCGCCGCCTTCGCCGGCTTCGACTCGGTGGCGGCGTTCGCGGCCGAGCTCACGCACCATCTCGGGCGCGTGGAGCGCCACTACGCGGCCCTGTTCGAGGAGGCGCCCGAGCTCGGCGGCCCGGGCAGCCTCGTGTTCACGGGGGTGGAGGACGATCCCGACACGCTCGCCACCCTGCGCCGGATGGGCTTCGCCAATCCCTCGGGCGTGGCGGCGACCGTGCGCGGCTGGCACCATGGCCGGCCGCGCGCGACGCGCAGCGCGCGGGCGCGCGAGATCCTGACCGAGCTGATGCCGGCGCTGCTCGCGGCCTTCGCCCGGCAGAAGGAGCCCGACCAGGCCTTCGCCCGCTTCGATGCCTTCCTGACGCATCTGCCGGCGGGCGTGCCGCTGTTCAGCCTGTTCCAGCGCAACCCGGCGCTGCTGGACCGGGTGGCGGCGATCTGCGGTGCGGCGCCGCTGCTCGCCGACTATCTCGCGCGCCATCCGCCGGTGCTCGACGGGCTGCTGGACGGAGCGAGACCGGACCGTTCCGTCGCCCGGCCGCTCGGCCGGCTGCTCGCCGAGGCGCGCCATCTCGAGGAGGCGATGGACGTGGTGCGCCGGGTGGTGCACGAACGCGCCTTCCTGATCGGGGTGGCCACCCTCGAGGGCACGCTGGATGCGGACCGGGCGGGGCTGGCGCGGGCGCGGCTTGCCGATGCCGCGCTCAAGGCGCTGCTGCCGCGCGTGGCGCGCGACTTCGCCTCGCGCCACGGCCGCATCGCCGGCGGCGGCATGGCGGTGGTGGCGCTCGGCAAGCTCGGCGGGCGCGAGATGATGGCCGCCTCCGACCTCGACCTGATCATGCTCTACGAGCATGCGCCGGGTGCGGAGACCGCGCGCGGGGGTAGCGGGCGCCGCCTCACGCCGCCCGAGTATTTCGGGCGGCTCGCGCAGCAATTCGTCGCCGCGATCACGGCGCCGACGGGCGAGGGCAAGCTCTACGACGTCGACATGCGGCTGCGCCCCTCCGGCAACAAGGGCCCGATCGCGGTGCAGCTCGCCGGCTTCGCGCGCTACCAGGCCGAGGAGGCCTGGACCTGGGAGCACATGGCGCTGACGCGCGCGCGGGTGATCGCCGGCCCGCCGGCGCTCCGGCGCCGCGCGGCGGAGGCGATCCGCGCGGCGCTTGCGCGCCCGCGCGACGCGGCCAAGGTGCGCGAGGATGCCGGCTCGTTGCGTGCACGCATCGCGAAGGAGATCCCGCCCTTCTCGCCCTGGGACGTGAAGTACCGGCCCGGCGGGCTGCTCGAGGCCGAGTTCGTCTGCCAGGTGCTGCAGCTCATCCACGCCGCGCGAACGCCGTCGGTGCTGGCCGGTTCCACCACGGCGAGCCTGCGCGCGCTCGCCGCCGCCGGTGCGCTCGAGGCGGCGGAGGCGGCGCGGCTCGAGCGTGCGGCGCGGCTGTTCCGCGCGGTGCAGGGCGTGCTGCGGCTGACCGTCGGCAAGCCGCGCAGCGCCGAGGACATCCCCGCCCCGGTGGCGGAGGCGCTCTGCCGCGCGGCCCGTGCGGCGGGCCTTCGCGATGCGGTTGACCTGCACGCGCTCGGCGCCCAGATGCAGGCCGCGGCGCGCGAGGTGCGCGCGGCGTTCAACACGCATGTCGCCGATCTCGGTCCCGTCGATGCGGGCCCGGATGCATGAGGGAATGCAACGATGCCGACTGCCAAGAAGCCTCCGGCCAAATCCGCACCCGCCCGCGCGACGAGGGCCGCGACCAGGACGGCGGGCGCGCGCGCGGCCGAGCCCGCCGCCCCCAAGGCGGCACGCACCAAGGCGGTCGCGCCGGCGGCGAAGGCCGCCGCGGTCGCGGGCGTGAAGGAGGGCGATCCCGCCCCCGCGTTCTCCCTCCCTGCCACGGGCGGGCGGACCGTCAGCCTCGCGGCGATGAAGGGCAAGCCCTTCGTGCTGTACTTCTATCCCAAGGCCGACACGCCCGGCTGCACCACCGAGGCCTGCGACTTCAACGAGGCGCTCACGCAGTTCCGCGGGCTCGGGATCGACGTGATCGGGGTCAGCCCCGACAAGGTGCCCGCGCTCGAGGCGTTCGCCGGGAAGTACGGTCTGACCTTCCCGCTCGCCTCCGACCCCGATAAGGCCACCGCGCAGGCCTATGGCGCGTGGGGCGAGAAGGTGTTCATGGGGCGGAGGTCGATCGGGTTGATCCGCAGCACCTTCCTGATCGATCGGGACGCGAAGGTCGCCAAGGTCTGGAAGAACGTGAAGGTGGCCGGGCACGCGGCGGCGGTGCTTGAGGCGGCGAAGGCCCTCTAGCGCGGATCCCGGTCAGGGGGGGACCCGCCTGACCGGGTGAGGATGCGCACCGGGAAACCGCGGAGCCGGGCGCCCGCCCGGCTGCGAACCCGATCGCCGGAGGATCGCCGGAGAGGGAGTGCGGGGGGACGACGGTCGTCCCCCCACTGTCTGTCCGCCTCGTCAGAACGGCAGCTTCAGCCCGGGCGGCAACTGCAGCCCGCTCGTCACCTTCGCCATCTCCTCCGCGACCAGCGCCTCCGCCTTGCCCTTCGCGTCGGCGATCGCCGCGACCACGAGATCCTCCAGCACCTCGACCTCGTCCGGATCGACCAGCGTGCGGTCGATCTTGACGCGCCTCACTTCGGCCTTGCCGGACATGGTCACGCGCACCATGCCGCCGCCGGCGCTGCCCTCGACCTCGAGCGTGCCGAGCCGCGCCTGCATCTCCTCCATGCGGCTCTGCATCGCCTGGGCCTGCTTCATCATCTGGCCGAGATTCTTCATGCATCATCCTCGCGGTCGGTGATGTCGTCGTAGACCACGTCGGCCTCGGGACCGCCAGTCTCCGGGGCATCCCAGCGGCGGATTTCGCCGATCACCGCGCCGGGAAACGCCTCCAGCACGGCGCGCACGAGCGGGTGCGCCTCGACCTCGCGGCGGAGGCGGCGCGCCTCGTCGCGGTCCTGTTCGGCGAGCGTGGGTGCGCCCGGTTCGGCCGAGAGCGCGACCGTCCAGCGCCGCCCGGTCGCCCCGGAGAGCAGGGCGGCGACGCGCGCGGCGAGATCGCGCGGCGCGTCGGGTTCGGGGCGGAACTCGAGCACGCCCTCCTCGAGCCGCACGAGGTGCATGTACTCCGCGATCTCGGCGGCCAGCCGCGCCTCGCGCTCGGCACCGGCGAGCGCGACCAGGTCGCGCAGCCCGGCGATCGCGACGCCGTGCCGCGGCGCCGGGGCAGGGACGGCGGCAGGCGCGGCCCCGGCG
>NZ_VIKA01000193.1 GCF_006704265.1 Elioraea sp. Yellowstone | reverse complement strand
GCCGGCTCCGGTGCGGCCGCGCCCGCCGCGCCGGCGGCTTCCGCGATCGTGCCGAGCACCGCGCCGACCTCGACCTCCGCGCCGTCCCGGGCGACGATCGCCTCCAGCACGCCGGCTGCGGGCGCCGGCACCTCGACCGTGACCTTGTCGGTCTCGAGCTCGACCAGCGGCTCGTCGGCCGCCACCGCCTCGCCGGGCCGCTTCAGCCAGCGCGCGATGGTGGCGCTGGAGACGCTCTCGCCCAGCGCAGGAACCTTGATCTCGACCGACATGCGCGACCCCCGGTTGCTCTCAGGCGCGGAGTTGAAGCGCGGACCGTCGTGGAAGGCAACCGGCGGCCGGAAAGCGGCCCCTCCGGCTGCCCGGCCCCACGGGGCGGCCCAGGCGCTCAGACGCTCAGCGCCTCCTCGACCAGCGCGGCCTGTTCGGCGTTGTGGACCTTGTAGAACCCGGTCGCCGGACTCGCCGCCTCGCGCCTGCCGATGTAGCGCGGCCGCGCGCGCCGATGCGCCGCCGCCGCCGCCGCCTCGAGCCGGCGGTCGATCCACGTCCAGGCGCCCATGTTCTGCGGCTCCTCCTGGCACCAGACGATCTCGGCGTTCGGGTAGCGCGCGATGATCTTCGGCAGGCTGACGGACGGGAACGGGTAGAGCTGCTCGATGCGCACCAGCGCCACCTGATCGATCCTCTCCTCGCGCCGCGCGGCGAGCAGGTCGTAGTAGACCTTGCCGGTGCAGAACACGACGCGCTTCACCGCCTCGTCCTCCGCGATCGGATCGATCTCGGGGATCACGTGGCGGAAGCCGCTGTCCGGGCCGAAGGCGTCGAGCGTCGAGACCGCGAGCTTGTGGCGCAAGAGCGACTTCGGCGTCATCACCACCAGCGGCTTGCGGTAGTTGCGCTTGAGCTGGCGGCGCAGCGCGTGGAAGTAGTTCGCCGGCGTGGTGAGGTTGCAGACCTGCATGTTGCGCTCGGCGCAGAGCTGGAGGTAGCGCTCGAGCCGCGCCGAGGAATGCTCCGGCCCCTGGCCCTCGTAGCCGTGCGGCAGCAGCATCACGAGGCCGCTCATGCGCAGCCACTTCGATTCGCCCGAAGCGATGAACTGGTCGATGATCACCTGCGCGCCATTGGCGAAGTCGCCGAACTGCGCCTCCCACAGCACCAGGCAGTGCGGATCGGCGAGCGAGTAGCCGTAGTCGAAGCCGAGCACGCCGGCCTCCGACAGGAGCGAGTTGTACGCCTCGAACTGCGCCTGGCCGTCGCGGATGTGGTTCAGCGGCACGTACTCGGCCTGGCTGCTCTGGTCGATCAGCACGGCGTGGCGGTGGCTGAAGGTGCCGCGCTGCACGTCCTCGCCCGAGAGCCGCACGCGATGGCCCTCCAGCAGCAGCGTGCCGAAGGCGAGCGCCTCGCCGGTCGCCCAGTCGATGCCCTCGCCCGTCTCGATCGCCTCGCGCTTCTGGTCGAGCTGGCGCGCGATCTTCGGGTTGAGGTCGAAGTCCTCGGGCACGCGGCAGAGCGCGCGGCCCACCTCGCGCAGCGTCTCGAGCGGCACGGCGGTGCCGCAGTCCTTCGCCTCGTCCTCGATGCCGCCCGGCGTCAACCCGGCCCACTTGCCCTCGAGCCAGTCGGCCTTGTTCGGCTTGTAGGTCCTGGAGGCGTCGAACGCCTCGTCCAGCGCGGCGGTGAAGCGCTGCTGGATCGCCGCCGCCTCCTCTGCCGTCAGCGTGCCCTCGGCGATCAGGCGCTCGGCATACTTCGTCCGCGTGGTCTTCTGTGCGCGGATCGCCTTGTACATCAGGGGCTGGGTGAAGGCCGGCTCGTCCGACTCGTTGTGGCCGTGGCGGCGGTAGCAGACGATGTCGAGCACCGCATCGACGCCGAAGGTCATGCGGAACTCGGTCGCGAGACGGGCGCAGAACACCACCGCCTCGGGATCGTCGCCGTTCACGTGCAGGATCGGCGCCTGGATCGACTTGGCGATATCGGTGCAGTAGAGCCCCGAGTAGGCGTGCGCGGGAACGGTGGTGAAGCCGATCTGGTTGTTGACGACGAAGTGCACCGTGCCGCCGGTGCGGTAGCCGATCAGCTGGCTCATCGCCAGCGTCTCGGCCACCAGCCCCTGGCCGGCGAAGGCGGCATCGCCATGCATCAGGATCGCCATGGCGTGGCGGCGCGCCTTGCGGTCGCCCATCATGTCCTGCTTGGCGCGGATCTTGCCGACCACCACGGGATCGACCGCCTCGAGATGCGAGGGATTGGGCTGGAGCGAAAGATGCACCTGGCGGCCCGCGATCTCGAGATCGACCGAGGTGCCGAGGTGGTACTTCACGTCGCCCGAGCCCTGCACGTCGTCGGGGTGCGAGGAGGCGCCCTGGAACTCGCTGAACACCGCCGAGAACGGCTTCTTCATGATGTTGACCAGCGTGTTCAGCCGGCCGCGATGGGGCATGCCGATCGCGATCTCGACCACGCCCGCTTCGGCCGCGGCCTCGATCGCGGCGCGCACGGCGGGGATGAGGCTCTCGCCGCCCTCGAGGCCGAAGCGCTTGGTGCCGACGAACTTCTTCTGGCAGAACACCTCGAACCCCTCGGCCTCGGTGAGGCGGGCGAGGATCTCGCGCTTGGCCTCGGCGTCGAAGGCGGTGCGCCAGGGTGCCCTCTCGACCTTCTGCTGGATCCAGGCCTTCTGGTCCGGGTCCTGGATGTGCATGAACTCGACGCCGACCGGACCGCAATAGGTCTCGCGCAGCACCGCGAGGATCTCGCGCAGCGTCGCGGTCTCGAAGCCGAGCACGTGGTCGATGAAGATCGGCCGGTCCATGTCGCCGGGGCCGAAGCCGTAGGTGGCCGGGTCGAGCTCCGGGTGGGGCTTCGGCACCTTCAGCCCCAGCGGGTCGAGCTGCGCCTCCAGATGCCCGCGCACGCGGTAGGCGCGGATGAGCATGAGCGCGCGGATGGAGTCGAGCGTGGCGGCGCGGACCTCGTCGCGTGCGGCGGGCCGTGCCCGAAGCGCGAGGGCCGCGCCGTTGGCGGCTTCGACCCCGCCATTGGCGAGGACGCCGAAGAGCGCCGCCCAGCCCGGCTCGACGCTGCCGGGATCGGTCACCCAGCGGTCGTACTTGCCGGCCACGTAGATCGAGTCGCCCGGCGGGATGCCATCGAGGAAGGCGTCGAGGTTCAGGCTCGCCATCGTTCTTCTCCCGGCCGCGCGTCGGCCGGTTCCCTGATGCCCGCCGCATTCCGGGCGGAGACAACACGCCGCCGGGCGGACCGGTTCCGGCCCGCCGCGGTACGACCTTGACCTAGAATAGGCAACGGCGCGTCAACGCGGCAGCCTGAAACGAGGCGTCACGCCATGTTCCCGCGGCATGGGTGAGGCCGAGCCATGTCCGGCTTTCACCGCCCCGTGACACGCATCGCGGTTGAGGCACACTGGCGCCTTCAACCGGACGGGAGGTTTGGATGGCCATGCGGCTCGCGACCTACAGCGCGGGGGGCCCGCCCGCGGTGGGCGTGGTGCTGGAGGACGGGTCGGTGCTGGACGGCGCGGCGGTGCTGCGCGCCGCCGGCGGCGATCCGGCGCCACTTGCCGACATGATCGCCGCGATCGAGGCCTGGGACCGCGTGGGGCCGGCGCTGGCGCAGGCGGCCGCCGCCCCACCCGCGGCCGCGGTGGTGGCGAAGGAGCGGGTGCGGCTGCTCGCGCCGATCCCCCGCCCGCGCAAGAACGTCTTCTGCGTCGGCCGCAACTACCTCGACCACGTGGCCGAGGGCGACCGCGCCGCCGGCCGCGAGACGACGGTGCCCGAGCACGCGCAGTTCTTCTCCAAGCCCGCCAACGTCGTGATCGGCCCGGGCGAGTGGATTCCGAACCACGCGGGCGTGACCCGCGCGCTCGACTACGAGGTCGAGCTCGTGGTGGTGATCGGCAAGGGCGGGGCCGACATCCCGCGCGAACGCGCCTTCGAGCACGTGTTCGGCTACACGATCGGCAACGACATCACCGCCCGCGACCTCCAGCGCCGGCACGGCCAGTGGTTCAAGGGCAAGGGGCTCGACCGCTCCTGCCCGATGGGGCCCTGGATCGTGCCGCGCGGCGACCTGCCCGAGCCGCCGGATCTGCGCATCAGCCTGACCGTCAACGGCGAGACGCGGCAGGACAGCCGCACCGGCCGGATGATCTTCGACATCCCCTCGATCCTCTCCGTGCTCTCGGCAGGGCTGACGCTCGAACCGGGCGACCTGATCATGACCGGCACGCCGGAGGGCGTGGGCTACGCGATGACGCCGCCCAGGCTCCTGCAGCCGGGCGACCGGATCGCCGCCGCGATCGAGGGGATCGGCGTGCTGGAGAACGAGGTGCGGTAGGGGATGCGCGCATGAAGCAGCGGCTCGACTCGCTGCTGGTGGAGCGCGGCCTCGTCGAGTCGCGCGCGAAGGCGCAGGCGCTGGTGCTCGCCGGCAAGGTGTATTCGGGCGGGAGGCGGCTGGAGAAGGCCGGGATGCAGGTCGCGGCCGACCTGCCGCTCGAGGTGCGCGGCGAGGACCATCCCTGGGTCAGCCGCGGCGGGGTGAAGCTGGCCTTCGCGCTCGACCATTTCGCGCTCGCCCCGCTGGGGCTCGTCTGCCTCGACATCGGCGCCTCGACCGGCGGGTTCACGGACGTGCTGCTCGCGCGCGGGGCCGAGCGCGTCCATGCCGTGGATGTCGGGCACGGCCAGTTGGCATGGAAGCTGCGCACGGATCCGCGCGTGGTGGTGCACGAGCGGCTGAACGCGCGGTTCCTGACGCGCGCGCACGTGCCGGAGCCGGTGGGGGCGCTGACCTGCGACGCCTCGTTCATCGGGCTGCGCACCGTCTTGCCGGCCGGGCTCGCGCTGTGCGCGCCCGGGGCCTGGGCGGTCGCGCTGATCAAGCCGCAGTTCGAGGCGGGGCCGGACAGGGTCGGCAAGGGCGGTGTGGTGCGCGACGCCGCGGTGCAGGAGGAGGTGCAGCGGACGATCGCCGCCTGGTGGGCGGGCCAGCCGGGCTGGCGCGTGCTGGGCGTGGTGGAGAGCCCGCTGCGCGGCCCCGACGGGAACCGGGAGTTCCTGATCGCGGCGCGCCGCCTGGGGTAGAGGGTGTCCCGATGCCCGGAATCGGGTTCAGGCTTCCGGCGCAGGCGCAGGCCGTGATCCGCGGATCTCCGACGGGACGGGCGGGATGGCACCGGGGTCGCCTCGTCCCCCTGCGCGGCCCCGGACACGATCCCGGCCCCGTGCGATGCGCCCCGCGATCGGGCTGATGGCCAAGGCGCCGCGCGCCGGCCTCGCCAAGACGCGGCTGATCCCGGCGCTCGGCGCCGAGGGCGCGGCGGCGCTCGCG
>NZ_VIKA01000192.1 GCF_006704265.1 Elioraea sp. Yellowstone | reverse complement strand
CGCGCATCGCAGGGCTCGAGTTCCACCTCGTGGGACCGGAGCCGGCCGGGTTCGGCATCGACAATCTCCGCTTCGGCGCGCCCGAGCAGGTAGATCTGCCCGGCGTGCAGCCGCCGCCACGCGAGCCGGCGCGGCCGCTGCTGCTGCCGTGAACGCGCTCAGTTGAGCGGCAGGCCGAGCAGGTCCTCCCCGGCGGCGGGATCGACGCGGCGGATCGGCCGGGCGAGCTCGACATAGGCGACGAAGCGGTCCGCCATCAGCCGGAGCGTGGTGCTGTCCTGGCTCGCGTTCTCGCTCTTCCAGACCGCGAGCTGTTCGCGCAGCACCGCAGGCGGCGTATCGAGCTGCTGCATCGTCAGGTCGTCGAGCACGCGCCGCGTGGTGCGCTGGTTCAGCTCCCAGGACCGGCGCGCGCGGGCGAAATTCTCGATCGCCTCGTCCCGGCCCGGGCCGGACGGCATCCGGTTCGCCTCCTCGATGCCGCGGTCGATCCCGGCGATCACGTCGCGCGCGTTGCGCCAGCCACGCACCAGCACCGCACCCGCGCCGATCGCGCTGCGCGCGGCGCGCGCCTCGGCATCCGCGCGCGCGAAGCGGTCGGCGACGATCGCCTGGCGCACTCGCCGCACCGCCTCGCGCTGTTCCGGCGTGGTCACGCTGCGCTCGAGCACGCGCGACAGCTCGACCGGATCCTCGTCGAGCCGCGCCCGCGTCTCCGCCGCCTCGCGCTCCCATGCCTCGCGCAGCGCCTCGCCACGGCCGAGATCGGTGAGCACCGGCAGGCCGAGCGCGAACCGGAAGCCCAGGGTCGGCAGGGCGAGCGGCGCGCCGTCGGCATCGAGCGGCGGATATTCGGTGCGCAGCGCGAGCCGCGCCCGGTCGGGGGGCGTGCGCACGTCGCCGCCCTTGGCGATCAGTCCGCCGATCCGGCCCTGCGGCCGGCCGCCGCGGTTGGGGCGGAACGGGTCGAGCACCATCTCGGCTGCATTGCCGAGCACGTCGTGCAGACCGAGCGGATTGGGCTTGAGCAGACCAACGGGGCGCAGCTGCGGGCGCGCGCCGGGGCGGAACAGGTGGGCATAGCCGGCGATCGGCCCATCCATGGCGAAGAGCGGCGCGCGGAACGCGGTTTCGGCAACCGCCGTCGCGCCGCGCGCGGCATATTCCCACTCGGCCTCGGTGGGCAGGCGGAAGAAGGCGTGCGCGTCGCCCGCGCGCGGCAGCGCTGCCGCGCCGTGGCGACGCGCCGCGGCCGAGGCGAGCTCGGCGAAGCGCACCGCCTCCGCCCAGGTGATGCCGGTCTGCGGCAGCCCCCGCTCCGTCTCCGCGAGGCCGGCGAGCGCCGCGCAGCCCTGTGCCACCGCCGCGTACTGGCCGCGCGTGACCTCGTACTTGCCGATCCAGCCATGCGCCTCGGCGCCCTGGCCGAAGGCGCCGGCGAGGAAGACGTCGCGCGCATACTCCGCATAGGCGGCCTCGGCCTCCTCGTCGCCGATGATCGCGCGGCGATCGGCGAGCGGGCCGTCGCCGACCGGGATCGGCACCTTGCGGAACGCGATGCCGACCTCGCAGCCGATCGGTACGACGAGATCGTCCGGTGCCGGACGGGGGTTCCACCACGGCCCCGCCGGCGCCTGGGCAGCCGCTCCGGCGGCGAACAGCGCGGCCGGCAGGGCCGCGACCAACAGGCGCATCATCGCGCGTCCTCCGTCACGTCTCGCGCAGCCCCTCCGCCGGCTCGATGGCGAGGATCGGCCGGAGAGCGGCGAGCCCGGCGGCGAGGGCAAGGGCAAGGGCGAGGGCGAGCGCGACGGCGAGATCGACCGCGCGGACGCGGCAGAGCGCCGCCCCACCGAGATAGGTCTCGGCCAGCGCGACGTTCATCCCTGCCGCCACCGCGGCCGCCACGCCGGCCGCCGCGAGCCAGCCGAGCCCCGCCACCAGCGCGCCTTGCGCGAGCGGGAACACCGCGAGCGCATGCCGCCCGAACCCCATCAGGCGCAGCAGGCTGAGGCTGCGCCGCTTGCGCTCGACATTCGCCCAGAGGCTCGCGCCCAGCGCCATGCCCACGCCGACGGCGGCGCAGGCCAGCAGGATCGCGAACAGCACCGTCAGGTTCGCGTCGAGCCGGCGCGTCCAGGCGATCGCGCCGGCGTTGGTCTCGACGTTCAGCCCCGCGGCGGTCAGCTCGGCATCGAGGCGCGCGACGTCGTCGATGCTCGCGGCGTAGAGCCGGAAGGAGGGGAAGAGCCGCGCGGCAGGCGGCTCGACACCCTGCCAGCCACGCGCGGGCACGGCACGGCCCTCGAGGAAGTCCTCGATGTCGGCGACGAGGCCGAGCGGGGCGAACACCGCCGCCCGCTCGCTCGCGCGCGCCGGCGCGATCGCGGCGACGCGGAGCGAGACGTCCGCCCGCGCCCGCGCCGCCCCCGCACGCACCGCCCAGAGCAGGATCGCCTGGCCGGCGGCGAAGCCGCCCTGGCGCGCCAGCCGCTCGCTGATCACCACGGAGTCGGCGCCGATCGCGGCACCGAGCGCGCCGAGCAGCGGGTCGCCCGCACCGGAGACGACCAGTTCGGCGCGCTGGCCGCGGATCGGATCCTCCGGCCGGCCGACATCGATCGAGAGCGAGAGCTCGCGCGTGCGCGGGACGACGAAGGCGACGTCGGGGCGCGCGGCCATGCGCGCGAACCAGTCGGCGTCGAAGGCGCGATGGCCGCGATGGATCACCTCGCGCGTCGCCGGATCCGCGCGCAGCTCATCGAGCAGGTGCTCGACCACGCCTGTCTTCAGCCCGAGCAGCAGAAGGAGCGGTGCCATCACCGCCGCGACGGTGAGCGCGAAGCAGCCGAACAGCCGCCGGTCGTGCGCGGCGTCGGCGACCGCGAGCCGCGCGACCAGGGCGAGGCGCCCGGACATCGTCACGCCCCGACCACCGCGACGGCCGCGCCGTCGCGGTCCGCCACCGCGAAGCGCGCGACGGGCAGGTCGAGCCGCGCCACCATTGCATGGTCGTGGGTGGCGAGCACGAGCGCCGCACCCGCGGCCTCCGTCTCCGCGAGCAGGAGCGCCATCACCTCGACCGCCATCGCCGGATCGACCGCGGCGGTCGGCTCGTCGGCGAGCACCACGGCGGGGCGGTGGACGAGCGCGCGCGCGATCGCCGCACGTTGGCGCTGGCCGACCGAGATCGCCTCGGCCGGGCTGTCGAGCACCGAAGCGACGCCGAGCCGCAGCGCCAGCTCCTCGACCCGCGCGCGATCCTCGCGCCCGGCGAGGCGGGCCGGGAGCGCGATGTTGGCGCGCACCGTCAGGAACGGCAGCAGCCCGCCGGTCTGCAGCACGTAGCCGAGATGGGCCGCACGCGCCGTGGCGAGGGGCGTCTCGTCGCCCTGCCAGGCGGCGGCGACGTCAAGCGGCGCCGCGCCCGCCGCGAAGAGAAACCGTTCCGATCCAGGATCGGGCCGCAGCACGAGGGCGAGCAGGTCGAGCAGGGTGGACTTGCCCGAGCCCGAGGGGCCGAGCAGCGCGAGCCGCGCGCCGGGGGCGATCTCGAGCGCCGGCACCTCGAGCACGAAGCGCCGCCCGCCGCCCTCACGCGTGCGCCGTACGTTGCGGAGCGAGAATACCGGGCCTTCGCGCACGCTCACGGCAGCAGGGCGAGCGGCACCGGGAACATCTCCTCGCCCGGATCGCGCCCGCCGTCGAAGCTGACCCAGAGCTCGCGCGCGCGGCTGAACTCCTCGTAGGCGCGCAGCCGCTGTTCGAGCGTGTCGAGGATCTCGGTCTGCCGGCCGGCGCCCATGCGGCGCCAGGTGTCGCGATCCATCGAGGCGATCTCGCTGACATAGGGCAGATCGTCGAGATACTCGCCGAGCACCGCACCGAGCGTCTCGACGCCGCGCTCGCGCAGCCGCGCGGGATCGCGCGCGAGATGGGCGGCGACCGTGCGCAGCCGCTCGAACACCCCGCCCTCGTCGAGGATGTGGGCGCGGCCCTCGTCGATGATGATCCGCACCGCCTGGGCGAGGTCGTTGAGCTGGTTGCGCGTCAGCAGCACGCGGATCTCGAGATTGTCGGCACCGGGCCTGTAGCGGTCGGCCGCCCAGCCGCGCACCACGTCGGGGGCGGCGGCGCGGTCGCGCCTGCCGAGCCAGGCGAGGCGCATCGCGTGGCCGGCGAGCGCCGCCTGCGCGCCGATGTCGCCGCCCGCCGGTGGTGGCGGGGCGCCACCCGGCCCGGCCGTCTCCGCGACGCGCAGGAG
The DNA here is from genome assembly GCF_006704265.1 of Elioraea sp. Yellowstone. GTDB lineage: Bacteria > Pseudomonadota > Alphaproteobacteria > Acetobacterales > Acetobacteraceae > Elioraea. Next base: position 1,158 of record NZ_VIKA01000192.1, on the reverse strand, counting down.
CGCCTGGGTCAGCCGCTCCACCTGCCGGCCGAAGGCCTCGGCGTCGCCGTTCTCGACGGGGAAGTAGAAGGGCTCGAAGTTCGGCCAGGCGGTGAGCTGCAGGTACTGCTGTTCGGCCGAGGCCCAGTTGCGCCGCCCCTGCGGCGTCTTGACGTGGAGCGCGAAGATCGCGGTGCCGCGCGCGCGCGCCACCTCGCGCAGCTCGGCCGGGCCGAGCCCGGTCGAGCTGTAGCGGTCGCGCCGGTTGCCCGCATCCGTCACCAGCACGATGTAGCGCGCGGCGAGGTCCGACCAGTCGAGCTGCTCCATCGCCGCGACGATGCCGGCGAAGCTGTCCTCGTCGAAGGAGAGGCTGTCGACATTGGTCGCGCGCATCGCGCCGATCTTGCGCACGAAGGCGTCCGGGTTCGCGCCGTCCTCGAAGGTGGCGAAGATGCGCGTGAGGTAGTCGAGCCGAGGCTGCACCTCGAGGCTGTTCTGGAACCCGACCAGCGCGAAGCGCGCCCGGCTGCCGAGCGGCGTGCCCGCGATCCCCCGCACGATGCGCGTGAGATTGGCCCGCACGCGCTCGATGTAGGGGTCCATCGAGAGCGTGGTGTCCACCACGAAGGCGACGCCGACGGTGAACGCGCGCTCCTCCGCCGGCGTGCCGCCGATCGGCACCGAGGCCACCTCGACGACGCGGAAGTCGCGCCCGTCCTGGAACACGATCTCCTCCGCCTGCAGGATCGGCAGGAGGTAGAACTGCCGCGCGATGTCCACATGCGTCGCCGGTTCGGCGGCGATCACCGGGAAGTCGGCCGGCACGGGAGGGCGGGCGGCGATCTCGGCGAGCCGGCGCGCCTCCGCGGCCGGATCGGCGCCGGCGAGCATCGCCACCACCTGGTCGCGCTCGCGGAAGAACAGGGTGCGCTCGCGCCCCGCGGGATTGTGGAACACCGCCGTCATGGTGTGACGCCACTCGATCGCGCGCTCGGCCGGGATCCAGCCGAGCGGCGCACCGCGCGCGGCGCGCCCGACCTCGAGCCACGCCGCGCCGTCCGGGTCGGTCCGCCGCGCATAGACATAGAGCGGGGTCAACGGGCTGAGCGGTGCGCCCGCGCCCGGGGCGGCGCCGGGGCCGCGGGCCGAGCCGGATCGGCCCGGGACGGGTCGGGG
>NZ_VIKA01000191.1 GCF_006704265.1 Elioraea sp. Yellowstone | reverse complement strand
GGCGACACCTGCGGCGCGGATCACGTGGGTCTCGACACCCGCGAAGCCGGGCCCCAGCCGCGCGGCGGTGCGCGCATCGGTGAACAGCACGGGCCGTTCGCCGCGGCGCGCGAGCTCGCCCGCCAGCGCCTCGGCCGGGAACAGATGGCCGCCCGTGCCCCCGGCGGCGAGCGCGATCGGCCGCAGCATCGCCCCCCTCATGCGACCTCGTCCCGGGTGCGCCGTCGCGTCAGCGCGAGCAGCATCCCCATCCCCAGCGCGACCGCGAACACCGACGAGCCGCCGTAGGAGATGAACGGCAGCGTCATGCCCTTGGTCGGGATCAGGTGCACCGTCGAGGCCATGTTGATGAAGGCCTGCAGTCCGAACTGCACGACCAGGCCCGTGCCGGCGACCACCACGAAGGGATCGGTCTCCCCCATCAGGCGCCAGAGCCCGCGCAGCACCAGCACGGCGAACAGGGCGACGATCAGCAGGCAGGCGAACAGGCCGAACTCCTCGCCGGCGACCGCGAAGACGAAGTCGGCATGCGCGTCCGGCAGCACCGACTTGACGCGCCCCTCGCCCGGTCCGCGGCCGACCAGCCCGCCATTCGCGAAGGCCTCGAGCGCGCGCTCGACCTGGTAGTTGTCGCCTGCGTCCGGATCGAGGAAGCGCAGCACCCGGCTCTGCACGTGCGGGAACAGCATGTAGGCGAGCACGGCGACGCCCGCGACCACGCCGCCGAGCAGGCCCACCCAGACCGTGCGCAGCCCGGCGACGAACCACTGCGCGAGGAACACCGCCAGAACCACCGCGGCCATGCCGATATCGGGCTGCATCTTGAGGGCGAGCAGGACGAGGCCGAGCAGGAGGCAGGCGATCGCCGCGCCGGGGAAGCGCGCGCCGCGCATCCCTTCGGCGAACAGCCAGCCCGCGACCACCGCGAAGCAGGGCTTGAGGAACTCGGAGGGCTGCAGCGACAGCCCCGGCAGCGCGATCCAGCGCCGCGCCCCCTTGATCTCGGCCCCGACCACTAGCGTCGCCGCGGTCAGCGCGAACGCCACCAGGAACCCGGCGAAGGCGAGCCGGCGCACGCCGCGCGGCGAGAGCAGGCTCACCGCGAGCATCAGGGCGAGCGCGAGCGGCAGGAAGGCGAGCTGGCGGCGGACGAAGGCATACATGTCGAGGCCGATCCGTTCCGCTACCGCCGGGCTCGCGGCCAGCGTCATCAGCATGCCGATGCCGGCGAGCGCGAACAGCGCCGCCAGCATCCAGCGGTCGACGGTGGCCCACCACCGGCCGAAGCGCGCGCCGTCGTCCCGGGCGAGGGCGGTCACGGCCTGCGCTCCCGCGCGAGCCGCGCCACCGCGGCGCGGAATGCCTCGCCGCGCGCCTCGAAATTGGCGAACTGGTCGAAGCTCGCCGCCGCGGGCGAGAGCAGCACCACCGCCGGCGCCTCCGCGCGCGCCGCGGCGAAGGCCGCCGGGACGGCGGCCTCGATCGTCTCCGCGACCTCGTGCGCCACCCCGTGCGCGGCGAGGGTGGCGGCGAAGGCGGTCGCCGACTCGCCGATCAGGAAGGCGCGGGCGATGCGCGGGAACAGCGGGGCGAGGGAGCCGATGCCGCCTTCCTTGGCGCGCCCGCCGGCGATCCAGAACACGCGCGGGTAGCAGGCGAGGGCGCGCGCCGCGGCATCCGCGTTCGTGCCCTTGCTGTCGTTGACGAACAGCACGCCGTCGAGCTCGGCCACGCGCTGCTGGCGGTGCGGCAGGCCGGGGAACGAGGCGATGCCGGCGCCGACATCCTCCGCCGGGATGCCGAGCGCCAGCGCGAGCGCGGCGGCCGCGGCGGCGTTCTGCGCGTTGTGCGCGCCCGGCAGGGTGGGGTGGCGCACCAGGCTCGCGATCCGCTGGGGGTAGGCGCCGCGCGCGTCGATCAGGCGCGCGTTCTCGACATAGACCCCGCCGGGCACGGCGGCAGCACCGGAGATGCGGATCAGAAGTCCCGGACCGGCGGCGAGCTCCTCGGCGATCGCCCGCCCGCGCGCGTCGTCGATCCCGACCACGGCCGTGCAGCCGTCGTCCTGGCGATCGAAGATCCGCCGCTTGGCGGCCTCGTAGCCCGCCATGTCGCCGTGGCGGTCGAGGTGGTCGGGCGAGAGGTTCAGCATCGCCGCCGCATCGAAGCGGATGCGGGCGATTCGCTCCAACATGTAGGACGACATTTCGAGGGCGTAGATGCCGTCCGACCCCAGGATGTCGAGGGCGAGCGCGGGCGTGCCCAGGTTGCCGCCGACCGCGTGGGGCCGGCCGGCCATGGCGAGGATGTGGCCGAGCAGCGCCGTCGTGGTGCTCTTGCCGTTGGTGCCGGTCACGCCGGCGAAGCGCGCCGCCGAACCCGCCGCCCGCACCGCGCGGTACAGCAGGTCGGCGTCGCAGACGATCGGCCGGCCGGCGGCCAGCGCGCGGGCGGCGACGGGGTGGGGGGCGGGCAGGCGGTGCGGGATGCCGGGCGAGAGCAGCAGTGCGTCGATCGCGGCGAAATCGGCCGCCGCCAGATCGGCCAGCGGCACGCCGGCGGACGCCGCCTGCTGCCGCGCCGCTGCCGAGTCGTCCCAGGCGAGCACGCGCGCGCCGAGCCGCATCAGTGCCCGCGCGCCGGGCAGGCCGGCCCGGCCGAGGCCCATCACGGCCACCGTCTCGCCGAGGAAGGGCGCGTGCTCCGCCATCACCTCACCTCAGCTTCAGGGTGGAGAGGCCGACCAGCGCGAGGATCATCGCGATGATCCAGAAGCGGATGACGATGGTCGACTCCGCCCACCCCTTCTTCTCGAAATGATGGTGCAGCGGCGCCATGCGGAACACGCGCCGCCCCGTCAGCTTGAAACTGACGACCTGCACGATCACCGAGACCGTCTCGAGCACGAACAGCCCGCCGACGATCAACAGCACGAGCTCGTGCTTGGTGGCGACCGCGATCGAGCCGAGCGCGCCGCCCAGGGCGAGGCTGCCGGTGTCGCCCATGAACACCATCGCCGGCGGCGCGTTGAACCAGAGGAACCCCATGCCGGCGCCGATCAGGGCGGCACAGAGCACCGCGAGCTCGCCCGCGCCGGCGACGAAATGGAGCTGGAGGTAGTTCGCGAACACCGCGTTGCCGGTGAGATAGGCGATCAGCGCGAACACCGCCGCCGCGATCATCACCGGCACGATCGCGAGCCCGTCGAGCCCGTCGGTGAGGTTCACCGCGTTCGAGGCGCCGATCATCACCAGCGCGCCGAAGGGCACGAAGAGCCAGCCGAGCTGGATCAGCAGGTCCTTGAGGAACGGCACGGCGAGCGCCGCTTCGAGCGGCGGGCGGGCGAGCACCATCATCCAGGCCGCCGCGGCAACCCCGAGTCCGCCCTGCACCGCGAGCTTGGCCCAGGCCGGCACGCCGCGCGTGTTGCGCTTCGTCACCTTCAGGAAGTCGTCGGCGAAGCCCAGGAGGCCGTAGCCGACCGTCACCACCAGCACGGCCCAGACATAGCCGTTGCGCAGGTCCGCCCAGAGCAGCGTCGCGACCACCAGCGCGATCAGGATCAGCACGCCGCCCATGGTGGGCGTGCCGCGCTTGCCGAGGAGATGCGTCTCGGTCATGTACTGCTCGCGCATCGGCTGGCCGTTCGCCTGCAGCCGCCTCAGCCGCCGGATCATCGGCCCGCCGAGCGCGAAGGACAGGAACAGCGCCGTCATGCACGCGCCACCCGACCGGAAGGTCAGGTAGCGGAACAGGTTGAACAGGATGAACTCGTCGGCGAGCGGGACGAGGGCGAGGAAGAGCATGGCGGCTCACCCCTCCGTCTCGGTGAGCGCGGCGACGATCCGGCCCATGCGGCTGCCGAGCGAGCCCTTCACCAGCACCACGTCGCCGGGCCTGAGCGCCGGCTTGAGGAAGGCGAGCAGGGCCTCGCTGTCGGCGGCATAGGCGCCGCGCAGGCTCATCGGCAGGGCCTCGTAGAGCTCGCGCATCAGTGGGCCGCAGCAGAACACGAGATCGACGCGCGCCGCGTTCAGCACGGCGGCAAGCGCGCGGTGCTCGGCAGGGCCGCGCGCGCCGAGCTCGAGCATGTCGCCCAGCACGGCGACGCGCCGGGCGGCGAGCGCCTCGCCCAGCACCGCGATCGCGGCACGCATCGACGGCGGCGAGGCGTTGTAGGAGTCGTCGAGCAGGATCGCCTCGCCGTCACCGATCCGGATGGGGCGGCGCAGACCGCGCCCCGGCGCCGGCGGCAGATCGGCGAGCGCACGGGCGGCGGCAAGGGGATCGGCGCCGGCGGCGAACACGGCGGCAAGCACGCCCACCGCGTTCAGGGCAGCGTGGCGCCCCGGCGCGGCGAGGCGGAACTCGATCTCCTGGCCCAGGAGGGCGGCGCGCGCATGGCCGCCGAAACCTTCCGCGCGCCAGGCGGTCAGCCGCACATCGGCGAGCGGATCGGTGCCGAAGGTGACGATGCGCGCGACATCGCGCGCCTCCGCGGCGGCCTTCAGGCGCGCGAAGTGGCGGTTGTCGCGGTTCAGCACCGCGGCACCGTCCGGCGTCAGCCCGTCCATGATCGTCGCCTTCTCGTCGGCGATCGCCTCCTCCGAGTCGAAGAACTCGATGTGCACCGCCTCCACCGTGGTGATCAGGGCGACATGGGGAGAGGCGAGGCGCGCGAGCGGCGCGATCTCGCCCGGATGGTTCATGCCGATCTCGGCGACGCACCAGGCGGCGTCGGGCGGCAGGCGCGCGAAGGTGAGCGGCACGCCGATCCAGTTGTTGTGGCTCGCCGCCGCGGCATGCGTCGGGCCCTGGGCAGCGAGCACGTGGCGCAGCGCCTCCTTGGTGCTGGTCTTGCCGACGCTGCCGGTGACCGCGATCACCCTGGCGGCGCTGCGCGCGCGCCCCGCCCGCCCCAGCGCCGCGAGCGCGGCTGCCGTATCCTCGACGCGCACGAGCGTCGGGGTGGCGGGCCGTTCGCGCGGCAGCGCGGAGACGAGCGCGCCGGCGGCCCCCTTGCGCAGCGCCTCGGCGACGAAGTCGTGGCCGTCGCGCCGCTCGCCCCGCAGCGCGACGAACAGGTCGCCCGGAGCCAGGGTGCGCGTGTCGATCGCCACACCGGTCGCGGCGAAGGGCGCGAGTGCCGCGCCGCCGGTGGCCGCGGCGATCTCCGCCGAGGTCCAGAGCGCGCTCATCCGCCCCCCAGCCGCGCGGCTTCCGCGCGCGCGACGGCCGCATCGTCGAACGGGATGACGCGGTCGCCCACGATCTGGCCCTGCTCGTGGCCCTTGCCGGCGATCACGGCGAGGTCGCCGGCGCCGAGCCCGGCGATCGCCGCGGCGATCGCGGCGCGCCGGTCGCCGATCTCCTCGGCGCCGGGGCAGCCCGCCAGCACCGCGGTGCGGATCGCCGCCGGGTCCTCGCCGCGCGGGTTGTCGTCGGTGACGATCACGCGGTCGGCCGCCGCCGCGGCGGCGCCCATCGGCGCGCGCTTGCCGGGATCGC
>NZ_VIKA01000190.1 GCF_006704265.1 Elioraea sp. Yellowstone | reverse complement strand
GCGCGGGCGACCGCGAGCGCCTGCACCGGCGCGCGCAAGGAGGCGATCCCGAGCGCCGCTGCGGCGGCACAGAACGCCGCGATGGTCGCCGCGTCCACCCGCACCGCGGAGAGCCGCGCGCGCGCCGCGGCGATCGCCGCGACCGGTCCGTCGGGCGGCGGCGCATCGGCATCCAGCACCAGCTGCATCGCCAGCCGGTCGGCGAGCACGCCCGGCACGCGCTCCTCCTCGGCCATCCCCTCGTCGAGCGCGATCACGCCGAAGCGCGCCGGCAGGCGGAGGTCCAGGCCGTCGCGCTGCACCGCCACCGCACCGGTCTCGAGCGCGGCGGCGATGCAGGCCGCGGTCGCGGGCGGCAGGCGTTCGGCCATGGCGAGGATCAGCGCGCCGCCATCGGCCGCCGCGAGCACGCCGCGCTCGGCCTGCGCCCGGCCGGTGGCGAGGGTCGCCGCGAGGTCGAGCCCGCCGACCAGCCGGTCGGGGGTGATCGTCGCCGGCACGCGCCGCAGGGACCCCGGGCCGGGCCAGAGCGCCTGGAGGAGCGCGAGCCAGCGGTCCCGCGCCGGCCCCGGTCCCGCGCGCAGCAGCACGCCGGTGCCGCGCGGATCGACGGCGACGATCGCGGCGGCGTCCCGAGCGTCGGCGGGCGTCATGCTCGCCCGTCGAAGAGGTCGGCGAGGGCGCGCTCGATCCGCGCGGTCGAGCCGGTCTCGTCCAGCGGATTGCGCCGCAGCCGGTGCCGGAGCGCCGAAGCGGCGACCGCACGCAGATGCGCCTCGCCGAGTTCGGCGTCGCCCTCGAGTGCCGCGAGCGCGCGCGCGGCGCGGATCAGCGTCAGCTCGCCGCGCAGCCCGTCGGTGCCGAGCGCCATGCAGAGCCTGGCCGCCCGTTCCAGCACGGCATCGCCGACCGCGACCTCGGCAAGACGCGCGCGCGCCGCGACGATCTGCCGGCGCAGCTTCGCCTCGGCCTTGCGCCACGCCGCCGCGAAGCCCTCGGGATCGCGCTCATAGGCGTCGCGCCGCTTCACCACCTCGATCCGCGACGGCAGATCCTCGGGCGTGCGCACCTCGACCGAGAGCCCGAAGCGGTCGAGCAGCTGGGGGCGCAGCTCGCCCTCCTCGGGGTTGCCGCTGCCCACGAGCACGAACCGCGCCGGATGGCGGATGCTGATGCCCTCGCGCTCGACCACGTTCTCGCCCGAGGCGGCGACGTCGAGCAGCAGGTCGACCAGGTGGTCCTCGAGCAGGTTCACCTCGTCGATGTAGAGGAAGCCGCGATGCGCGCGCGCGAGCAGGCCGGGCTCGAACGCCTTCACGCCCTCGCCGAGCGCGCGCTCGATGTCGAGCGCGCCGACCACGCGGTCCTCGGTCGCGCCGAGCGGCAGATCGACGACGGGGACCGGCACGGTCGCGAGACGCCGCGCCGCCGCCCCGGCGCACGCCGCGCACAGCCCCGCCGGGGCGGCCGGATCGCAGCCATAGGCGCAGCCCTGCACCACCTTCATCGGCGGCAGCAGGGCGGCGAGCGCGCGCACGGCGGTGGACTTGCCGGTGCCGCGGTCGCCGAACACCAGCACGCCCCCCACCGCGGGATCGACCGCCGCGATCAGCAGGGCGCGCTTCATCTCCTCCTGGCCGACGATCGCGGCGAAGGGGAAGGGCGCGCGCCGCGTCGCGGCCGCGAGCTGCGCCGGCCGTGTGGCGTCGTAGGGCACCGCCGTGCCGCTCAGGCCGCGCGCCTGAGGCGCAGGTCGGCCCAGATCTCGGCCAGCGCGCCGACCAGGTGGTCGATGTCGGCGGGACCGTGCAGCGGCGAGGGGGTGATGCGCAGCCGCTCCGTGCCGCGCGGCACGGTCGGGTAGTTGATCGGCTGCACGTAGATCGCGTAGCGGTCGAGCAGGATGTCGCTGATCCGCTTGCACAGCACCGCGTCGCCCACCATCACGGGAACGATATGGCTCGGGTTGGCGAGATGGGGCACGCCGATCGCGTCGAGCCGCCGGCGCAGCTCCGCGACATTCGCGTGCATCCGCGCCCGCTCCTCGTCCGAGCGCTTCAGATGCCGGATCGCCGCGCGCGCGCCGGCGGCGACCGCGGGCGGGATCGCGGTGGTGAAGATGAAGCCCGAGGCGAAGCTGCGCACGAAGTCGACCAGGCTGGCCGAGCCGGCGATGTAGCCGCCGACCACGCCGAACGCCTTGCCGAGCGTGCCCTCGATCACGGTGAGGCGGTGCGCCACCCCGTCGCGCTCGGCGATGCCGCCGCCGCGCGGGCCGTAGAGCCCGACCGCGTGCACCTCGTCGAGATAGGTCATCGCCCCGTGCGCCTCGGCGACGTCGCAGATCTCGGCGATCGGGGCGATGTCGCCGTCCATCGAGTAGACGCTCTCGAAGGCGACGAGCTTCGGCCGTTCCGGGTCGAGCGCGGCGAGGTGGCGGTCGAGGTCCTCGGGGTCGTTGTGGCGGAACACGATCCGCTCGGCGCGCGAGTGGCGGATCCCCTCGATCATCGAGGCGTGGTTCAGCGCGTCCGACAGCACCACGCAGCCGGGCAGGCGCGAGGCGAGCGTGGACAGCGTCGCCCAGTTCGACATGTAGCCGGAGTTGAACAGCAGCGCCGCCTCCTTGCCGTGCAGGTCGGCGAGCTCCTGTTCCAACGTGACGTGATAGTGGTTCGTGCCGGCGATGTTGCGCGTGCCGCCCGCGCCGGCGCCGCACCGGTCGATCGCCTCGTGCATGGCGGCGAGCACGGCGGGGTGCTGGCCCATGCCGAGATAGTCGTTCGAGCACCAGACGGTGACCTCCGCCGTGCCCTTCGCACGGTAGTGCGTCGCTCGCGGGAAGTTCCCCGCCTGGCGCTCCAGATCGGCGAAGTGGCGGTAGCGCCCCTCGCGGCGCAGGCCGTCGAGGGCGGCGCGGAAGAAGGCCTCGTAGTTCATGCTGCCTCCGTGGGTGCGACGGCGCGGGGGAGCGGCGTCGGCCGGTGAGGGCTGGGGGGATGGCGATGGTCGGGAAGGTGGGCGGCGCGCCCGCCGAGGCCCCAGGACCAGAGCGCCTCGGAGCGGACCGGCAGCACCAGGAAGGCGTGCTCGAGCGCGCCAAGGGCGGCGAGGGTGCCGAGGATCGCGAACGCCGCGGCCTCGGCGGGACCGGCCCCGGCGGCGGCGGCGAACAGCAGCGCGGCGGCGAGGAGGCAGGCGGCGAGCGCGGGCCAGAACAGCGGATTGACCCGCCCGGCGCTGAAGTGGCTGGCGAGGTAGCGCATGTGCTCGGGCAGCAGCCCGGCATAGGTGTTGCGCACGCCGAGGAAGATGTTGACCTTGGCGGAGCTGCGCATCGCCCAGAGCATGAGCATCGTCCAGGCCCCGGTCATGGTGGCGCCGCCCCAGGAGAGCGCGAAGACGAGGGCCGTGAGCGCGAGGATCGTGAGTTCGTGCCAGAGGATCGCGCCGACCGCGAGGCGGAAGCGCGCCGCGAGCGCGAGGCCGGGTGCCGCGGGCGCGCGGTTGGGCCCCGTGATCAGCCCGGTGAGGAAGGTGAGCTCCACCCAGGCCCAGACCATCAGCCCGCAGGCGAAGCCGAGATAGGCCGCGCCCGTCGTCGCCTGATCCGCGGTCGCCGCGATGCCGGCGAGCGCGACCGCGAGCAGCCCGCTCGCCGCCGCGATGCTCCAGCGGCGCGCGCGCTGCGCCAGCCCGTTCAGCCAGAAGATCGCACCCGTGCCGAACCACCACGCGAACAGCGTGGCGGCGACGGCGAGCGCGATCGCGGTCACGGCGCGCCTACCAGGCCGGGCTCAGCCGCACCTGGTCGGGCAGGGGGGCGTGCCTGGCCGGCAGCAGGTAGAGGCGGAGGAAGGTGGCGGCGGCGGCGAGGCCGAGGCCGAGACGGCGGACCCGGCCGCCGAACCCGCCCCGCCGCCTCGCCGCGCCCATCGCCTCGGTGATGCGGAACATGCGCTCGAGCCCGCGCAGGAAGGCGGGGTTCTCGATGTCGAGCGTCACCGGGAAGACCTGCCTGGAGATCTGCGTGGTGATGCGGAACACCTGCATGTCGTATTCGGTCGGGTCGAGGCCGAGCGCCTTGTGGAACTCCGGCCGCGCATGGTCGCGCACGAACATCGTGGCGAACACGGCGAGCTGGAAGAAGCGCACCCACAGCTTGTTGAGCCCTGCCAGCATCTCGGGATTGGCCCGCATCAGGAGCGCGAAGGCCTCGCCGTGGCGGAACTCGTCGTTGCACCACTTCTCGAACCACTTGAAGATCGGATGGATGCGGTTCTCGGGGTGGCGTTCGAGCTGGCGGTAGATCGAGATGTAGCGGGCATAGCCGATCTTCTCGGACAGGTAGGTCGCGTAGAAGATGAACTTCGGCTTGAAGTAGGTGTACTTCTTGGCCTTGGTCAGGAAGGAGAGGTCGACCCCGACGCCGCAGTCCTTCAGGCTGTCGTTGATGAAGCCGGCATGGCGGCTCTCGTCGCGCGCCATGTAGCCGAACAGCGCCTTGATGTCGGGGTTGGAGGCGCGCTTCCTGATCTCGGCATAGAGCACGCAGCCCGAGAATTCGGCGGTGACGGAGCTGACCAGGAAGTCGATGAACTCGCGCCTCAGCCCCTCGGGCAGATCCTCGAGACGGAAGGCGTCGAACTCCTCGGTGCGCGTGAAGTGGCCCTTGTTGGGATCGGAGGCGAACTCGGCCATCAGCCGGTCCCAGTCCTCGCGGATCGGCGCGACGCTCATCCGGTCCATGGCGTCGAAGTCGGTGGTGTAGAAGCGCGGCGTCAGCATCGTGTCCCTGAGCGCCGCCCGCGTCGTCTCGTTGAGGGGGCGGCGGCCGCCGGCGCGCTCGGCCGCGACATCGGCGATCGTCTCGTTGAGCGCCTTCTCCGGCGCGGGGGTGACGTCATACATGCGCCGCCTCCTTCGGCTCGAAGCCGACATGGTAGAGCTCCGTGAGCTCGAAGATCGCCGCCATCTCGGTCTTCCAGCGGTCGAACCAGCCGGCGCGGACCACGGTCGCGCGGCAGGTCATGGTGCGCCGCTCATTGTAGCCGATCCTCGTCGGCACGCCGTGCAGATAGACCGTGTCGCCCGGATTGATCGCGATCCCGACCGGGATCGCGTAGGCGTGCAGGCTGTCGGGCGACTGTTCGATGTCGACCTCGCAGGTGATCTCGACCGTGTGTCGGCCGAGCAGCCGGTCGAGGATCATGGCGCGTTCCTCCCTGCCGTGATCAGTCGCGCGAAGGTCTCGGCCTGGGTCTGGCCGAAGGCGCCGAGATCGACGAAGCGTCCGGTCGCCGGGTCCTCGAGCGTCAGCCGCCCGTCGCCCCAGACGGTCAGCCGGAACGGGATCTCGCGGCCCAGCTCCTCGCGCCTGCGCTCGCGCGCAAGCCCGCGCAGCGTGGCGCGCACGAAGCCGCCCTCGCCCGGCGCGATCGCGGCGATCGTCGCGCCGGCGCGGGCATCGACAATCCCCACCCCGCCATCGGCGCGGTCCTCGAAGCGCAGGTCGCGCGACGCGACCGCGCCCCCGCCCGGCCGGTCCTGCCGCTGGTCGAGCC
>NZ_VIKA01000018.1 GCF_006704265.1 Elioraea sp. Yellowstone | reverse complement strand
CCCCCCCCCCCCCCCCCCCCCCCCCCCCCCCCCCCCCCCCCCCCCCCCCGCCCCCAACCCCGCCGGGGGGGGGGGGGGGGGGGCCCCCCCCCCCCCCCCCCCTCCACGTCTTTGCGGTGCGCTGATGCCGCGCGCCGCGCTGATCCAGTTCGCGCTGGTGGTGGCGATCTTCGGCGCGGCGGCTCCCGTCATCCAGATCGGTCTCGTCGATGCGACCCCGACCTGGTTCGCGTTCTGGCGTGCGGTGCTCGCGGCGGGGGCGACCGCGCTGCTGGTCGGCTGGCGCGAGGGGGGGCGCGTGCCGGCGCGCGCCGATCTGGCGGTGGTGTTCGCGGTCGGCGTCTGCCAGATCGGTGCGTTCTTCGCGCTGCTGCATCTCGCGCTCACGCTCGTGCCGGCGGGGCGGGCGACCCTGCTCGCCTACACGACGCAGCTCTGGCTGGTGCCGATCTCCGCCTTCGCGCTCGGCGAGCGGCCCGGTCCGCGGCGGCTGCTTGCGGTCGCGCTCGGCCTGGCCGGGATCGTCGTGCTCGCCGATCCGGTGGCTGCGCCGCTCGCGGGTGTCGCTCTGCTGCTTGGTGCGTCGTTCTTCTGGGCGGTGGCGATCGCGGTCTTGCGCGCGAGCCGGCCCGCTGCACCGCTGGTGTCGCTGCTGCCGTGGCAGTTCGCGCTCGCCGCGCTGGTGCTGCTGCCGGCGGCGGTCCTGCTCGAGCCGGCGGGCGGGGTGCGGCTGACGGCGCAGTCCGTCGCGGCGCTCGCCTTCCTCGGCGTGTTCGGCGGGCCGGTGGCGACCTGGGCGGCGAGCAGCGTCAGCCGGGCCCTGCCGGCGCTGGTGGCGTCGGTCGGGTTCCTCGGCGTGCCGCTGGTGTCGCTGGCGATCTCAGTTGCCGTGCTCGGCGAGCCGGTCACGCGCGCGCTTGCGGTCGGCGGGGGGCTGATCCTGTCGGCGCTGCTGATCCTCGCGGTCCGGCGTCAGGCGAGGGCGGCGCGTACGCGTCGGTCGTATCGTCGGCCAGCGCGGTGAGCGCGGCCGCGGCCCGGATGGCCGAGGTGCTGACCACCTGGCTGAACCACCGCGCGCCGGCGCGGTTGCCGCCGGCGTCGCCCTCGGGCATCACCGGTGGCATGACGATCGCACCGGTGACGCTGGCCGCTGTCGAGCAGGGCGAGGGCAGGCCCGTCGTGATCCTGCACGGGCTGTTCGGCTCGGCGCAGAACTGGACCACGGTCGGCAGGCGGCTCGCCGCCAGCTACCGGGTGATCGCGGCCGATCTGCGCAATCACGGCGCGAGCCCGCACGATCCGCGCATGGACTACCCGGCCATGGCGGCCGACCTCGCCGCGCTGATCGAGGCGCGCGCCGGTGGCCGCGCCGCGCTGGTGGGGCACTCGATGGGCGGCAAGGCGGCGATGTGGCTCGCGCTCGCCCGGCCCGCCCTGGTCGAGCGGCTGGTCGTCGTGGACGTCGCGCCGGTCTCCTACCGGCCGACGCTGCAGGCCTATGCCGCGGCGATGCGCGCGGTGCCGTTGCGCGCAGGGATGCGCCGGGCGGAGGCGGATGCGGCGCTGAAGGAGGCGATCCCCGATGCCGGCGAGCGCGCCTTCCTGCTGCAGAACCTGCGCTTCCGCGCAGACGGCCCGCCCGAGTGGCGGCTCAACCTCGCCGCGATCGAGCCCGCGGTGCCGACGATCTCGGCCTTCCCCGACCCGCCGGCGGGCGCGCGCTATGACGGCCCGGTGCTGTTCGTCTGCGGCGAGCGCAGCGACTATGTGCGGCCCGAGCATCACGGCCGCATCCTCGCGCTGTTCCCGCGCGCGGCCTTCGTGGTCGTGCCCGGGGCCGGGCACTGGGTGCACGCCGAGGCGCCCGAGCCGTTCCTGCGCGCGCTCGAGCCGTTCCTGGCGATGGAGGCGTGACGGCGGCGGCGAGATCACGCCGGGCGCCGGGCCGTCCCGCAACAGGGCGGAAACGTCGCTTGCCGGGGCGAAATCCGATTCCGGTTTTCGCCTCGCCGTTTCCGGACTATCTCGCCGGCAGCCGCGGCCCCACGGGGGTGCGGGACCGGGACAGATGCCAGGAGGGACCCATGACACGCTTTGCGTTGACCCGTCGCACGATGCTCGCCGCCACGACGGCCGCGGCACTGCCGCTCGGTGCGTCGCGCGCCCAGGCCGGTGCGCTGAGGATCGGCGCGATCCTCTCCGCCTCCGGCGGGCTCGCGAGCTTCGTTCCGCCGATCCGCGCCGGCATCATGCTGGCGCTCAACGAGATCAACGCGGCAGGCGGCGTGCTGGACGGGCGGAGGCTCGAACTCGTCGAGGCCGACGACCAGACCAACCCGCAGGTCGGCGTGCAGGTGGCGACCCGCCTCGTCCAGGCCGACGCCGTGCCGGTGATCATCGGCCCGATGGCCTCGGGCATCACGATCGCGGTCGCCAACGCCGTCACCATCCCGGCCGGCGTGCCGATCATCTCGCCCTCGGCCACCGCACCGGCGATCAGCGCGCTCGCCGACAACGACACGGTGTTCCGCACCGCCGTGCCGGACGGGCTGCAGGGTGCGGTGCTCGGCCGCATCACCCGGGCGCGCGGCATCGAGCGCGCGGCCGTGATGGCGATCAACAACGACTACGGCCGCGGCCTGGCGGATGCCTTCAGCGCGAGCTTCCAGGCCGCCGGCGGCACGGTGACGGCGAGCCAGAACTTCGAGGAGAACCGTCCGTCGTACCGCGCCGAGCTGCAGACGCTCGCCGGGCGCGGCAACCCGCAGGCGCTGGTGCTGATCGCCTACCCCGCCTCGGGCGGCACGACCATCCTGCGCAACGCGGTCGAGAACGGCTTCTTCAGCCGCTTCGTGCTGACCGACGGGATGCGCGACCAGGCGGTCGTGCAGGCGGTCGGCGCGCAGGCGCTGCGCGGCACCTTCGGCACCGCGCCCGGCACGGCCGCGGCACCGGAGCAGCGCCGCCGCTACGAGGAGGCGTTCCGCCGCGCCAACCCGACCCTGGATCCGGCCGGCGCCTTCGTCGCCCAGTCCTACGACGCGGCCTATGTCGCCGCGCTCGCGATCCAGAAGGCCGGCCAGGCCGAGAAGGCGGCGATCAGGGCGGCGCTG
Source organism: Elioraea sp. Yellowstone (assembly GCF_006704265.1). Taxonomy (GTDB): domain Bacteria; phylum Pseudomonadota; class Alphaproteobacteria; order Acetobacterales; family Acetobacteraceae; genus Elioraea. The sequence goes on along the minus strand of NZ_VIKA01000018.1, from coordinate 32,955 downwards.
CGCGGGGTCTCCGCCCCGCCGGGCGAGGTCGTCGGTCCGGGGGATTGGGCCAAGGCGCGGCAGATCCTCGCCGGTGGCGGCGAGGTGAACTACGAGGGCGCCTCGGGCCCGATCGACTTCAACGCCACCGGCGACGCGCGCGGCCGCATCGAGGTCTGGGACATCGCCGACGGACGGATCAACACCGTCGAGAACCTCTCCGAGTGACCGGGGCCGCACCGGCCCTCGCCGTGCGGGGGCTGACGAAGCGCTTCGGCGGCTTCGTCGCCCTCGACGGCGTCTCGCTCAACGTGCCGGAGGGCTCGATCACCGGGCTGATCGGGCCCAACGGCGCGGGCAAGTCGACGCTGTTCGCCACCGTGGCCGGGTTCCTCGCGCCGGAGGCCGGCACGGTGCGGCTGCGCGGCGCGGACGTCACCGGGCTGCCGCCTTGGCGGCTGCACCGCATCGGGCTCGCGCGCACCTTCCAGATCCCGCGCCTCTTCGCGCGCATGACCGTGCGCGAGAACCTGATGGTGGCGGCCCCCGGCCAGGCGGGCGAGCGTCTGCCGCTGCCCTGGATCGCGCGCGCGCGCATCGCGCGCGAGGAGGCGGCACTGCGCGACCGTGCGGACGCCGTGCTGGCGCGGCTCAACCTCGCCGGCCATGCCGAGGCGCCGGCGACCGCGCTCTCGGGCGGGCAGAAGAAGCTGGTCGAGCTCGGCCGCGCGCTGATGAGCGGGGCGAGGATCATCCTGCTCGACGAGCCGGCCGCCGGGGTGAACCGCACGCTCTTGCGCGAGATCGCGGCGACCATCGCCTCGCTGAACCGCGAGGACGGCATCACCTTCCTGGTGATCGAGCACGACCTCGACCTGGTCGCCGAGCTGTGCGACCCGGTGCACGCGATGGCCGAGGGACGGGTGATCGCCTCCGGCACGATGGCAGAGGTGCGCAACGACCCGCAGGTCGCCGAGGCCTATCTCGGCATGGCGATCGCGCCGGCGGAGTGACGATGGCGCTGCTCGAGGTGCGCGGCGTGGTCGGCGGCTACGGCGAGGCCGACATCCTGCACGGCGTCGATCTCGACGCCGATGCCGGCGAGATCGTCGTGATCGTCGGCGCGAACGGCGCCGGCAAGTCGACGCTGATGAAGGCCGTGGCCGGGCTGGTGCGCATCCGCGCGGGCTCGATCGCCTTCGCGGGCGAGGCGATCGCGAACGCGCCGGCCGAGACGATGATCCTGCGCGGACTGGCCTATGTGCCGCAGGAGCGCAACGTCTTCCCCTCGCTCACCGTGGAGGAGAACCTAGCGATGGGGGCCTATGCGCGCCCGGCCCAGGCGGCGGCCGGGATGGCGCGCGTCTTCGCCCTCTTTCCCGATCTCGTGCAGAGGCGGCGCGTGGCGGCGGGCCAGCTCTCGGGCGGGCAGCGCCAGATGGTGGCGATCGGCCGGGCGCTGATGCTCGAACCCAGGCTGATCATGCTGGACGAGCCGACCGCGGGGCTCTCCCCGAAGTTCTGCGCGCTGATCTTCGAGCGCGTGCAGGCGATCGCGCGCGAGGGCGTCGCGGTGCTGATGGTGGAGCAGAACGCGCGGCCCGCGCTCGCGATCGCCGATCGCGGCGTGGTGCTCGCGATGGGCCGCAATCGCGCCACCGCCCCCGGCCCCGCGCTGCTCGCCGATCCCGAGATCGGCCGGCTGTTCCTGGGGGGCTGACCGGCCGATGCTCGAACTCGTCAATTTCTATCTCCTGCCCGGGCTCGTGCTCGGCGCGATCTACGCCATGTCGGCGACGGGGCTCAGCCTCGTCTACGGGGTGATGCGCTTCGCCCATTTCGCCCATGGCGACCTGATGGCGTTCGGCGCCTATGCCGCGCTCGCGGCCGTCGATGCGCTCGGGATCAGCCCCTGGGCCGCGATCCCGATCGCCGCCGCCGCCACCGTGCCGGTCGCGCTCGCGGCCGATGCGCTGTTCTACGCGCGGCTCCGGCGCAGCCTGCCGGCGGTGCTGCTGATCAGCAGTTTCGGCACCGGACTGATGATCAGGGCCGGCCTCTATTTCGTCTTCGGCCCGACCCAGACCGGCTACGGCATGGGCTTCACCCCGCCGCTCGTCCTCGGTGCGCTGCGCATCCAGGTGCGCCATCTCTGGATCATCGCCGGCGCGGCGGTCGCCGCGCTCGCCCTGCATCTGCTGCTGACCCGGAGCCGCGCGGGGCGGGCGATGCGGGCGATGGCGGACGACCCGGACCTCGCGCGCATCACCGGCGTGGACGTGGCGCAGGTGATCCGGCTCACCTGGGCGGTCGCCGCGGTGCTGGTCGCGATCGCCGGCGTGTTCCTCGGCATCGACACGCAGCTCACGCCGGGCATGGGGTTCAACGTGCTGCTCGCCTCCTTCGCCGCGGCGATCCTGGGTGGGATCGGCCGGCCCTGGGGGGGAGCCCTCGGCGGGCTGCTGCTCGGCATGGCGGAGGAGCTCTCCTCGTTCCCGCTGATCGGCGGCGCGCCGCTGCTCGAACCCGCCTACAAGACCGGGGTCGCCTTCGCGGTGCTGGTGCTGACCCTGATCCTGCGCCCGCAGGGGCTGTTCCGGGGGATGTGATGGACGCCGCCCTCTACGCCGCCACCCTGCTCACCCTCGCCGCGATCTATGCCGCGTTCAGCCTCGGGCTGAACCTGCAATGGGGGCTGACGGGGCTGATGAACTTCGGCGGCCTCGCCTTCGTCGCCGCCGGCGCCTACACCGCCGCCCTGCTCACCGCCGCGCCGAGCGGGACGCATGTCGGCGGGTTCGGCCTCCCGTGGTGGCTCGCCTGGCCCGCAGGTGCGCTCGCCGCCGCCCTGCTCGCGCTGCCGGTCGGCGCGGTCTCCCTGCGCGTGCGCACCGACTACCTCGCGATCGCGACCATCGGCATCGCCGAGATCGTGCGGCTCGCGGTGCGCAACGAGGACTGGCTCACGGGCGGGCCGCTCGGCATCACCGGCATCCCGCGGCCGTTCGAGGGGCTCGGCCAGCCCTGGGGGCAGCTCGCCTATCTCGGCCTCGCCTGCGCGGCGGTGGCAGGGCTCTACGCGCTCGCCGAGGCGACGGCGAGGAGCCCCTTCGGCCGCGCGCTCCGCGCGGTGCGCGACGACGAGGAGGCGGCCAAGGCGGTCGGCAAGAACCCCGCACGGCTGCGCGTGCAGGCCTTCGTGCTGGGCGCGGCGTTCATGGGGCTCGGCGGCGCGATGATGGCGGCGTTCTTCAAGTTCATGAGTCCCGAGGCGCTCGAGCCCGTCACCGTCACCTTCCTCGTCTGGGTGATGCTGATCGCGGGCGGATCGGGCAACAACCGCGGCGCCGTGCTCGGCGCGGTGGCGGTCTGGGCCGTGTGGGCGGCGACCGACTGGCTCGCCGCCCAGCTTCCGGGCGAGCTTGCCACGCGTGCGGCCTATGTGCGGCTGTTCCTGATCGGGCTCGCGCTGCAGCTCATCCTGATCGCCCGCCCGCAGGGGCTGATCGGCGAGCGGATCGGCACTCAGCGGTAGACGACGTCGCGCAGGAACAGCGTCAGCGCCGGCACGTAGGTGATCACGCCGAGGCAGAGGATCACCGCGAGGATGAACACCGGCAGGTAGCGCATCATCCGGTCGATCCCCGTCTCGGCCACCTGCGCGGCGGCGAACAGGTTCACGCCGAAGGGCGGCGTCACCATGCCGAGGGCGAGGTTCACCACCATGATGGTGCCGAAATGCACCGGATCGATGCCGAACTGCGCCGCCGCCGGCTGCAGGATCGGCCCGAGCACGATGATCGAGGCCGAGGTCTCGATGAACATCCCGACCACGAACAGGAACAGGTTGACGCCGAGCAGGTACATCGCCGGCGATCCGAACACCGAGACGAGCCAGGTCGCCAGCATGTCGGGGATGCCCTGACGGTTCAGCAGCCACGAGAACAGCCCGGCGGTGGCGATGATGAACATGATCACCGAGGATGTGATCACGGACTTGCGGAACACCGGATAGAGGTCGCGCAGGCGGAGCTCGCGATAGATCACGATCCCGATCAGCAGCGCATAGGCCACCGCGATCACCGAAGCCTCGGTCGGCGTCGTGATGCCGCCATAGATGCCGCCCAGCACGATCACCGGCATCAGGAGCGCGAAGAAGGCGTCGCGCGTGCCCTCGCCCACGCCGCGCCGCCCTTCGGCATCCTGAAGGCCCCAGCCGTTGATCCGGCACCACGCCAGCACCAGCGCCGACAGCACGGCCGCGATCAGCACGCCCGGGCCGAATCCGGCGATGAAGAGCTCCGGGATCGAGGTCTGGGTCGCGACCCCGTAGAGGATCATCGGGATCGAGGGCGGGATGACGACGCCGAGCTCGGCCGAGGCCGCCTGGAGCGACCCCGCGAAGGCCGCCGGATAGCCGAGCCGCTTCAAGGCCGGGACCATGATCGCGCCGATCGCGAAGGTGGTCGCGACCGAGGAGCCGGAGATCGCCGCGAAGATCATGCAGGTGAGCACGCAGGTCATCGCGAGCCCCCCCTGCACTCCGCCCACCAGCGCGCGCGCGAACTCGACGAGCCGGCGGCTGATCCCGCCCACTTCCATCAGGTTGCCGGCGAGGATGAAGAACGGGATCGCGGCGAGCGGGAAGCGGTCGAGCGCAACATAGATCTGCTGGGCGGCGACGATCAGCGGGAATCGGGTGTAGAACTCGATGCCGGCGACCGCGGCGAGGCCGATCGCGACGGCGACCGGGACGGAGAGCGCGAACAGCGCCAGCATGATCGCGAGCATGGCGCTGGTCATGGCGTGCGCCTCACACCTGGCCCGAGGCGTCGGGGGCGTGCGGGTCGAGCACGGCGGCGAGCGCCGCCAGGATCGCGAACACCGCACCCACCGGGATTGCGGCGTAGCCCCAGGCGATCGACACGTCGAGCCCGGCGATGGTCTGGAAGCGCACGCGCTCGGCCATCGACCAGCCGAACCAGAACAGCACGCCGAACAGCAGCACCGTGGCGGCGAGGGTGACGATCTCGAGCGCCAGGCGGAGCCGCCCGCGCGCGGCCTGGCGCGCGACATCGATCGCGACCAGCGCGCCGTGGCGGATCGCCCCGGCGATGCCGAGCAGCACCATCCACACCAGCGCCTGGCGCACCAGCGCCTCCGACCACGGGCTGGGCTGGGCGAGCACGAAGCGCGTGAAGACCTGCCACGCTCCCGCGCCGGCCGCGACGGCGAGCGCGAAACAGGCGGCCGCGAGGGCCGCCTGGGTGGTGATGCGCTCGGCCGCGAGGACGGCGCGGACGAGCGCGGCCATCAGCTGCCGGGCTTCCAGTCGATGATGCGCTGGATCAGTGCGGCGTCGAACTGGCGCCGGTACTGCTCGAAGGCCGGGGCGAGCGCGGCCTGGAAGGCGGCCGTGTCGACGCTCTCGCGCACGGTCATGCCGCGTTCGCGCAGGAGCGTCACGCCGCGCTGCTCGTCGGCCGTCACGCGGTCTCGGTTCGCCTTCACCGCCGCCTTGGCGGCCTCCTGGAACGCCGCCTTGTCGGCCGCGTTCAGCCTGTTCCAGAAGGCCGGGTTGCCGATCAGAACCGCCGGCGAATAGACGTGCCGCGTCAGCGAGAGATACCGCTGCACCTGGTTGAGATTGTTCGCCACGATCACCGGGATCGGGTTCTCCTGGCCGTCCACCGTGCCCTGCTGCAGCGCGGGCACGAGCTCGCTGAACGCCATCGGCGTGGGCAGCGCGCCGAGCGTCTGGAAGGCGCGCATGTGCACCGGGTTCTCCATGGTGCGGATCTTCAGCCCCTGCACGTCGGCGGGGCCGGCGACCTCGCGCCGCGAATTGGTGACGTTGCGGAACCCGTTCTCCATCCAGGCCACGCCGACCAGGCCGCGGGCGGAGAACTTCGCCAGCAGGTCCTGGCCGATCGCGCTGTCGAGCACGCCGCGCGCATGGGCGTAGTCGCGGAACAGGAAGGGGATGTCGAGCACCAGCGTGTCGGGGATGAAGTTGCCGACCGGTCCGGTCGAGGTGATGGTGAACTCCTGCGTGCCGATCTGCGTCGCCTCGATCGCCTCGCGCTCGTTGTCGTTGCGCTGGATGGTGACGCGGTAGCGCCCGTTGGTCAGCCGCTCGACCGTTTCCTTGAAGGCGACGGCCCCGACGCCGTAGTGGCTGTCCAAGGGCAGCGCATGCGTCAGCGTGACGTTGGTCTGGGCGGCGGCGGGTGCCGCGACGGCAGCGGCGAGGCCGGCCGCAAGGAATCGGCGCGTCAGGCGCATCGGAACATCCTCCCTGGGCGAGTGGGGCGCGCGGGGGTCCCCGCGGACGCGCGGACCATAAAGACGAGACGGTCGGTCGGCAACGCGGAGGGTACGGGCGCGCCCCGACCGCCTGGACATCGTCGCGCTTGATCTGTTACAACCGATACAGTACAGACGTTCCATGGATACGCGCTGGCTTCTGCTCGCCTATCGCGTCCCCCCGGAGCCGGCGAAGGTCCGAGTCGCGGTCTGGCGCCGCCTGAAGGGACTGGGCGCGGTCTATGTGCAGAACGGCGTCTGCCTCCTGCCCCGTACCGACGATCACGTCCGCCGCCTGAAGATGCTCGAGAACGAGATCGCCGGTGCCGGGGGCGAGGCCGTGATCCTCGAGGCGGTCGCGCTCGACCGCGCCCAGGAGGAGAAGGTCGTCGCCCGCTTCAAGGCCGACCGTGACGAGGCCTATCGCGAGTTCATCGACAAGTGCGGGGATTTCGAGCGCGAGGTGGCGAAGGAGCAGGCCGCGCAGCACTTCACCTACGCGGAGCTCGAGGAGAACGACGTCGACCTGAAGAAGCTCCAGGGCTGGCTCGCGAAGATCGTGCGCCTCGACTTCTACGGCGCCGCGCTGCGCAGCGAAGCCGAGCAGCGGCTTGCCGCCTGCGAGACGCTGCTCGACGCCTATGCCCGCCAGGTGTTCGAGGCGCAGGACGAGAATGCCTGACGCCTCCGTCCCGCCCGCGAAGGAGGCCGCGCCATGACCCTCTCGGCGGCGGCGCCGGCGATCGGAGCCGCCTTCCTCGCCTCCCTGGTCGAGGTGGTGGAGGCGTTCACCATCGTGCTCGCGGTTGCGACCCTGCGCGGCTGGCGTCCGGCCGCGTCCGGCACCGCCGCCGCCCTTGCGGTCCTTGCGGCCCTGGTGGCCGGGTTCGGTCCCCTGCTTGCCGGCATGCCCATCGCTCCCGTCCAGCTCGCCGTCGGCATCCTGCTCCTGCTGTTCGGCCTCGGCTGGCTGCGCAAGGCCGCGCTGCGCGCCGCGGGCGTGCTGCCGCCGCGCGACGAGGACGCCGTCTACGCCCGCGCCCGCGCGGCGCTCGGCTCCGCGGCCGCCCCCAGCCGCGCCACGGGCGACTGGATCGCCGGGCTTGCCGCCTTCAAGGCGGTGCTGCTGGAGGGGCTGGAGGTGGTCTTCGTGGTGCTTGCGGTCGGTGCTGGGCACGGTTCGGTCGTGCCGGCGGCGCTGGGCGCGCTGGCCGCCTGCGGCCTGGTGCTCGGGCTCGGCGCCATGCTGCATCGCCCCCTCGCCCGCGTGCCCGAGAACAGCCTGAAGTTCGGCGTCGGCACGATGCTCGCCGCGTTCGGCGTGTTCTGGACCGGTGAGGGGCTGGGCGTGGACTGGCCGGGGCAGGAGGGCGCGCTCTTCGTGCTGGCGCTGCTGTTCCTCGCGGCAGGTCTGTGCGCGACCGCCGCAGCGCGGCAAGCGGCCCGGGAGGCCGTGCGATGAGCCTGTTGCGCGAGGTGCTGGCCGAACTGCTCGGCATGGTGGCAGCGGATGCGCACCTCTCGGCCGCCGCGCTCACGGTCGTCGGCGCGTCCGCTGCCGTGATCGACCTCGCCGGTGCCGCGCCATGGCTTGGCGGCGGCCTGCTGGCGCTCGGCTGCCCGGCGGTGCTCGTCGCGAGCGTGTGGCGGGGCGCCCGGCGCGCCCTGCGGGCGGCGCGATGAGCGCAGCCATGCTCGCCCCGCTGTTCTGGGTCGCGCTCGGCAGCACCGTCGGCGGGGCGCTTCGCTTCCTCGTCTCCGGCCTGGTCGCGCGCACGGTGGGCGAGACCTTTCCCTGGGGCACGCTGGTGGTGAACGCGACCGGGGCGCTCGCGATCGGCGTCGCCGCTGCCGCGTTTCCGCCCGGGACCTCGCCCGATGCCTGGGCGCTCCTCGTCACCGGCGTGCTCGGCAGCTATACGACCGTCTCCTCGTTCAGCCTTCAGACCCTGGCGCTGTTGCGCGAGGGCAGCCTGGTGAGCGTCGCCGGCAACGTGATCGGCTCGCTCGTGCTCTGCCTGGGCGGAGCGGCGATCGGTTTCGCCTCCATGGCGGCACTGCTCGGTCGGCCGGCGTGACCGGCGGCACATCGCCCTGGCGGGCCCGGGCCGATGTCGTCGCGCTCTATGCGCTCGTCGGGCTCGGCAGCCTGATCGGCGGGGTACTGCGTGCGCTCGCCTCCTTCGGCGCGGTCGCGCTGCTCGGTCCTGCCTTCCCCTGGGGCACGCTGTTCGTGAACACCCTCGGCTCCTTCGCGATCGGCTTCTACGCCACGCTCACCGGCCCCGACGGGCGCGTCTTCGCCCGCACGCGCGCGCGCCAGTTCGTGATGGCCGGCATCTGCGGCGGCTTCACCACCTTCTCGGTGTTCAGCCTCGAGACGCTGCGCCTGGTCCAGTCCGGCGCCCCGCTTCTCGCGGCGCTCTACGTGCTCGTCTCGCTCGCCGCCTGGCTCGGCGCGGTGGCGGCCGGTCACCTGCTCGCCCAGCGGCTCAACCGGCTCGGAGGACCATGATCATGCAGGTTCCGCGGCAGGCGCTGCTCTTGCGCATCTTCATCGGCGAGGACGATCGCGATGGCGACCGCCCACTCTACGAGGCGATCGTGCTGAAGGCGCGCGAGCTGCACCTCGCGGGTGCGACCGTGCTGCGCGGCGCGATGGGGTTCGGCCAGTCGAGCCGTCTGCACACCACCAAGATCCTGCGCCTCTCGCAGGATCTGCCCCTGGTGATCGAAATCGTCGATGCCGAGGAGAAGATCCGCGGTTTCCTCACCGTGCTCGAGGGGCTGATGGGCAGCGGCCTCGTGACGCTCGAGCGGGTGGAGGTCCTGCGGTACGGGGCCGATCCGCAACGGTAGCGGGCACAGGGGGATGAGGACCGGGCGGCAGGCGCCGCAGGCCGACGGGCCGGCCTGGCGGCGCATCCCGGGCGGGGTTTGGGCGCTCGGCTTCGTCTCGCTGCTGATGGATGTCTCCTCCGAGATGATCCATGCGCTGCTGCCGGTCTACCTGGTGGTCGCGCTTGGCACACCGGTGCTGACGGTCGGCCTGATCGAGGGGATCGCCGAGGCGACGGCGGCGATCACCAAGCTGTTTTCCGGCGCACTCTCCGACCGCCTCGGCCGGCGCAAGGCGCTTGCCGCCTTGGGCTACGGGCTCGCCGCGCTCACCAAGCCGGTCTTCCCGCTCGCCCCCTCGGTCGCCTGGCTGGTGGCGGCACGCTTTGTCGACCGCCTCGGCAAGGGCATCCGCGGCGCACCGCGCGATGCGCTGGTCGCCGACCTCAGCCCCCCGGAGCTGCGCGGCGCAAGCTTCGGACTGCGCCAGTCGCTCGACACGGTGGGTGCGTTCCTCGGTCCGCTCGCCGCGATCGGGCTGATGGCACTGTTCGCCGACGACTTCGTCGCCGTGTTCTGGGTCGCGGTGGCGCCAGCGGGACTGTCCTTCGCGCTGGTCGTGGTCGCGGTGCACGAGCCGCCGCGGCCGGCGGGGCTGCGCGCGGTGCGCACGCCGCTCGCGCGCGCCGAGCTCGCGCGCCTCGGACCTGCGTACTGGCAGGTGGTCGGGATCGCGGCGGTGTTCACGCTGGCGCGCTTCAGCGAGGCCTTCCTGATCCTGCGCGCCCAGTCGGTCGGCACCGCGCTGATGCTGGTGCCTGTGGTGCTCGTCGTCATGAACATCGCCTACGCGCTCTCCGCCTATCCGGTCGGTGCGCTCTCCGACCGGATGGACCGGGTCGGCCTGCTGCTGCTCGGTCTCGCGCTGCTGGTCGCGGCGGACGTGGTGCTCGCCGTCACCGGCGGCATCCTCGGCGTGGGCATCGGCGTGGTGCTCTGGGGCCTGCACATGGGCTGCACCCAGGGCCTGTTCGCCGCCTTGGTGGCGGATGCGGCGCCGGCGGAGCTGCGCGGCACCGCCTTCGGCGTGTTCAACCTGGTGGGCGGGCTTGCGCTGCTGGCCGCCAGCACGATCGCCGGCGCGCTCTGGGATGCGGTCGGGCCGGCGGGGACCTTCCTCGCCGGCGCCGCCTTCGCCCTGCTCGCCGCGCTCGGGCTCGGCGCGACGCGCAGGCGGCTCGGCCCGCGCTAGCCGCTGCGCTCAGCCCGTCCAGCGCGCCGAGACGTCCTGGGGCTCTCGGCGCAGCAAGCCGTGATTGTGCAGTCCGCGTCGGATGGCCTGGAGGCTGTGCGTGTCGCCACCATTCTGGTCGAGCAGGAAGAAGTGGCCGACATGCTTGCCGTAGCTGCCGATGAAGTCATGTCGGACAACGAAGGAAATCCCCGAGCTCCGTCCGGTGGCGTCCGACCGGATCGAGCGGAGCATCTGTTTCGGCTTGAACACATTGAACGCCGACAGCTTGAGGTGTCCCGCCATGCCCGGGCCGTTGAACGAGATGAAGGGCACGCCGGTCCAGTTGCCGACGACCTGGGCAAGCCCGCCGCCGAGCGAATGGCCGACGATCGAGAGCCGCGCCAGGGGGTAGTTCTCCTGCGCCCACCGCACCATGGCATGAGCGGAACCGGCCATGTTCGGGATGACGTGCAGGCCGATGCGCAGATTGGCCGTGTTCTGCGAGATCGGTGCCGTGCTCAGACTCCCCTTGGTCCCGGCGAACGCGACGATCACCTCGTCGCCAGCCGGATCGACGAAGATCCCGCCCTGGAACCCGTCGCCGTACCAGGTCGCCCATTCCCACTTCTGCGTCGTCCAGCCGAACGCCGTGGGTTGGCCGTCTGCCTTCGACGCATAGGCGATATCCGCAAGATACAGATACTCGATGAGCTGCGCCATGATCTTCCCCCATGCTGCGTCTCCGGCGGCCGCGGCATGACAGGACGCCGGGGCTGGGCTGTCGTCCCGAGCGAGGCACGATCTTGGCACGGCTACGTATCGGATTCCAGGGCGGCGCCGCGGATGCGCCGATGCCCTGGTCGCCGCGACGGGTCCGGGCGATCCGCGCTCGCGCGGTGTGCAGGCGATCGCCCCGCACACCTCTCTCGGCACGATGGGCGTGGTGCAGCGGCCCCCGCTCGTGCGGATTTCCCACGCGCTCGGCGCGGGCCGCATGCGTGGGGACATCTGCTCGGTCACCGCGACCGCCTCGGCCGGCGCGTGCTGGACGGCCGGCTTCGATCCCGAGGACATGGCGGAGAGCTGGCTCGTGATGCGCCGGGGGCGCAACGCGCGCGGCGCGATCCGGCCACCCTGCGTGTCACCGACGCGATGCTGCCCGGCGTCGTTTCGCCGCCCGGCAAGTGGTGGAGCACCGCCGGCGAGGAGGGGGCGGTGGCGAACCTGCTCTCGCCCTCCGCCTGGTCGCCCTGGGGCCAGCCCGCCTACAACGACACCTTCGTCGTGATCTCCGCGGCCTGACCGCCGAGCATCGGCGCGAACAGCGCGAGCCCGAGTTGCAGCGCGGCCGGCACGCTCAGGCGATATCCGGGGTGGTCGTGGTGGCGCGCCCGCCACGACGCGAGATCGGCCTCGGAGCGGAAGAACAGCTTGAGCGCGCAGCCCGAGCGCGCCGCGCACCCGCCCGCGTAGGCGAGGCCGTACCAGACCTGGGCCCCCGCCGGCGTGAGCTCGGCGAGCGCGAAGCCGCCGTTGCGCGTGCGCACGGTCACCTTCGCGCCCGTCTCGGCACAGCGGGACTCGACCAGCGTGTCGGCGCCCAGCATGCCGCCGATGCCGAGCGCGTCGATCGCGCAGAGCGCGTGCACGGTCGTGGCGAAGCGCGCGAGGGCGACGCGATGCGGCGTCGGTTCGGCGCTGAACGGATAGGCGGCGGCGATGCGGCCGTCCTCGCCCAGCACGGCCAGGTCGCGATCCGCGAGCCGCGCCAGCGCCGCGCGCACCGCATCCCGATCCAGGCCGGTGCTGGCCGCGATCTCCGTCACCGACGGCGGCGAGCCGAACGCGGCGAAGCCGAGCAGCACCGTGCGCCGTACCGCGTCCTCCGCCGCGTCGAGCCCGGCCCAGCGCTCGCGCCGTCCGGCCACCGCCATCGCCGCGGCGAGCGCCTCGCGCCCGGCGCGATCGGTCAGCAGCGACCAGTCGGGCAGCGCGAGGTCCGGCCGCAGCGCGACCGTCTCGCCCGGCGCGAACCGCGCAGTCAGCGATAGCGCCATCTGAGCAGCCGGTGCTCGAGCTGCTCGGCGAGGAAGAACAGCACCAGCACGAACAGCATGATCAGCGTCACCAGCGCGAGCGACAGCGCGGCGTTGTAGGTGCTCTGCGCGAACTGCAGCAGGTAGCCGAGCCCGCGCGCCGAGGCGACGAACTCGCCCACCACCGCGCCGGTGAAGGCGAAGCCCACCGCCACCTTCAGGTTGCCCATCACCCAGGAGACCACGGAGGGGATGTACACCTCGCGCACCAGCACCGCCTTGCCGCCGCCGAGCGTGCGCACGCGCTCGACCAGGCGCTGGTCCACCTCGCGCACGCCGGAATAGACTGCGAAGAAGATCAGCACCGCCACCAGCACGGTCGCGAGCGCGACCTTCGACCCGAGATCGATCCCCATCCAGATCACGAACAGCGGAGCCAGGATCACGCGCGGCACGGCGTTCAAGAGCAGCATGACCGGCTCGAGCAGCGCGGCGAGCGGGGAGATCAGGGCGGCCGCGAAGCCGAGCATGATGCCGATCGCGAGCCCGATCGCGAGCCCGAGCAGGGCGGCCGCGAAGGTCGCCTGGAGATGCGGCCAGATCGAGCCGTCCGCGAACAGGCCGAAGGCGAGCGCGGCCACCTCGCTCGGCGGCGCGGCGTAGAGCGGATTGATCAGCCCGGCCCAGCCGGCCGCCTCCCAGAGCAGGATCAGCGTCGCGAGCGCGAGCGCACGGCGCACCCAGACGAGGTTCAGCAGGGTCGTCATGCCGCGACACGCTCCGCGGCCTGCGCGCCGGCGGGGAACGCGCCTTCGAGGTCGCGCCAGAGCTGGCGCAGCAGGGGCGCGAAGGCCGGATGCCCGCGCGCGCCGATCAGCTCGCGCGGCCGCGCGATCGGCACGCGGCGGCTCGCCAGCACGCGCGCGCGCGGGCCCCCAGAGAGCACGTGCACCACGTCCGAGAGCGCGATCGCCTCCTCGAGATCGTGCGTCACCAGCAGCACCGAGATGCCCTCGCGCTCGACCAGGTCGAGCAGGTCCTGGGTGATGCGCGCGCGCACGATCGCATCGAGCGAGGCGAAGGGCTCGTCCATCAGCAAGAGCCGCGGCCGCAGCGCCAGCACCTGAGCGATCGCGACGCGCTTGCGCTGCCCGCCCGAGAGCTGGCGCGGGAAGCGTCCGCCGAGCCCGGCGAGGCCGAGCCGATCCAGCCACGCCTCCGCCTCGGCGAGCGCGCGCTCCTTGGCCATGCCGTGGATGCGCAGGCCCAGCGCGACGTTCTGCCGCGCCGTGCGCCAGGGCAGCAGCGCGTCGTCCTGGAACAGGAATCCGACCTCGCTCCGCGGCACGGCGAGGTCGATCACGCCCCCCTCGGCCCGCTGCAGGCCGGTGACCGCGCGCAGCACCGAGGTCTTGCCGGAGCCCGAGGGCCCGACCAGCGCGGCGAACTCGCCCGCCGCGATGTCGAGGTCGAGTTCGGCCAGCACCGGTTCCGGGCCGCCATAGCCGAGCGTCAGCCGTCGTACGTGGAGCAAAGGGTCAGCCCTCCAGCACCGCGCGGTCGAGCAGCACGGCGAGATCGACCTCGCGCGTCAGCACGCCCGCCTCGCGCTGCGCGCGAGCGACGCGCGCGGCCGCCTCCGGATCGATGCGCACCTCGTCGGGGTAGAGCGACTCGCGGTAGCGCTCGAGGATCACGCCGAGCCGCCCCCAGTCGCCGCCGGCGATCAGCTCGCGCGGCAGGGCGGCGACCACCTCCTCCACCGGGATCGTGCGCGTGTCGCGCAAGCCGGCGGCGAGCGCGCGGGCGAGCCGGCGCATCTCGTCGAGCCGCCGGTCGCGTTCGGATGCGCGCACGGCGACCCCCATGAACTCGAAGGCGCCGCCCAGCACGCGTGTCGCATCGGCGATGTCCATCGCGTTGAAGATCACGTGCCCGCCCGCCTCCTGGACCAGGGTCAGCGCCGGCTCCTGCACCATCGCGGCCTCGACCTGGCCGCGGCGCAGCGCCTCGTAGAGATTGGTGCCGAGGGCGGCGAAGCGCGCGCGCCCCGGATCGAGCCCGGCGCGCTTCATCAGGAACAGGGCCAGCACATGATCGGCGTTGCCGAGTGCCGAGATCCCGATCGTGCGGCCGTCGAGGGCGGCGATGTCGCGGATCGTCCCGGCGCGGGCCGGAGCAGCCGCGAGGGCGAACAGCGGCAGGCGGCCGGTGGAGGCGAAGCGGCGGATCGGTGCGCCGTTGGCGAAGGCCTGCAAGGCGACGTCGAACGAGGTGCCGGCGTAGTCGACTGCGCCGCCAACCAGCGCCTGCATCGCCTGGTTGCCGCCGCGCGTGTAGACGAGTTCGACCTCCAGCCCCTCGGCACGGAAATGCCCGCGCGCGCGCGTCACCTCGTAGGGCACGACGCAGAGGAGCTGGCCGCAGAAGGCCAGACGCAACCGCGTCAGCCCCTGCGCGTGCGCGCGGCCGGCGAGCGTGATCGCGCCGGCAAGGCCGGCGAGCGCGGTGCGGCGATCGAGCTGCCCGAGCGACTGCTCGGGCGGGGCGAGCGTGGTGCAGCAGGACATGGCGGGCCCCTCCCGTGTTCGCCGCGATATAGGATGTTCTTTCTTCTGGCGCCAAGGAATACCAGGGTTGAAGAAGATTTTTTTGTTTTGCACGGAAGAGCGGCGATGAAACTCCTTGCCGAGCGCCAGGAAGAAAACAATCCGCCAGCCGCTACCGTCCGCTCATCGCCGCGACCGCCTCCCAGACCGTCAGCGCGCCGATCAGCACGACCAGGGCCTCAAGCACGGCCTCGTGCCTCCAGGGCGGGATGCGTGCGACGATCCAGGCGGCCGCGCGGCTGCCCGGCACGGTCGCTGCGCCGAGCGCCAGGCCGAGCAGGACGAGATCCGGGCCGAGCACGCCGCCGGCGGCATAGCCGGCGACCCGCGCGAGGTGCATCGATCCGGAAACGAACCCATCCGTCGCGATCAGCGCGCGCGCCGGCAGGCCGGCGCCGAGCAGCAGCGGGATCAGCAGCATGCCCGCCCCGGTGGTGATGCCGGAGAGCAGGCCGGTGACCCCGCCGCCTGCCACGAGCACGCGCGGCGTGGCGGGGATCCTGCGCCCCGCGAGCGCACGCCGCAACGCCACCGAGACGATCAGGAATCCGCCGACCACCAGCTCGGCCCACACCCCGCCGAGCGTGCCGAAGGCGTAGGACCCCGCGAGCGCCCCCGGCAGCACGCCCGCGAGCACCGGCAGCGCGACGCGCAAGGAGAGCGCGTCGCGGAACGCCCAGACCCGCCCGGCATTGGTCAGCACCATCGCCACCGCCAGCACCGGTACGGTGACGCGTGCGCCGAGGATCGGCAGCAGATAGGCCGAGAGCATCAGCCCGGCACCGAAGCCCGAGATGCCCGAGACCGTGCCGGCGACGAGCGCCAGCGCCAGCGCCGCCGCCCACTGCCAGGGTTCGAGCACGGCTCAGCCGGGCAGGTAGGCGCCGCCGTTGACGTGCAGCGTCTGGCCGGTGATGTAGCGCGCGCGCGGCCCGGCGAGGAACCGCACCGCGGCGGCGACCTCCTCCGGCGTGCCCTCGCGCCCCACCAGCGTGCGCCGCCCGCCGCGATGGTGCGGCCGGGCCGCCTCGCGCGCGGTGTCGATCAGCCCGGGAGCGACCAGGTTCACGGTGATGTCGGGGGCGAGATCGTGGGCGAGCGCGCGCGTGAAGCCGGCGAGCCCCGCCTTCGCCGTCACCACGTGGGCGCGCCGTGCCGCGCCCGAATGCCCGGTCAGCCCGCCGATATTGACGATCGTTCCGTGTCCCGACGCGCGCAGCGCCGGCAGGGCGGCGCGCGCGCAGTGGAACGCGCCGTCCAGGCACACGTCGAGCACGGCGCGCCAGGCGGCGAAGTCCATCTCGGCGAAGGGCAGTTCGCGGCGGAGCGCGGCGTTGTTCACCAGGATGTCGAGCCGGCCGAACGTCTCGAGCACGGCGCGCACCATGCCCTCGACCGCCGCCGGGTCGGTGACGTCGCCGAGCGCAACGATGGCGCGGCCGCCAGCGGACACGATCTCGGCCACGACCGCCTCGGCCTCGGCGCGGTTGGCGCGCGCGTTCACCGCCACCGCCGCTCCGCCGGCGGCGAGGTCACGCGCGATCGCGCGGCCGATGTTGCGCCCGGCGCCGGTGACGAGCGCGACGCGGCCGGCGAGTTCCTGGGTCATCGCTCAGCCGCGCAGCGGGGAGACGTCGATCCGCGCCGCATCGAACGCCGAGGCGGCGAAGCGCAGCGCAGCCTCGATCCGCGCGTCGTCCCAGCCGCCGTGGCGCATGTTGGCGCGCGCCTTGGCCTCGATCTCCGCGCGGCTCAGCCTCTCGGAGGCGCCGCCACGCAGATGCGGCTGGCGCTCCTCGACCACGGTGCCGTCGGCGAGCGTGGCGCGCACATGCCCGGTATAGGCGCGCGGATAGGGATTGTCCGGATCGACCACGTAGCGGACCTTCGCCGCGAGCGCGCGCAGGCGCGGATCGGCGACGCGCTCCTCGGTGAAGGCGTCGAGCGCCGCGCCGTCGAGCACGAAGCCGGCGGCGATGCAGTAGGGCGTGCTGAACTTCGCCGCGTAGGCATTGGGCGGCGCCTGCTTGTCGGCGAGCGGCTCCCACAGCCGGTGCAGGATGCCCTCGGCCGTCTCGCATTCGATCGCGACGATCTCCTCGGGCGTGATCCCCCGTGCGGCGAGGCGGCGTGCGCAATCGACATAGGGATGCGTCATGGTGCCGCAGGCATAGGGCTTGAAGGCGATCGTCTCCGCCACCCAGCGCGTCCCGAACCCGTCGAGCAGGGCGTCCCAGTGTCCCGGCAGCGCCCGTGCAAAGCCGTTGAACAGCCCGTGGGCCCCCTCGAAGACGGTGCGCGGGCCGACGAAGCCGCCGCGCGCGAGCAGCGCCGCCCGGATGCCGCCCTGCGCCGCCCAGCCGGGATGCAGCCGCTTGGTCCAGGCGCCCTCGGCGAGGTACTCGATGATGCCGGAGGCGAAACTGCCGGCGATGCCGAGCGCGTCGGTGATCTGGGCGGGGGTCAGACGCAGCGCCGCGCCCACGCCCAGCGCCGCGCCCATGACGCCGAACACCGAGGTCGGATGGAAGCCCGCCTTGTGCACCGCCTTCGGCACGACGGTGGAGAGCCGGCAGGTCGCCTCCGCGCCCACGGCGATGCCGCGCAGCGCATCCGCGCCGGCGAGCCCGAACCGTTCCGCGACCGCCAGCACGGCCGGCACCACCACCGCGCCGGCATGCACCGGCCCACCCTCGAAGGTGTCGTCGAAATCCTCGCCGTGCGCGGCGGTGCCGTTGATGAGCGCCGCATCGGCAGCCGAGAAGCCGCGGGCGTGGCCGATCGCGGTGGACGGACCGTCGGCGTCGGCGGCGCCCAGCATCGCGGCGATGTAGGGCTCGTGGCGCGCGCCGACGCAGAGGCCGGCGATGTCGATCAACAGGCGCTCGCAGGTCTCGCGCACCGCCTCGCTCGGGGCGGCATCGGCCGCCGCCCGCGCCAGCCGCTCCGCCACGCTCACATCCGCCTTCACGTCGTCCTCCGGAACTCGCGCCACAGGGAGAAGCCGGTCAGCAGCAGCGCGGCCGCGAGCAGGCCGAGTGCCACCGGATCCTCGACGAACACCGCATGATCCCCGCCCGAGAGCACCAGGCTGCGGCGGTAGTTGCTCTCGAGCATGAAGCCCAGCACCACGCCGAGCACCAGCGGCAGCACCGGCACGCCGGCCCAGCGCAACGCGTAGCCGAGCGCGCCGAAGCCCAGCACCAGGCCGATGTCGAACACGCTCTGTTCGATCGCGAACACGCCCGAGACGATCAGCGCGAGGATCGCGGCGACCAGATAGGGCTTGGGCCGGTTCACCAGCCATAGCGTCGGCGTGAGGATGACCAGGCCGAGCAGCAGCATGGCGATGTTGGCGAGCAGCAGGCCCCCGTAGAGCCCCCACACGACCTCCGGCGCGCGCTCGAACAGCATCGGCCCGGGCGTGAGCCCGTGCACCAGGAAGCCGCCGAGCAGGATCGCCGCCGAGTTCGACCCCGGAATGCCGAGCGAGAGCAGCGGCACCAGCGCGGTCGCGGTGACGACATTGTTCGCCGCCTCGGGCGCGGCCACGCCTTCGGGCGCGCCCTTGCCGAAGGCGTCGGGATCGCGCGACCAGCGCTTCGCCTCGTTGTAGGCCATGAAGGCGGCGATGGTGCCGCCCGCACCCGGTGTCACGCCCTCGAAGGTGCCGATGCCGCAGCCGATCGCCTGGGCGGGCAGGAGGCGACGGAACAGCGCGAGGCTCGGCAGCTTGAGGCGCGTGTCGCGCGCCTCGGCCTTGGCCCAGTCCGGCTCGCCGATCTGCACCAGCATCTCGGCCACCGCGAACAGCCCCACCATCACGAGGATCGGCCGGATTCCCGCCAGCAGCTCGGGCGAGCCGAAGGTGAAGCGCGGCACGCCCGAGACCGGATCCGTGCCGACGGTCGCGATCATCAGCCCGAGGGAGGCGGCGATCAGCCCCTTCGTGAGCGCCCCGCCGGCGAGTCCCGCGATCACCGACAGGCCGAGCACGGCGAGCGCGAAATAGGCGGGTGGCGTGAAGGCGAGGGCAACGCGCGCGAGCGGCTCGGTCGCGACGACCAGCACGCCGAGGCCGAACAGCCCGCCCACCAGTCCCGAGACGAGCGAGATGCCGAGCGCCTCGCCCCCCCTGCCCTGCCGCGCCATCTCGTAGCCGTCGAGCGTGGTGGCGGCGGCGGCGTTGGTGCCGGGCGTGCGGATCAGGATCGCCGGGATCGAGCCGCCGTACTCGGCGCCGACATAGACGCTGGCGAGCAGCACGATCGCCGGGATCGGCTCCATGCCGTAGGTGAAGGGCAGCAGCAGCGCCATCGCGATCGAGGGCGAGATGCCCGGCAGCGCGCCGCCGAGGATGCCCCAGAGCGTGCCGCCGAAGGCGGTGGCGATGACCGAGACGTCGGTGAAGGCGCCCATCAGAGCCCGCCGAACAGCGTACCGGCGGGAAAGGGAATGCCCATCACCCGCACGAAGACGAACCAGAACAGCGCGCCGATCGCCGCCGCGAAGCCGGCGAGCCCGAGACCGGGTCGCGCCCCGGCATAGAGCGCGACCGCCCCGGCGAGCAGCCCGAGCGCCAGGGGATAGCCGATCAACGGCAGGCCGAGGACATAGGCGAGCAGCAGCGCGAGCAGACCGGCGGCGCGGCCGTGCGCGGGACGTGCCGGCCTCTCCCGCGCCGGGCGCAGCACGCTGCGCAGCACCAGCACCGCACCCGCCGCGGCCATCAGCATCGCCACCGCCTTCGGCACACCGCCGGGGCCGACCGCGTCCGCAAGCAGGCTGACGGGGATTGCCGCAGCCAGCGCCCACCAGACGCCGGCGACCGCGAGCGCAGCGATGCCGAGCGTGATGTCGCGCGTGGCAGCGTTCACCGCACCACGCCGAGCTCGCGCAGGTCGCGCTCGACCTCGGCCGCGAAGGCGGTGGTGAAGCGGCGCGCCTCGTCGCGCGCCATCAGTGCCGGCACCAGGCTCTCCTTGGCGTATTGCGCCCTGTAGGCGGGGCTCTCCAGCACCCGGCGCAGCGCCTCGTGCCAGATCGCCGCGACCTCGTCGGGAATGCCCTTGGGACCGGCGAGACCGCGGAACTTGGTGACGACCAGATCCACACCCTGCTCGCGCGCGGTGGCGAGATCGGGGAAGTCGGGCAGCCGCGCCTCGGTGACGACGGCGAGCAGGCGGATCCTCCCGGCCTCGAGCTGGGAGCGGATCTCCTGGATCTCGCCGATGCCGAGGTCGAGCGTGCCGTTCAGCACGTTGATCATCAGGTCGCCGCCGCCCTCGTGGCTCACCACGGCGGCGCGCGCGCCGATCAGCCGGCTCATCCGCTCGAAGGCGATGCGCTCCAGCGAGGCCGGATTCGCCGCCCCCCATTTCTGGCGCCCCGGATTGGCCTTGGCGTGCGCGACCGCATCGGCGAGCGTACGGAAGGGCGACTCGGCGCGCGTATAGATCACCTCGGGGTCGAGGAAGACGATCGCGAGGGGATCGAGCGCGTCGTAGCCGAACTCCGGCCGGCTCAAGAGCGTCGTCTGGATGTAGGTCGGGGTGGTGGCGTAGAACATCGAGCCGTCCGGCCGCGCGCGCGCAACGCGCGCCACGGCGGTCGCGCCCGATCCGCCGCGCACGTTCTCGACCGCGAAGTTGACCCCCATCACCGGCTGCAGGTGCTTGATCAGCTCGCGCAGGAACACGTCGCTGCCGCCGCCGGGCGAGGAATGCGTCACCAGCGTGACGGTCGGCACCGGGTAGCGCGCCTGCGCGAGGAGCGGGGATGGAACGAGTGCCGCGGCGGATGCGGCGGCGAAGCTGCGTCGTGTGAGCATCGGTCTCCTCCCGAAGAGGGGCCGGGAGCGTTGTCCGCCCCCTGGCCCGGATGCGGCTCAGCGCCCCTGGAAGTTCGGCTTGCGCTTCTCCATGAAGGCGCGGCGGCCCTCCTTGTAGTCCTCGGAGGCGAAGCAGGCCGCAACCAGGCGGTCCACCTTCGCCATGTCGCGCGCCGCCGCGTCCTTCTGCGTCTCGTTCAGGATCTGCTTCGCCGCCGACACCGTCAGCGGCGCGTTCTCGCAGATCGTCGCGGCGTAGTTCGCCACATAGGCCTCGACCTCGGCCTTCGGCACGACCCGGTTGACGAGGCCCATCGCGCGCGCCTCCTCGGCGTCGAACAGCCGGGCGGTGAACAGGATCTCCTTGGCGAAGGCGGGGCCGACGATGTCGGCGAGCCGCTTCATCCCCGTGAAGCCGTAGCCGAGGCCGAGCTTGGCGGCGGGGATGGCGAAGCGACTGTCGTCGCCGCAGATGCGCAGGTCGCAGCACACGGCGAGCGCGGTGCCACCGCCCACGCAGTAGCCCTTGATCTGCGCGATGGTCGGCTTCGGCAGCTCGTAGAGCAGGTCGTAGACGCGCGCGGTCTGGGCATTGTAGCGCTCGACATCCTCCATCGAGTTGCGCTCGCTCTCGAACTTGGAGATGTCGGCGCCCGAGACGAAGGCCTTGTCGCCCGCTCCGGTCACGATCACCACGCGCACGGACGGGTCGTCGCGGAAGTCGGTCAGGATCGCCTCGGCGGCCTCCCACATCTCCATCGAGACGGCGTTGCGCCGCTCGGGGTTGTTGAAGGTCATGGTGCCGATGCCGCCCTCCTTGCGGGCGAGCATCTTGTCGGTCTTGAGCAGCAATCCGTCGGGCATCGTTCTGGTCCTTCAGACGATCTGGCGGGCACGGAAGTCGGCGATCTCGGCGGGGGTGTAGCCCGCCTCGGCCAGCACCTCGTCGGTGTGCTGGCCCGCCTCGGGCGGCGGCGCGGCAAGCGAGGAGGGCGTGCGCGAGAGCACGATCGGCTGCGCGACCAGCTCCATCCGGCCGCGCACCGGGCTGTCGACGGCGGCCGCCATCTTCAGGTGCTGCACCTGCGGATCGGCGAAGACCTGGTCGATCGAGTAGATCGGCCCGGTCGGCACACCGGCCTCGTTCAGGAGCTCCACCCACTCGGCCGAGGATCTCGTCCTCGTCAGCTCGGCGATCTCGGCATTCAGCGCGTCGCGGTTCTTCGACCGGTCCGCGGCGCGGGCGTAGCGCGGATCGGTGATCCAGTCCGCGCGGCCCATGGCGCGCGCGAAGCGTTCCCAGATCGGCCCGCCGGCGACCGCGATGTTGATGTGACCGTCGGCGGTCGGGAACACCCCGGTGGGGATCGAGGTCGGGTGGTTGTTGCCCGCCTGCTTCGGCACCTCGCGGTCCACCAGCCAGCGCGCGGCCTGGAAGTCGAGCATGAAGATCTGCGCCTGGAGCAGGCTGGTCTGCACCCACTGGCCTTCGCCCGACTTCTCGCGCTCGATCAGCGCGAGCAGGATGCCCTGGGCAGCGAAGATGCCGGCGCAGAGATCGGCCACCGGGATGCCGACGCGCACGGGGCCCTGGCCGGGCAGGCCGGTGATCGACATCAGCCCGCCCATGCCCTGGGCGATCTGGTCGAAGCCCGGGCGGTTCACGTACGGCCCGTCCTGGCCGAAGCCGGAGATCGAGGCGAGGATGATGCGCCTGTTGACGGCGCGCAGCGACTCGTAGTCGATGCCGAGGCGGGTCTTCACGTCGGGGCGGAAGTTCTCCACCACCACATCCGCCCGCGCGGCGAGCCGCTTGAAGATGGCCAGGCCCTCGGGCGCCTTGAGGTTGAGCGTCAGGCTGCGCTTGTTGCGGTGCAGGTTCTGGAAGTCGGGCCCGTGGCGCGGTCCGCCCAGTCCCTCGCCGCTCTCGAGCGCGGGCGGCATCTCGATCTTGATCACGTCCGCGCCCCAGTCGGCGAGCTGACGCACGCAGGTCGGGCCTGCGCGCACGCGACTGAGATCGAGCACGCGGAGCCCCGCGAGCGTGGACGAGGCGGCGGGAATGGGCATGCGGCGACGGTCCCCGACGGTTTCTGCGCTTTGCGATGTTCCGCTTAGCATTGCGACGCGATGATGTAAACTGTCGACAGTTTGAGTTTTCCCGCCCAGGCTGGCAGAGGACGCGCGCCATGCTCGACACGCCGCCGATCGACATCGTCCGGACCCAGTCGCTGACCTCGCTCGTGCAGCGCGAGGTGGAGCGGCTGATCCTGACCGGCGAGCTCGCGCCAGGCGAGCGGATCAACGAGCAGCACCTCGCCGCAAGGCTGCGCGTCAGCCGCGGGCCCGTGCGGGAGGCGCTGCGGGGGCTGGAGAAGGCGCGGCTGGTCGAGGCGAAGGTGAACCGCGGCGTCTATGTGCGCGAGCTCAGCGTCGAGCAGGCGCTCGAGATCTCCGAGATGCGCGGCCTCCTGACCGGCTATGCCTGCGCACGCCTGGCCGCATCCTCGACCGCCGAACAGCGCGCGCGGCTCGCGCAGCTGATCGAGACCATGGCGGCGGCGATCGCGGCCGGCGACGCGCCGGCCTATTACGAGCACAACCTCGCCTTCCACGACGCCCTGATGGACTACGCCGGCAATGCGCGCGCCAAGGAGATGTACGACGCGCTGGTGAAGGAGAGCCATCTGAGCCGGCGCAAATCACTGTTCAGCGCGCGCGCGATGGCCGAGAGCAACGCCGAGCACCGCGTGATCCTGGACGCGATCCGCAAGGGCGATGCGGCCGCCGCGCGCGAGGCGGGCGAACGGCACATCGTCGGCGGGCGGCGGCGCTTTCTCGACGCGATCGGGATGGCCGAGATGCGGCCGGGCTGATCAGGCGCGGCGGTTCGCGAGCCGCGCCGCCAGTTCGAGCGCCCGCCGCATCGCACCCGGATCGGCGATCCCCTTGCCGGCGATGTCGAAGGCGGTGCCGTGCGCCGGGGTGGTGAACACCACGTCAAGCCCGGCCGTCACCGTGACGCCCTGATGGAAGCCCAGGAGCTTGGTCGCGATCTGGCCCTGGTCGTGATACATCGACACCACGCCGTCGAAGCCACCGTCGCGCGCGCGGATGAAGATCACGTCCGCCGGGATCGGCCCCGTGCAGTCGATCCCCTTCGCGCGCAGGGCCTGCAGCGTCGGCGTGATCATCTCGATCTCCTCGCGGCCGAACAGGCCGTTCTCGCCGGCATGCGGGTTGAGCGCGGCGACGCCGATCCGAGGGCGGCGGCCGAGCAGGCGCGCGAGCGTGGCGTCGGCGAGCTCGACCGCAGCCGCGATGCGCTCGGGCGTGATCAGCGCAAGCGCCTCGCGCAGGGACACGTGCGAGGTGACGCGGAAGGTCGAGAAGGCGGGAATCACGTTCATCTCGCCGAAGAAGCCCCGGTGCCCGGTCAGCGCGGCGAACATCTGGTGCTCGTCGTGATAGGCGAAGCCGCCCTCGTGCAGCGCCTTCTTGTTCAAGGGCGCGAAGCAGATCGCATCCAGCCGGCCGGCCTTCGCCTCGGCGATCATGCGGGCGAGCGTCTCGCCGACGATCCGTCCGGAGTCCGGGCTCACCGCGCCACGGCCAAGCGCGGCGGGGTCGGCGGGAACGCACTCGATCAGCGGGATCGCCCCGTCCGCCTCGTCGAGCGCGTCGAGGCCGTTGCAGGGCCGCACCGCAAGCGTCCGTCCCGCCTCGCGCTCGCCGAGCGCGAGCACGCGCCGGTCGGCGAACAGCACCACCCGTGCGTCGGCGAGCGGGCCGATGGCGAGCGCCTTCACCGCCACCTCGGGGCCGATCCCGGTGGCATCGCCGAGCATCAGACCGATTCTCGCCGTCATCGAACCCTCCTGTCGGGGGGGCAGGGAAGCGGAGGAGCCGCTGCGGGTCAACAGCGGACAGTTGACAGCACCCCCGGACGCGTCATCCGCTGCACCACCCCGAGGAGACCGCCATGCCCCACGACCTGCCGCGCCCGGACCCCGCCGTGCCGCCGCCGCTCATCCCCTGGGGCAGGGAACTTCTGCCCGGCTTCGCGCGCCGACGCATCGTCGTGGGCGGGGTGGGCATCAATGTGGCGGTCGGCGGGTCGGGGCCGCCGCTCCTGCTCCTGCACGGCAACCCGCTGACGCTGGTCTCCTGGCACAAGATCGCGCCCTCGCTCGCCCAGGGCTTCACGGTCGTCGCGGCCGATCTGCGCGGCTACGGCGACAGCGACAAGCCGCCGGGCGGCGAGGATCATGCGGGCTACTCGTTCCGGGCGATGGCCGAGGACAACCGCGCGGTGATGCGCGAACTGGGCTTCGACCGGTTCGCGGTCGCCGGGCATGACCGCGGCGCGCGCGTCGGTTTCCGCATGGCGCTCGACCACGCGGATGTCGTGACGCGCTTCGCCGCGCTCGACATCGTGCCGACGCATCACGTGCTGACCAACATCTCGCTCGGCTGGGCGCTGGAGAGCTACCATTGGATGTTCATGGCGCAGAAGGCCCCCTTCCCCGAGAGGCTGCTCTGCGCCGACCTGCCCTACTACATCAGCTACAAGCTGAACAAGAAGGGCGTGGGGCTGGAGATCTTCTCGGCCGAGGCGATGGCGGAATACGTGCGCTGCACCACGCCGGAACAGATCCACGCCGTGTGCGAGGACTATCGCGCCACCGTGACGGTGGATTTCGCGATGGACTCGGACGATTTCGGCAGGAAGACGATCGCCTGTCCGGTTCTGGTGCTGTGGGGTTCGAACAGCCATTGCGGTCGGCACTTCAAGGTGCTGGACGCGTGGCGTCCATGGGCGCCGGATCTGCGGGGCTGGGCGATCCCCACCGGGCACTACCCCGCCGAGCACCGGCCCGATCTGGTGTACGATGCGTTCTGGCGCTTCTTCGCCGGCGCCGAGCCGGTGCCGTTCGCGGGCTGAGGCGCTACGGCAGGCCGCGCGCGATGCCGCCGTCCACGTTCACGGTCTGGCCGGTGACGTAGCTCGCGCGCGGGCTCGCGAGCCAGACCACCATCGCCGCCACCTCGTCCGGCGCGCCGAAGCGGCCGAGCGGGATCTCGTGCGCGAACTCGGCGATCACCGCATCGCGCGTCGTGCCGCGCTCGGCCGCGAGCCGGTCCGCGCGCTCGGTCCAGAGCCGTGTCAGCGTACGCCCCGGCGCCACCGCGTTCACCCGGATGCCCTCAGGCGCGAGTTCGGCCGCAAGCGTCTTCACCAGCGCCAGCAGCCCCGCCTTGTGCACGTTGGACACGATCTGGTTGGGATACGGCATGCGCGCCGACGCCGCGCCCAGGATCACCAGCGCCGGATCGCGCCCGGCACGCAATGACGGCAGCGCCGCACGCACCAGTCGCACGGCCGAGAGCACATTGAACGCATAATTGTCCTGCCAGTCGGCGTCGCTCAGCTCTTCGAAGCGCGCGCGGATTGACCCGCCGACGCAATCGACCAGGGCATCCAGCCCCCCGAGATCCGCCACCGCCGCAGCGACCAGACGCTCGGCCTCGCCGGGGAGCGTGATGTCGGCCGAGGCGGTGCCGGGACGGTGGCCGGCCGCGCGCGCGATCCTGTCGGCCGCGGCCGCGATTCCCTCGGCCGAGCGCGCGGCGATCACGAGCCGCGCCCCCTCGGCCGCCAGGAGCTCCGCCGTCGCAAGACCGATCCCGGCCGAGGCGCCCACCACCAGGACGCGGCGGCCGTCATATCGCAGATCCATGCACCCTCCTCGCCAGGAGCCCGTAGAGCCGGTACATCGGCAGGATCGTCACGGCAATGACGGCGATCCGCACGACCTGGAACGCGGTCACCACCGTGGCGTCGAGCCGCATGATCTTCGCGGTCAGCACCATCTCGGTGATGCCGGCCGGCGCGAGCGAGAGGAACGCGACCGTGGGGGGCAGCCCGGCGGCGGCCGACAGCACGGCCGCGCCGGCCGCCGCCGCGACGATCAGCAGGCCCGCGATCGCCGCGCCGGCCAAGGCGACGCGCGGCAGGCGCGCCAGGCTCTCGCGCTGGAACCGCGTCCCCAGCGCGATGCCGATCGCGAGCTGCGCCAGCACGAGTGCGATCCACGGCACCACGACCGGGAACGGGTCGAGCGCCGCGAACACCGCCGTGCCGATCATCGGCCCGACCAGCCAGGGATTGGGGAAGCCCAGCGGCTTCAGCGCGCGGGCGCAGAGCACGGCGAGCGCGAGCACCGGCAACAGCGCGAGCGGATGCGCACCCGCCGGCGCCGTGTCCTCGACCGTGCCACCGCTTCCGAAGGCCACCGCCAGCACCGGCACCACCAGCACGATCGCGGCCACGCGGATCGCATGCACGGTCGCCACCGCATCCGCATCGCCGCCGTGGCGGCGCGCGACGATCGCCATGTCGGCCATGCCGGCGGCGGCCGTCGCGAAGAACGCGGTGCGCGCATCGACGCGACCGAGCGGGCGCAGCAGGAACGCGGCGAGCGTGGTGGTGGCGATCACGCCGAGCGTCGCCAGCGCGATCGCCGGCGTCAGCGCGGTGACGCTCGCCAGCACGGCGGGGGTCATGCGCAGCCCGATCGCCACTCCGACCACCGCCTGGCCGAG
This sequence comes from Elioraea sp. Yellowstone, assembly GCF_006704265.1. Classification (GTDB taxonomy): domain Bacteria; phylum Pseudomonadota; class Alphaproteobacteria; order Acetobacterales; family Acetobacteraceae; genus Elioraea. Next base: position 5,517 of record NZ_VIKA01000018.1, on the reverse strand, counting down.
CTCGCGCCCCATCGGCACGGGCACGAGCCGCCACCCCGCCAGGCTCGCCGCTGCGGTCGCGACCATCGGCCCGATCATCCAGGCGAGCGGCACCCCGAGCCTCCAGGCGATCGCGCCGCCGGCCACGCCGAGCGCGGCCGCCAGCGCGATCGGGGCGAGCCGTCCGGTCGGAGCGGATGCGGCCTGTGCCGGCGATCGGTGCTTGGAAGCGTCGCTCATGCGGGGGCGGTGGGCTGGCCAGGGGACAAGGGAGGGTTCGCTCACCCGGCAAAACTGTCAACCGTCGACAGACATGACGGGTCATCCGCGATCGGCTTGCGCTCCGCGCACGGCACTGGGGAGGCCGCAAACCGTTGACGGTTGACACTTTGACCCCGTAGAGAGAGCAGGCCAGCATGCAGCCAAGACGGCGGACCGCGCCGTGACCCAAGGGAGGATCCATCGATGAGGTCGGACAAGTTCACCCTCTCGCGTCGTGCCACGCTCGGCCTCGCCGCCGGCGCCGCCCTCGCCGCCCCCCTGCCGCTGCGCGCCCAGACCTACCCCGACCGGCCGGTGACGATCCTCGTGCCCTTCGCCACCGGCGGCTACAACGACCGCTACGCGCGCGCCTTCGCGCCGTTCCTCGCCAAGCAGCTCGGCCAGCCGGTGACCGTCATCAACCGGCCCGGCGGCGGAACGGTTCTGGGTAACACCTTCTACCTCCAGCAGCCCGACGACGGCTACATGATCATGATGCACTCGGCAGCACCCTATATCCCGCTGTCGATCCTGCTGCGCAACGCACCCTACAAGGCCGAGGACTTCTGGATGATCAACCTGCCCTCGCGCGATGCCACGCTCTGCGCGACGGCGACCACGAAACCGACCGCCTCGATCGACGCGGCGGTCGCGGCGCTGAAGGCCAACCCGGCCGCACTGACCGTCGGCGTGCAGCCCGCCTCGGCGGATCTCGTCAACCTTGCGCTCCTGGTGCAGGCGCACGGCATCGACCGGTCGAGGATGCGCATCGTCACCTATGACGGTGGCGGCCCGGCCCGCACTGCCACCATGGGCGGGCATGTCGATATCGGCCTCGTCGGCGCCGAGGGCTTCCTGCCGATCAAGGAGCGCATCCGTCCGCTGCTGATGTTCGACGAGGAGAAGTTCGAGGGCTTCGAGGAGACGAAGCTGATCACCGATCACGCCAAGCAGCACGGCTTCGAGCCCGAGTTCGTCGCCGGCTCGCAGCGCGGCTTCGTCGTGCTGCGCCGCTTCGTCGAGAAGATGCCCGAGCGGTACAGGATCCTCGAGGCGGCGATCGAGCGCGCGACCAAGGACCCGGACTGTGTCGCGACACTCAAGGGCCAGCAGCTCGCCACCACCTGGTACGGGCCGGAAGCGTCGAACCGGGCATATCTCGCCACCCACCGCACCATGGCGAAATACGCCGATCTCCTGAAGGCGAGCTGAGAACGGGGGCGCGCGTGACGGGGCAGGACGCGCCGGCACGGCGCATCGCCTGGGGCCATCTCGCCCTCGTCACCGCGCTCGCCGCCGGCGTTCTGGCCTATCTGATCGAGGCGCGCGCGGTCTCGCTCAGCCCGCACAACCTGCTCCTGCTCCAGCCGACCGCGATCCTGGTGCTGGCGCTCTGGGCGGTGATCGCCTGGGGCTGCGTCAGGCGGACGGCCGGCGCATCTCAGGACGGTCCGGAGGGTACTTGGCCGGAGCGGCTGAAGGTCGGCGCCATGGTCGGCGCCTTCGCGCTCTACATCGCCGGGCTGGAGACGATCGGCTACGACGTCGCCGCCTGGGCCTTCGTGTTGGCGGGGCTCGCGATCGGCGGCGAGCGGCGGCCGCTGATGCTCGTGCTGTTCCCGCCCGCCTTCGCCGCTGGCGTGATCCTCGCCTTCAAGGCGATGATCCCCTATCCGCTGACCACGGCGATCCTGTGAGCGCGGCATGATCGACCTGCCGGCGGCCGGCTCGGCCCTCAGCCTGCTGTCCAGTTCACTCGACGCCTGGATCTGGGTCGTCCCCGGCCTGCTGATCGGCCTGGTCTTCGGCGCGATCCCGGGCGTGTCGGTGTCGATGGCGATGGCGCTCGTCCTGCCCGCAACACTCTACATGGACTTCCTGCCGGCGATCATCTTCCTGACCTCGGTCTATACGGGCGCCGGATTCGGCGGGTCGGTACCCGCCGTGCTGATGGGGATCCCCGGCACCTCCTCGGCAGTCGCCACCACCTTCGACGGCTACCCGATGGCACGCCAGGGCCGGCACAACGAGGCGCTCGGGGCCGCCCTCTTCGCCTCCTGCATCGGCGTGCTGCTGAGCTACATGGTGCTGTTCGTGCTCGTGCAGCCGCTCGCCGAGATGGTCCTGAAGATGGGACCCTTCGAGATGGTCGCGGTCGGCATCTGGGGCATGGTGCTGCTCGGCTCGCTGGGCGGGACATCGGTCAGCCGCGGCCTGTTCGCCGCCGGGCTGGGCGTGCTGTTCGGCACCGTGGGAATGAACACCGCCGGCTACATGCGCGGCACGCTCGGCATCCCTTGGCTGCTCGACGGCATCCCGACCATCCCGGCGATGGTCGGACTGCTCGCGGCAAGCCAGCTTTTCGCGCTGGTGAACACGCGCTTCCTGGTCGAGGCGGAGGAGGACCGCAGGATCAGCCTCGCCCGCATCCTCGATGGCGGCCGGCTGGTGCTGCGCCATCCCGGCACGATGCTGCGCGGCGCCCTGATCGGCGCCCTGATCGGCGCCACCCCCGGTGTGGGCTCCTCGATCTCCAACCTGCTGTCCTATGCCGAGACGAAACGCACTGCGCCGGACGGGCACACCTTCGGCCAGGGCAACCCGAAGGGCGTGATCGCCTCGGAGAGCGCCAATTCGAGCTCCGAGGGCGGGGCGATGGCGACCATGCTGGCGCTCGGCATCCCGGGCGGCGGCGCGACCGCCATCCTGCTCGCCGCCTTCGCCATGCACAACGTCGTCGGCGGCCCGCGCTTCATCGACCAGAACCGCGACATCGTCTACGCGATCATCCTCTCCAACTTCGCCCAGGCGCTGCTGCTGACCGTGATCGGCACCGGCTTCGTGTTCGTCGCCAGCGCGATCGTGCGCGTGCAGCTGCGCATCCTCATCCCCTGCGTGCTGGTGGTCGCCACGATGGGCGCCTTCGCGATCGAGGGCTCGAGCGCGGGGCCGATCACGCTGCTTGCCTTCGCCGTGCTCGGCTGGCAGCTCTCGCGCTACGGCTACCCGGTCGCAGCGGTCGTGGTCGGGCTGCTGCTGGGGCGGCTGATCGAGACCGAGCTCCTCCGCGCCTACCAGATCGCCGGGGGCAACGCGCTCGAGATCCTGAACCACCCGGTGGCGCTGACGATCTTCGCGCTGATGCTCGCCTCCCTCGCGGTGTCGGTCTGGAACGAGCGGCGCGGGCGCCGCGCCGCGGACGCGATCACGGAGTGACCTGCGGCGGGTGCGGGCCGCGCACGCGGATCGAGCAAACTGCTTGCCGCGGGCCGCTCGGCACACGATCATGATGGAGGATCCAAGGGCCCCACCGCCGCCATGCAGGCGCTTCCGCATATGCCGACCGATACCGGGCCGCCCGTCTATGCCGCCCTCGACCTCGGCACCAACAACTGCCGCCTGCTGGTCGCGACCCCGCTCAGCCGCGGCTTCCGGGTGATCGACAGCTTCTCGCGCATGGTCCGGCTCGGCGAGGGGCTGGCCAGCACGGGACGGCTCTGCGAGGCCGCGATGGAACGCGCGCTCGACGCGCTTGCGGTCTGCGCCGACCGGCTCGCGCGCCGCCCGACCCGCCGTTTCCGTGCGGTCGCGACCGAGGCCTGCCGCAAGGCCTCGAACGGCGCGCGCTTCCTCGCCCGCGTGCGCGAGGCCACGGGGATCGATTTCGAGGTGATCGGACCGCGCGAGGAGGCGGAGCTTGCCGTGGAGTCCTGCGCCTCGCTGCTGGCGGGGCCCGAGCATCGCGCGCTGCTGTTCGACATCGGCGGCGGCTCGACCGAGCTCGCCTGGTTGCGTGCGCGCCGCCGCGGCGAGCCTCCCTCCGAGGTGATCGGCTACGCCTCGATCCCGATGGGGGTGGTGACGCTGGCCGAGCGCTGGGGCGAGCGCGCCTTCACCTGCGACGGCTTCGCGGCGATGGTCGAGGATGCGGTCGCCGCCTTCCGCCCCTTCGACGAGATCCACCGCATCGGCGACGAGATCGGCCGCGGCGGCGTGCGGCTGATCGGCACCTCCGGGACGGTCACCACCCTGGCCGGAGTGGCGCTCGGCCTGCCGCGCTACTCGCGGGCGCTGATCGACGGCCACACCCTGACCGGGGCCGAGGCGGACGACGCGCTGGCCGCGCTCTGCGCGCTCGGCCGGCCGGGCCTCGCACAGCATCCCTGCGTCGGCCCGGGTCGGGTGGAGTTCGTGCTGCCCGGCTGCGCGGTGTTCGCCGCCATCCGCCGGCTCTGGCCTGCGGCGCGGGTGACGGTGGCCGACCGGGGATTGCGCGAGGGGATGCTGATCCGCCTGATGCGTGCCGACCGGGGGCGCTGGAACGGCCGCGCCGATCGTCCGCGCCCGGCGCCGGCGGCCCGTCCGCCTGCGGCATGAAGGGCGGGCCCGGCCGCGGGCTCACGGTCAGGGTTCGCGGGGCACGGCGGAAGGACCCCTCGTCGGTCCGCTGGCTCGCCCGCCAGCTCAACGACCCCTATGTGCGCGCGGCCCAGGCGGCCGGGTATCGTTCGCGCGCGGCGTTCAAGTTGATCGAGCTCGACGACCGGTTCCGCCTGCTGCGGCGGGGCGCGCGGGTGCTCGATCTCGGCGCCGCGCCCGGTGGGTGGACGCAGGTGGCGGTGGAGCGCGCCGGGCCGGGCGTGGTGGCGGTGGATCTGCTGCCGATCGAGCCGATCGCGGGGGCGGCCGTGCTGCGCGGGGATCTCACCGATCCGGCGGTGGCCGAGGCGGCGGTCGCGGCCTTGGGCGGCAAGGCGGACGTGGTGCTGTCCGACATGGCGCCGAACACGACCGGCCATGCGGCGACCGACCATCTGCGCATCATGGCGCTCGCCGAGGTGGCGACGGATGTGGCGTTGCGGGTGCTGGCGCCGGGCGGGGCGTTCGTGTGCAAGGTGTTCCAGGGCGGGTCGGAGCGGACGATGCTGGCCGCGCTGAAGCGGCGCTTCGCGAGCGTGCGGCATGCGAAGCCGCCGGCGAGCCGCAAGGAGAGCGCTGAGACCTACGTGGTGGCGCAGGGGTTCAGGTAGGGCTGGGGGGACGACGGTCGCCCCCCCAAGACCCCCCTCCGCAGGGCGCGCCTCCCGTTGGTCGGCGCGCGTGGCCCCCGACCAACGGGAGGGGACCCTCCAGGGGGGCGCGGGGGGGGCGGGGGGCCCCCCCCCCGAGGTGGGGGGGGGGGGGGGGGCGGGAAAAAACCCCGCGGGGGGGGGGCGCCCAAGACGGCGGGGGATACCCCCCCCGAGTAGCGGCCCCGGGGGGACGGCCCCCCCCCCC
>NZ_VIKA01000189.1 GCF_006704265.1 Elioraea sp. Yellowstone | reverse complement strand
CTCCGCGGTGATGCGTGCGCCCTCGGCCGGCGCCTCGGCGAGCCGCCAGCCCACGCGCGGCCGCGGCACCTCGGTCGCCGCCGGTATCGGCAGCGCCATGCGCAGGACCTCGCCCGGCGCGCTCAGCGTGTAGTCCGCCACCCAGTCTATGAAGCGCATCAGCGCGGGCTTCAGCGGCGGCGTCGGCACCACCGAGGCGATCGCGCGCAGCTTCGCGGCCGCCACGGTACCGGCCGCCGTGCCGTGCCAGACCACGCCATGGACGAGACGCGGCCCGAGCGGCACGGTCACGACTGCGCCGGCCGCCACTTCCATCGCCTCCGGCACCGCGTAGTCGTAGGCACCCGCGAGCGGCAGGGGCAGCAGCACGGGCACGCGCGGGCGCAATCCTGCGTCATCCCTCCGTCGCTTTCCCCCGGCCCCGGCCACGGTTATGGTGCCTCCGACTCCGCCATGCATGGAAGTTTCGCATGAAGTTCTTCGTGGACACCGCCGATGTCGCCGAGATCAAGGCTCTTGCCGCCCTCGGCATGGTCGATGGCGTCACCACCAACCCTTCGCTGATCGCCAGGTCGGGGCGCAGGATCGCCGAGGTGATCGCCGAGATCTGCGAGGCCGTGCCGGGTCCCGTCTCGGCCGAGGTGACGGCGACCGAGTTCGAGCCGATGATGAACGAGGCGCGCTTCCTGCGCGGTCTTGCGCGCAACGTGGTCGTCAAGCTGCCGCTGACGATGGACGGGCTCAAGGCCTGCAAGGCGCTGGCGGAGGAGGGCGTGCAGGTGAACGTCACGCTCTGCTTCTCCGCCGCGCAGGCGCTGCTCGCCGCCAAGGCGGGTGCCGCCTATGTCAGCCCCTTCGTCGGCCGGCTCGACGATGTCGGCCAGGACGGCATGGCGCTGATCGCCGACATCGTCGAGATCTACGCCAACTACGACTTCGCGACCGAGGTGCTGGTCGCCTCCGTGCGCAACCCGATGCACGTGGTGCAGGCCGCGAAGCTCGGTGCCGACGTCGCCACGCTGCCGCCCGCGGTGCTGCGCCAGCTCTTCCAGCACCCGCTGACCGACAAGGGGCTCGCCGCGTTCCTGGCCGATTGGGCCAGGACAGGGCAGTCGATCCTGTGAGCGCGGACCGGCCCCGATCGCGCAGGCGGGCCGGCACCGTCGAGCCCGACGCGGACGAGGCCGCCTTCGTCGACGCCTTCCTGCGCGCGCATCCGGACTTCCTCGCCGACCGTCCCGCGCTCTACCGCGCCCTGACGCCGCCCCGGCGCGTGCACGGCGAACGCCTCGCCGACCACATGGCGGCGATGCTCGAGGCCGAGCGCGAGCGCGGCATGGTGTTGCGTGACCGGACCGAGGCCCTGCTCGCCGCGGGGCGCGCGAACGCGGCGATCCAGGCGCGCGCGCAGCGCGCCGTGCTTGCCGTGATGGCGGCGCGCACCGGCGCGGAGGCGTTCGACATCATCGTGCAGGACTGGCCCGCGCTGCTCGGCGTCGATGTCGTCTCCGTCTGCGCCGAAGGACGCGCGCTGCCGCTCGCGCGCCCCTTGCCGCGCGGCTATCTCGCCCGCACCCTGCCCTCGGGCGCGGCGGTGCTGCTGCGCGCCGAGGCCTTCGATACCGAGACCCTCTACGGCGAGGGCGCGGCGCTGGTCGCCTCGGATGCGCTCGCGCGCCTGCCGCTGCCGAAGGGCGGCGAGGCGCTGCTCGCCTGCGGCGCGCGCGAACCCGGCCACTTCGAGCCGGGGCAGGGCACCGACGTCGCCGCCTTCCTCGCCGCGGTCGCCGCGATCGCGCTCACCCGCGCGCCATGAACGCGCAGGCGGCGCTCGTCGACTTCCTCGACTGGCTCGCCGCCGAACGCCGTGCCTCGCCCGCCACCCTCGCCGCCTACCGCCGCGACGTCGCCGGCTTCCTCGGTTTCCTGGCGCGCCATCTCGGCGCGCCGCCGGAACGCGCCGCGCTCGGCCGGCTCGCCGCGGCCGATTTCCGTGCTTGGCTCGCGGAACGCGCGAACGAGGGCGTCAGCAACACGACGCGCGCGCGCGGGCTCGCCGCCGTGCGCAGTTTCTTCCGCTACCTCGCGCTGAGCGGCGGGCCGGACTGTCCGGCGATCCGCCTGCTCGCGACGCCGAAGACGCGCCCGCCCGCGCCGCGTGCGCTCTCGCGTGCCGATGCCGTGACGCTTGCGGACCAGGCAGGCACGCTCGCCGAGCAGCCCTGGATCGCCGCGCGCGACGCTGCCCTGGTGCTGCTCCTCTACGGCTGCGGCCTGCGCTCGGCCGAGGCGCTCGCCATCCGCCGGCGCGAGGCGCCGCTGCCGGGCAGCGAGGCGGCGCTGCGCGTGCGGGGCAAGGGCGCCAAGGAACGCGACGTGCCGGTGCTGCCGGTCGTGCGCGCGGCGGTCGCCGAATACATCCGCCTCTGCCCGCACCCGTTGGCACCCGAGGCGCCGCTGTTCCGCGGTGCGCGTGGCGGGGCACTGAACGACCGGCTGCTGCGGCTTGCGCTCCAGCGCGCACGCGCGGCGCTCGGCCTGCCCGAGCATGCGAGCCCGCACGCGCTGCGCCACAGCTTCGCCACGCACCTTCTGCAGGCGGGGGCGGATCTGCGCGCGATCCAGGACCTGCTCGGCCATGCCAGCCTGTCCACCACGCAGCGCTACACCGCGGTGGACGAGGCGCAGGTGATGAAGGTCTGGAAGAAGGCGCACCCGAGAGCCGGGGGGAGGACGCTCCTCCCCCCGGACCCCCCTGCATAGACCGAGTCCGCGCTGCACAAATGCTATTGCGAGGCATTCGCAGTTGAGCTAGCCAAATCGGCGTGCCCGAGACCGACCAGCGCGCCGATGCCGAGACGCCACCGAAGCCGCGCCTGAGCAGCCGGGAGCTGCTCGGCACGCGCCAGGAAGTCGAGATCGAGCACCAGGGGGAGATCTACCGGCTGCGCATCACGCGGGCCGGCAAGCTCATCCTGACCAAGTGACGCCGCGCCCCGTGGGGGCGCCCGACCAGCCAGCCACCGGTGCGCAGCACCGGAAGCCAGCCACACGGACCATTCGCAGGAAAGGAGTGGCTGGCCCATGCGGCCTTCGATGCTGTCCGCCGTTCTGCTCTCCGCCTCCGCGCTCACGGCCGTGGCCCAGGAGGGCCCGGTCGGCGTGACGCCGCTCGACGCCGTCACCGCCACCGCGACGCGCACGCCCGAGGTCGCGGGCGACGTCGCCGCACCGGTCTCGGTCGTCACGCGCGAGGAGATCGAGCGGCGCCAGCCGCAGAACCTGAACGACCTGCTGCGCGACATGCCTGGCGTGGAGGCGGACGGCCTGCCGCGCAACTCGGTGATGCAGCCGCAGATCCGGGGCCTGGGCGACGATCGCGTCGTGGTGCGGGTCGATGGCGTGCGGCAGAACTTCAGCTCGGGCCATCGCGGCCGGCTGTTCCTCGATCCGCTGCTGCTGCGCCAGGTGGATGTGCTCCGCGGTCCGGGCTCGCTGCTCTACGGTTCCGGTGCGCTCGGCGGCGTGATCTCCCTCCGCACCGTCGATGCCGCCGACCTTCTGCGCCCGGGCGAGGCCGTGACCGGCATCGTTTCCGGCGGCTACCAGTCCGCCAATGACCAGCTCTACGGCAGCCTGACCTCGGCCTTCCGGTCCGGCGCCCTCGACGGGCTCGCGAGCGTCACCGGCCGCGCGGGGAAGAACTACCGCGACGGCGCGGGCAACCGCATCCCGTTCTCGGCGGCGGATTCGGTCGCCGGCCTCGCCAAGCTCGGCTGGACCGTGGGCGATGGCTTCCGCCTCGGACTCTCCGCGCTCGGCTTCGGCGAGAACGCCACGCTGCCGAGCTCCGCCAACACCACCTCCACCTCGAACATCGTCAAGCGTCGCCTGCGCCAGCAGCAACTGGCGCTGAGCGCCGAGTACGCGCCCGAGGGCAGTCCCTGGTTCGACGCGCGCGCGGTCGCCTACTACGCCGATGTCGGCATCGACGAGCGCCGGGTGGTGCCGAATGACGGCCGCTTCGACAGCACCGACTACACGACCCTCGGCCTCGACCTGCAGAACACCACACGCTTCGCCCTCGGCGCGTTCGGCCGGCACGCCCTGACCTACGGCCTGGACATCTTCCACGACGCCCAGGAGGGCAGGCGCAACAACGTCCTGCGTCCCGAGTTCCCGAAGGCCGATCAGACCATCCTGGGCCTCTACCTGCAGGACGCGATCTCCCTCGGCGCCTTCACGCTCACGCTCGGCGCGCGCTTCGACCGCTACGAGCAGAGCGCCGACGGACAGTCGGGCCGCAGTGACAGCCGCGTCAGCCCGAAGGCGTCGCTCGCCTGGCAGGTCACGGAGTGGCTGGCGCCCTACGTCGCCTACACCGAGGCCTTCCGTGCGCCCGGCCTGACCGAACTCTACGCCACCGGCGTGCACTTCCCGGTCTTCCCGGGCTTCTTCAACTTCTTCGTCCCCAACCCCGACCTGCGTCCCGAGACGGCGAAGAACAAGGAGGTCGGCGTCAACCTGCGGTTCCGCGACGTGTTCGCCCCGCGCGACAGCCTGCGCGCCCGCCTTTCGGCCTTCCAGACCGACTTCGACGACTTCATCGAGCTGGTCGTCACCCAGCCATCGCCGTTCGTCAACGGAACGACGCAGGCCCGCAACGTCACCCGTGCGCGCATCCGCGGCGTCGAGTTCGAGGCGGGCTACGATACGGGGCGCTGGTTCGCCACCCTCGGCGCCTCCGCCCTGGAGGGGGAGAACCGGTCCGAGGGCGGGCCGCTCGCCAACATACCTGCGCAGAAGGCCTCGCTGACGCTCGGCTACCGCGTGCTCGAGACGGGGCTCGTGCTGGGCGGGCGCGTGCTTGCGGTGGCGACGCAGGACGACAAGCCGCAGCCCTCCTATCCGACCAGTGGCTACGGGATCGTCGACCTGTTCGCCTCCTGGGCCCCCGTCGACGGGCCGCTGGTCGGCTGGCGGCTCGATCTGGCCGTCGACAACCTGTTCGACCACGCCTATCGGCGCCTCTCCTGGGACGGCGGTGCCACGCCCCCGGCCTTCTACGACGTCGGGCGCAACGTGAAGATCGCGCTGCGCACCCAGTTCTGAGGCGATGCGCGCGGCCGATCGCCTCCTGATCCGGTCGGATCGGCCGCGCAGCGGCGCGGCGGTGCTCGCCTCGCTTGCGCTGCATGGCGGCGCGCTCGCCGCCGCACTGGCGGGGCTGATGGGCAGCGGGGCGGCGCCGGGCCGCGGCGAGCCGCAGGCGATCGCGGTCGTGTTCGTGCCGGGCGCGCCGTCTCCGCTGCCGGAGAGCGCCGGCGATGCCGAGGCGGCACACGCGGCCGAGGCTGCGATCGAACCCGAAGCCGCGCCGTCGCAGGATGTCCCGCCCTCGCCGGCGGTTGCGGACTCCGCGACCGAGGAGAGGATCGCGACAGCGCCGGTCGAGCTCCCGCCGGCCACGCCCGTGGCCTCCGAAGCGGTCGCGCCGCAGCGTGCCGAGGCCACCGCAGCCGAGGCGCCCGACCCGGCTCCGCCCGTCGAGCCCGGCCCGGCGGCCGATGCCGTGC
>NZ_VIKA01000188.1 GCF_006704265.1 Elioraea sp. Yellowstone | reverse complement strand
GCCTCGAGCCGCCCCGAGAGCGGCGCGATCGCCGCCTCGATCTCGGCGGTCGGCAGGCCGCGCAAGGCGGTGACGAAGCCGCGCGCCGGCCCGCCCGCCGGTCCCTGCACCTGGCCCGCGAGCCGGCTCGCCGCGGCATAGCCCTCGGCCGAGCCGGCGGCCGCGCCGAGCCCGTGCACGAAAGCGAGGAGAGGCAGCGACGGCTCGGCCCCGCCGATCGCCTCGGCCGCCTGGCGCGCGGCCTCCTGGGCCTGGACGCGCCCGGCGAGGTAGCGCGGGATCGGCCCGACCACCTCGTTGCGGAAGGGCTGCGCCGCCGTCATCACATCCTGGCGCCGGGCCCGGCGCCACTCCTGCCGGCAGGCGTCGAACACGGCGACGAGGCTGCGGGCTTCCTCGGCCGTCCAGGCGAGCACGGGCTTGCCGAACAGCCGTTCCGCCTCGGGCGCGAAGAAGGCGGCGGCGAGCGAGACGCGCGTGCCGATCCCGTTCGGCGTCCAGCGCGCCGCGCGATCCGCGGCCTGCGCCCAGGCCGCGAGCGCGGCGCAGTCGGGCGGGCGCAACTGCGCCTGGACCGGAGGCGCGAGCAGCACGAGCGCTGCCGCGACCAGGGACGTGCGGTAGGCCATCGGTGGATCCTTTCCCGGCTAGGATTGCGTCCCCGCAACGCGCTGAGGCCGCGGCGGCAAGTCTCGGCAATGAACCGGATCAGAAATGTGGCAGATCAGGAACAGCGTGGGCTGCTGGTCGGGCACCATGGCGCCGAGGCGGGCGAGGCCGCAGCCGCCGAGCCGACCGGCGCACGCGGCAAGCCGGGGTGCACGCGCGAGGCGCAGCAGCGCCCGCAGGTCAGTCTCGGAAGCCGCCGCGCCGTCGCATCGCAAGGCCGCAATGCTCCCCGACCGGCGCCACGGGGCCGGGGCGGGACGCGACGGCCGGCACGAACGCCTGCGCGCTGGCCGCCCCCGGCACCCGGCTTCCGTTCCGCAACGGCATCGATATGGCCGCGATGGTGGAAGGCGGCCGGGGGACAGGCCTTCATCGACCGGCTGGTCTCCGCCCAAGGCCGGGCGCGATCGCCGGCTGCACGATCGCGAGCGAGCCCCTGTTCTTCCCGGATGCGCGCCGGTCGCCGCTACACCTTCGCCGCCGAAGGGTCGATCCAGCCGATATTGCCGTCGTCGCGCCGATAGACGACCGCGAGCGAGCCGGTCTTGCGGTCACGAAACATCAGCACCGGCGCATCGGCGAGGTCGAGCCGCATCACCGCCTCGCCCACGGTCAGCGTCTCGATCTCGGTCGGCAGTTCCGCCACCACCGTGGCATGATCGCCGTTGAGCTCGATGGTCTCGCCCTCCGCCGGCTCGGCCTCCTGGGCAGGTTCCGGTCTCAGCACATACTGCATCACCTTCTCCGGCCGCTCGCGATGGGCGAGGTCGCGCGCATGGTCGTTCACCTTGCGGCGGTACCGGCGCAGCCGCTTGGCGAGATGCTCGGCCGCCGCGTCGAAGGCGGCATGCGCGTCCTGCGCCTCGCCCTCGCCGCGCAGCACGATGTTGCGGGCCGCGTGCATGGTGATGTCGCACATGAAGAAGGCGCGCGCCCTGGAGAAGACCACCTGCGCCTCGAGCGCGTAGTCGAAATACTTGGCCGCAATGTTCCCAAGCTGCTCGGTGACGTAGGTCCTGAGCGCCTCCCCCACATCGACCTGCTTGCCCGAGACCGTGATCTGCATCGTTCGACCCCTGTGTCAGGGCGGGCTCCGTGCGGCCCGCCGGATGGACCCGCCGCGGCGGCGGCCGCGTCAGGCCGGGACGGCCTTCTCCCGGCGTCGCTGCACCGACGAGGGGATGCCGAGGCCCTCCCGGTATTTGGCCACCGTGCGGCGGGCGATGTCCACACCTTCACGCCTGAGGATGGCGACGATCTGGTCGTCCGACAGCACCGCCTCCGGGTCCTCGGCCGCGATCAGTTCGCGGATGCGGTAGCGCACCGTCTCGGCGGAATGCGACTCGCCGCCGGTGCCGGCGATCGCGGTGGTGAAGAAGAACTTCAGCTCCAGCGTGCCGCGCGGGGTGGCGATGTACTTGTTCGCGGTCACCCGGCTGACCGTGCTCTCGTGCAGCTCCACGGCGGTGGCGATGTCGCGCAGGATGAGCGGCTTCAGATGGGTGATGCCGTGGCGGAAGAACGCATCCTGCTGGCGCACGATCTCGGAGGCGACCTTCAGGATCGTCGACGCCCGCTGGGCGAGGCTCTTGACCAGCCAGGTGGCGTTCGCCCAGTGCTCGGCGATGAAGACCCTCTCCTCGCGCGACTTCGCGCCTGCCGCGACGCGCGCGTAGTAGGCGCCGTTCGCCAGCACGCGCGGCAGCGTCTCGGGATTGAGCTCGACGATCCAGCCGCCGTCCTCGGCGCGGCGCATCAGCACGTCCGGCACCACCGTGGTCGCGGGCTCGGCGTCGAAGGCCGCGCCGGGCTTCGGGTCGAGCCGCTTCAGCTCGGCGATCATGTCGGCGAGGTCCTCGGCATCGACCCCGCAGAGCGCCATCAGCCGGCGCATGTCGCGCTTCGCGAGGAGGTCGAGATGGTCGAGCAGGACGGCCATCGCCGGGTCGTAGCGGTTCTTCTCGCGCAGCTGGATCTCGAGGCACTCGCGCAGGCTGCGCGCGAACACGCCGGGCGGGTCGAAACGCTGCATCCGCGCCAGCACCGCCTCGATCCGCAGGCGCGCGCAGCCGAGCGAGCCGGCGAGCGCGTCGAGATCGAGCGCGAGCCGCCCGGCGGGATCGAGCCCGGCGATCAGGCAGGCGCCGATCAGCCGGTCGGTCGGGTCGGCGATCGAGAGGCGGAGCTGTTCGGCGAGATGCTCGCGCAAGGAGCGCCGCTCGACCGCGAACTCCTCGACATCCCGTCCCTCCCCGTCGAAATCCGTCCGCCCGCCGCGCCCGCCCGCGCCTGCGGCAGAGCCGCCATCGGCGGCGCCGCCGGGGTCGTAGACATTGGCGAAATCGGCGTCGAGCGGCGCCTCGTCCGCGGCCGCCACCGCCTCGCGCGCATCGCCGAGGGGCGGGAGCTCCTCCGCCGGCGCGGCCGGCGGCGCCTCGTCGGTCGGCCGGTCGTCGCGCTCGAGCAGCGGGTTGCGCTCGAGCTCCTGCTCGATCCAGGCCTGGACCTCGAGATTGGAGAACTGCAGGAGCTGGATCGCCTGCCTGAGTTGCGGCGTCATCACCAGCGCCTGGCCGAGGCGCAGATCGAGGCGCGGACCGATCGCCATGCCCGCCGTTCCCCGCGCCGGCCCTAGAGCGTGAAGCGCTCGCCGAGATAGACCCGGCGAACCCCGTCATGGGCGACGATGTCCTGCGGCTTGCCCTCCATCAGCACCTGGCCGTCGTGCAGGATGTAGGCACGGTCGATGATCTCGAGGGTCTCACGCACGTTGTGGTCGGTGATCAGCACGCCGATCTCGCGGTCCTTCAGATGCGCGACCAGATCGCGGATCTCGCCCACCGCGATCGGGTCGATGCCGGCGAGAGGCTCGTCGAGAAGTATGAAATTCGGGTGACTGGCGAGCGCGCGGGCGATCTCGACGCGCCGGCGCTCGCCGCCCGAGAGCGCGATCGCCGGCGTCCGGCGCAGATGGCTGATCGAGAACTCGGCCAGGAGCTCGTCGAGCAGCACCTCGCGCCGGTCGCGGTCCGGCTCGGCCACCTCCAGCACGGCGCGGATGTTCTGCTCGACGGTGAGGCCGCGGAAGATCGAGGCCTCCTGCGGCAGGTAGCCGAGGCCGAGGCGGGCGCGGCGATACATCGGCAGGGCGGTGATGTCGACGCCGTCGAGCATGATCCGGCCGTAGTCGGGTCGGACCAGGCCGACGATCAGGTAGAAGCAGGTGGTCTTGCCGGCGCCGTTGGGGCCCAGCAGGCCGACAGCCTCGCCCCGCTGCACCGCGAGCGAGACGTTGCGCACCACCGGCCGCTTCTTGTAGCGCTTGCCCAGATTGGTCGCGACCAGCCCGCCGCCGCCCGGCAGGACCTGCAGCCGGGGGGCGGGATCGCGCGCGGGCGCGGCGTCGGGTGGCGTCATCGGCGTGGCCCCGGGGCCGGAGCCGGCGGCAGGTCGGCCGGCGGCGGCGGGCGGCGCTCCTCGGGCACGATCATGCCGGCGACCCGGCCGCCCGGCGCCGGCATCAGCCGCGACACGCCGGTCTTGAGGTTCACCTCGCCGTACGCGCCGTTGAGCTGGTTCTGTCCGCGCGTGATGCGGACATTGCCGAAGATGCGCGCGATCCCGTCGCCCGGGGTGTAGACCCCGCGATCGCCGCGCAGCACCTCCTCGGCGGTGGTGATCCGGACATCGCCGAAGGCCTCCGCCCGCTCCAGCCGGTTGGCGCCGGGCACGCCGCGTCCGGCGGCGGCCTGGCCGGCGGGCGCCGGCGCGGTGCCTTCGGGGACGAAATAGGCCACCACCGTCTCGGCCTCGAGCCTGCGGTTCTCGGACGTGATCACGGCATCGCCGCGCGCCACCGCCATGCGCCGTTCGGCCCAGTATTCCAGCGCGTCGCGCGCGGTCACCCGGTCGGCGCCGTTGGTGAGCGACAGGGCGCGGCCGGTCAGCACCAGCACCCGGCGGTCCAGGTCATAGACCGCCCGGTCGGCCTCGGCGCGGTCGTTGCCGCCGACGATCCGCACATTGCCCTCGGCCTGGAGCCGCCAGATCTCCCCCGCCTCCGCCGGTCCCGCAGCCGCTGCGGCGGCCGGCGCGCCCTGCCGGTCGCGGTAGCGCGCGATCAGCCGGTCGGCGAACACGGTGGTCGTGCCGCGCATCGCCCGCGCGTTGCCGCGCGCGATCACGACCTGGTCGTCGCGGCGCCACTCGATCGCCTCGTCGGCCAGGATCTCGACCGGCCCCTCGCCGGTCAGCGCGAGCTCCTGGGCCGCGACCGGCGTGGCCAGCGCGACCGCCGCCGCGAGCGCCCATGCGACCCTCACGGCTGGGCCTCCGCCGGCACCAGCACCATCCGCGCGGGGCCGGTGAACACCACCACCGCACCACGCTCCTCGATGCGGAAGCCCGCGGCGTCGAGCGTGCCCGGCGGGCCCTGCGCGGCGACCGGCGCGTCGCCCTCGGCGCGCCCGGCGGCGAGGTCGATGCGCGCGCGGTCCGTGCGGATCTCGTAGCCCGCGTCGTGGAACAGCGCGACCTCGCCGGCGAGATCGAGCAGCCGCGTCTCGCGCTCAAACGTGCCGCGCTCGGCCTGGAGCGTCACCCAGGCGCCGTCCTCGAGCGTGATCTCGCCGGTCGGCCGGGTCAGCGCGACCGCGGTCGCGCCCGAGGGCTGCTCGGCGGCCTCGGCGGCCAGCTCGTAGGGCCGGCCCCGCTCGTCGCGACCGGTGTAGCGGGGGGCGACGAGACGCGCGCTGTCGGTCACGGCGCTGTCGGGCTTGCGGTAGGCGACGCGGACGCGATCCTCGATCCCGCCGATCT
This sequence comes from Elioraea sp. Yellowstone, assembly GCF_006704265.1. Taxonomy (GTDB): domain Bacteria; phylum Pseudomonadota; class Alphaproteobacteria; order Acetobacterales; family Acetobacteraceae; genus Elioraea. The sequence continues at coordinate 108 of NZ_VIKA01000188.1, read as the reverse complement.
CGGGCCAGAAGGCGATCAGGGCAAGCACGCCGAGCGCGCCGACCGGCAGGACGCGCTTGAGGATCGCGATCGCGAGCCGGCGGCGCGCGAGGGCGCCGAGCCGGGCCT
>NZ_VIKA01000187.1 GCF_006704265.1 Elioraea sp. Yellowstone | reverse complement strand
GTCGAGCGCCGGCGCGGCAACCTCGCGCAGGCGGTCGATGCCGCGCGGCGCGCGCTCGCGATCCGCTTCGAGCCGGCGCTGGCGTTGGATCTCGCCGAGATGCTGGCGATCGCCGCCGACGGCGCGGTCACGCCCGAGGCGCGGCGTCTGCTCGAACAGGCGCGCGCCGCCGCGCCCGACGACCTGCGCGCGCGCTACTACCTGGCGCTCGCCGACCTGCAAGCGGGCGATGCCGAGGCCGCGCTCGCCGGGTTCCGCGCGGTCGAGCGGATGAGCCCGCCCGACGCGGCCTGGCGGCCGATGCTGGCCGAGCGCATCGCCGAGGCCGAGACGCGGGCGCGCGCCGAGGCCGCTCCCGGGCCGACGCGCGAGCAGATGGAGGCGGCGGCCGGCCTGCCGCCCGCCGAGCGCGCGGCAATGATCGAGGGGATGGTGGCGCGGCTCGCCGAGCGGCTGCGCGAGACGCCCGACGACGCGGAGGGCTGGCTCCGGCTCGCGCGCGCCTATCGCGTGATGGGCCGCACGGCGGATGCGCGCGCGGCGCTCGAACGGGCCGCGGCGCTGCTGCCGGACGACCCGCGCGTGGTCGCCGAGAAGATGGCGCTCGGCGCCGGCGGGTAGGTCAGGCGCGCCGGCGCACCAGCGCCAGCCCCGCCAGCCCGAACAGCAGCACGGCAAGTGCCGCCGGCTCCGGAACCTGGTTCGGATCGGCCTGCGTCAGGATCACGCGCCAGATCAGGAGCTCGTTCTCCTCGACGATGCCGTGGAAGCTGACGGAATACCCGTTCGCGAGGCCGAGGAACTGCACGGCGTCGAAGTCGCCGAAGATTCTGTCGCGGGTGACGATCAGATCGAACATCCAGTCGCCGACGCCCGGCGGCGCGCCGAGCCCGGCGAAGTCCACCGTGACGAGGCCGGCGAGCGTGGCCCTCTCGGCATCGATCGCGCCGTAGCCGCCGAGGCCGCGCACGAGCCCGTCGATGCCGAAAATCGTCTCGATCCCAGGTGCCGCGAACGCGTCCATGAACAGGTCGCCGCCGATCGTCAGCAGGCTGGAGCGCACCTCCAGCATCGCCTCGCCGAACAGCGCGCCATTGTTGACGTTGAACCCCAGGCGAAGATCCCCACCGACGGTCGCCGTGCTGTTCACGAGAGAGAGCTCGCCCCGGCCGGCGTTGAAGGCGCCGATGCCGACGAACTGCCCGACGGACATCGTGCTGTCCGTCAGCGCCACACGACCCTGGTTCGGCGAGCCTACGCCGAAGGAGGCGATCGACAGGTTGTTCGCGATTGCGATCGTGCTGCCGGTCGCCTCGATCAGGCCACTGGCGCCGGTACCGCCGACGACAGCATCACCACCGAAGCCGAGCACCGGCTCGATCCGGACCGTGAGCGTGCTGTCCTGGAGATGGACCGCGCCGCCACCGCCATTCGACCCCACGTTCAGGGCGATGATGTCGATCGTGCTCCTGTCCGACGAGCGGACGGTTCCGTGTCCCACCCGCCCCAGGTCCAGGACGCCGCCGGTGAAACTCGATCGTGTCAGCTCGAGCTCGCCGCTGGCGCTGCTCGGGACAGCCGCCCCGGGAAAGACGATGCTCCCGATCTGGGTGAAGGACGACAGCCCGGTGACGACCGCACCGTCGGTGACCGACAGGCGCCCGACCGCGTGCGCCGCCCCGTCCGTCACCGTCACGCCGCCGCCGGCGCCCTGGACGCTGCCGATCCGCAGGGCGTCGGTGGCCAGCGTGCCGTTGCTCAGCTCCAGGCTGCCCTCGGCACTGCCGGTCACGACCACCCGGCCGATATCGACCTGGCCATAGCCGGTGATGTCCCCGCCGACGGTGGCGCTGCCCGTAACGGCCGGGCCGGGGCCGACGGCGATATTGTTGACGGCCTGCTCCGTGGCGACGCCGATCTGCAACGCGCCGCCGGGGTCGGTCGCATTCACGATTCCGCCGGCGCCGATCGTCGCGGTGCCGGTGGCGGTGACAGTGTCACCGGCGCCGACGCCGCTGCCGATCGTGACGGAGCGGAAGCCGCTGATCCCCTGCGCCGCGATCGATCCGGAGGCGCTGGCGCTGCCGTTGGCGACGACACTGCCCGAAGCGCTGCCGACCTGCAGCAACCGCCCGGGACCCTCGGCGCTCAGCATCCCACCGAGCGTCAGCGTGCCCTGCGCGGTGGTGCCGTCCACCCCCGACGCCACGCCGATGAACGCACTGCCGGCCAGCCCGAGCGTGCCGCTGCCGAGGGTCAGGGTGCCGATTCCGGTTCCCCCATCGTCCGCGACGCCCAGGGAGAGGGATATGAGGGCCTGGGCCGACGTGTCCACCGCGGCGGCCGTCACCATGCCGGTGCCGGTCGCGCCAAATCCGACTCCGATCCCCAGGGCCGGGGAGGTCGCGGCCTGCGTCCGGATCGTGCCCGTCGGCACCGAGACCGTGCCGGTCGCGACCGAGTCGCCGTTCAGCGCCCATCCTGCCTGGACAGCCGAGATCAGGTTCAGGTCGCCTTGGACAGCGACGGTGCCGGTCGCGACCGACGGCGCCGGCGTGCCGGACGGCGTGTTGAAGACTTGGCCGACCGCGCCGAGGCCAGTGAGGTTGCCGTCGACCGTCAGGCTGCCGCTCGCGCTGCTGCCGTCGCCCGCGGTCACCAGACCGACCGCGCCGAAGCCGAACGATGCCGTCAGGTTGCCCCCGATCTCGCCGGTCCCGCTGACCGTCGCCCCCGCGGTGCTGGTGCTGCCGAAGCCGAAGTTCTGGACGGTGATGTTCGAGGCGGCTCCCGCCTGGGCGGTGCCGCCGTTGTTCACGAGGGCGACGTCGTTCCCGTCCGGCACCTCCGCCGGCAGCCAGTTGGATGCCGTGAACCAGTCGCCCGTGCCCGCGTTCCATGTGATGTTCGCACCGAAGGCTGGCCCGGTGATGACCGCCGCTCCCGCCAGCAAGGCAAGCCGCCACATCGTGCCGGCCCGAAATTCCCCCATCCGCATCCCCCCCGGTTGCGTTGTTATTTCCCCAGGGAAAGGATGGGCTTAAAAAACTTTCCGCGTCAAGCAACGGTGCCCGACTCGCAGCGCCTTCCTGCCGGCGTATGCGGAACTGCCCGCTACGCCTCCGGCACGGCCGGGGCGCGGCCTTCGGAATCGAGGGCGTCGCGCAATCTGCGCTCGTAGTGCCGGTAGTACTTGTCGGTCACCAGATCGGTCTTCACCACCACGCACACATCCGTGGTGTTGAACTGCTCGTCGATCACGGCGCCGTCACCCACGAAGCCGCCCAGCCGGAGATAGCCCTTGATCAGCGGCGGCAGCTCGTTGAGCGTCGCCTTCAGGTCGATCGCCTCGGGCGGCATCCGCCGCATCTCCACATATCTGTGCGGCAGGGCCCGCGGGCGCAGCGCCGGCGGGGCGAGGTGGTTGTGCCAGAGATAGGTCAGCGGTGCTGCGAGCGCGTCCGGATCGGTGCCGTGCAGGCTGGCGCAGCCGAACATCAGGTCGATCCGGTGCTTGAACACATAGGCGGCGATGCCGCGCCAGAGGAGCTGCAGCGTCGGGCGGGTGCGGTAGGCCGCATCGACGCAGGAGCGGCCGAGCTCGAGGATCTCGCCCGGGAAGGCCTCGATGAGGGCGATGTCGTACTCGCCTGCCGAGTAGAACCCGCCGAGCGCCGCCGCGGCCGGCCGGCGGATCAGCCGATAGGTGCCGACCACGCTGTCGGCGCCCGGCCCGCGGTCGTGGTCGATCACCAGCAGATGGTCGGCGACCGTGTCGAACGCGTCGAAGTCGCGTCGCCGCGCCGCCACCTCCGGCGTCGGGTGCGCCCCCATCTCGTCATAGAAGACGCGATAGCGCAGCGCCTGGGCGGCATCGAGCTCCCACGGCGCAGCGGCGATGCGCACGCCGAGATTGCTCGCGCGCAGCTCGCCGAAGCCTGGGCCGTCGATCGCGGCGACTGACTGCATCGGCGGCTTCACGTCCTTCGTCATGCGGGTCCGGTTCGTCGCTGCGCCGGATGCCGCGCGCGCGGCCGCGGCGCCGGTCGGGCATGCGCCTCCGCGGGTCGACGCGCCACCGAACCGCCGCGCACGGGCGGCTCGACCGCGGCGAGGCGCCGGCCGAAGAGCTGCAGCCGACTCGAGGCCAGAGTGAAGCCGAGCCGTTCGGCGATCTCGCGCGCCATGCGCTCGAACCCCTCGTCGGCGAATTCGATCACCTTCCCGGTGTCGACGTCGATCAGATGATGGTGATGGCCGCGATCCGTCGGGTCGTAGCGGGCGCGGCCCTCGCCGAAGTCGCGCCGCTCCAGGATCCCCTTCTCCTCCAGGAGCCGCACCGTGCGATAGACGGTGGCGATCGAGACGTTCGGGTCGATCGCGCTGGCGCGGCGGTAGAGCTCCTCGACATCCGGATGATCGGTCGCCTCCGACAGCACGCGCGCGATCACCCGGCGCTGGCCGGTCATCTTCAGGCCCAGCTCGACGCACATGCGCTCGATCCGGCTTTCCATCGGCCCTCCTCAGCCGCGGGCCCGGCCCTCGGCCCGGCGGGCTGCCTGCCACGCCGGACCCGATATAGCAGATGACGGCGCGCCGGTCCTGCCGCCGTCAGCCGGCGCGGCCGGGATCAGCCGCGGCGGCCCGAGCGCGGCTTGGTGCCGAGCCCGATCTTCTTGGCGAGCGTCGAGCGGTGCTTGGCGTAGTTGGGCGCCACCATCGGATAGTCGGGCGGCAGGCCCCAGCGCTCGCGGTACTGCTCGGGCGTCATGTTGTAGGCGGTCTTGAGGTGGCGCTTCAGCATCTTCAGCTTCTTGCCGTCCTCGAGACAGATGATGTAGTCGGGGTGGACCGACTTCTTGATCGGCACCGCCGGCTGCGGCTTCTCCGGCGCGGCCTGCCCCTTGCCGACGGCGGAAAGCGTGCGGAACACCTCCTGGATCAGGCCGGGCAGTTCCGAAAGCGGCACGCTGTTGTTGCTGACATGGGCCGAGACGATCTCGGCGGTCAGCTCAAGGATATTGGAGTCGGACTGCTGGTCCTGCATCGCCATGCCTTCGCCTTCCGGGTCGCGTCCCGGCGGTGTATAAAGACGTATGTAGCGGGCCGCAACAACCTCTTGTGTGGTTTCGCCGTTCTTGCCGCGGGTCGGGGCATGACAGGGACACCGAAGAGCGAATCCGCACCGTTCTTTCTCGACATCACCACCGAGACTTGTCCGATGACGTTCGTGCGCACGCGGCTGCTGCTCGACCGCATGCCCGCCGGCGCCACGGCCACGGTACGGCTGACCGGCAAGGAACCGCTCGGCAACGTTCCGGGCTCGGCCCGAGCGCTCGGCCATGCCGTGATCTCGGTCGCCCCGGAGACGGCGGGGCGCGAGGCGCCCGAGGATGTCTGGCTGGTGACGCTCAGGAAGGCGGGCTGAGGGCCAGCGCCAGCACGAGCGCGTCGGCGCCGTCCGGGTAGTAGCCGCGCCGCTGCCCGACCTCGCGGAAGCCGAGCCGGCCGTAGAGCCGCCGCGCCGCCGCGTTGCCCACGGCGACCTCCAGGAACAGCCGCCCGGCACCCCGCGCCTGCGCCTCCGCCGCAGCCGCGGCG
>NZ_VIKA01000186.1 GCF_006704265.1 Elioraea sp. Yellowstone | reverse complement strand
GCGGAGGAGCCCGCCGCGGCCGGGGAAGCGGACGGCGATGTCGCGCGCCTCGATCACCGGTGCCGCCGCGCCGGCGCCCGACGGCCGTACGGCACCACGACGCGGCAGCGCATCGACCAGCGCCGCCGTGTAGCCGTGCCGGGGCGCGGCCAGCACCGCGCGCGCCGGTCCCTCCTCCACCACGCGCCCCTCGCGCATCACCGAGACGGCGTCGGCGTAGCGCGCGACCAGGCCGAGATTGTGCGTGATCAAGAGCACCGCGGTGCCCTCCTCGCGCGCGAGGCCGGTCATGAGGTCGAGCACCTCGCGCTGGGTCAGCGTGTCGAGCGCGGTCGTCGGCTCGTCGGCGATCAGCAGGGCGGGGCGCAGCAGCATCACCGAGGCGATCATGATGCGCTGGCGCATCCCGCCCGAGAACTCGTGCGGATAGGCGGCGAGGCATCGGTCCGGATCGCCGATCCGCACGCGCGCGAGCATGGCGCGTGCCGCCGCCTCGGCCTCGGCGCGCGGAAGCCGCCGGTGCAGGACCAGCGCCTCGCGCATCTGCGCGCCGATGCGGATCGCGGGATTGAGCGAGACCATCGGCTCCTGGAACACCATGCCGATCGCCGGGCCGCGCAGCCGGCGCAGCGCGGCATCGGGCAGCGCGGCCAGATTCTCGTCGCGCAGTCGGACCGATCCTGCAGGGATGCGAAACCCCGGTGGCAGCAGCCGCAGCACCGCGCGCGCCGCCATGGTCTTGCCGCTGCCCGACTCGCCGACGAGGGCGCGGAACCGGCCGGGCTCGATCGTGAAGGAGACGTCGTCCACGACGCGCCGCCCGCCCGGCGCCTCCACCGAGAGCCCCGCGACCGACAGCAGCGCCGTCATGCGTGCGCCGCCATGCGCGGGTCGAGCCGGTCGCGCACCCAGTCGCCGAGCAGGTTGATGCCGAGCAGGCTGAGCGCGATGCAGAGCCCGGGTGCGACGCCGAGCCAGACGGCGGACTCCATGTAGGGGCGGCTGGAGGCGAGCATGTTGCCCCAGGTCGGGGCCGGCGGCGGCACGCCGAGCCCGAGGAAGGACAGCGCGCTCTCCGACAGCAGCACCCACCCGAACATGCCGGTCGCCAGGACCGCCACCGGGGCGATGCAGTTCGGCGCGACATGGCGCCAGAGCGTGGTGTGCTCCGGGTTGCCGATCACGCGGCTCGCCTCGACGAACTCGCGCTCGCGGATCGACAGCACGGTGCCGCGCACGACACGCGCGACCGACGGCGCATAGGCGAGGCCGAGCGCCACCACGATGCCCCACTGGTTGGCGCCGAACACCACCAGGAAGCCGAGCGCGAGCAGGATCCCCGGGAAGGCGAGCAGCGCGTCGTTCACCGCCATCAGCACGCGGTCGGTCCAGCCGCGCAGGAACCCCGCCACCAGGCCGAGCGTCCCGCCGGCGATCACGGCGAAGGCCACGGTGGCGAGCGCGACGATCGCCGAAGTGGCGGCACCCGCCATGAGCCGGCTCAGCACGTCGCGGCCGAACTCGTCGGTGCCGAGCGGATAGGCGCCGCCGGGCGGGGCGAGGCGCGCGCGCAGGTTCACCGCCAGCGGATCGTGGGGCGTCCAGACCAGCGCGACCGCGGCGGTAAGAACGAGTGCCGTGATCAGCAGCCCGCCGATCAGGGCATTGAGCGGGATCGGACGCCGCATCGTCTCACTCCGCCGTGACGCGCGGGTCGAACAGCGGATACATCAGGTCCACGATCAGGTTCACGACCACGTAGATCAGGGCGATGAAGAGCAGGCAGCCCTGCACCACCGGGTAGTCGCGCGCGAAGATCCCGTCCACCAGCAGCCGCCCCAGCCCCGGCAGGGTGAACACCGTCTCCAGCACGGCGATGCCGCCCAGGAGGTTGCCGAGGGTCAGGCCGATCAGCGTCCAGGTCGGTGCGAAGGCGTTGGGCAGCACGTGGCGCAGCAGCACGCGTGATTCCGGCAGCCCCTTGGCGCGCGCATGCGTCACGTAGTCGAGCCGCAGCACCTCGATGGCGGCGGCCCGGCTCATGCGCGTGAGCACGCCGATCTCGATCATGATCAGCGTGACGATCGGCAGGATCAGGAAGGAGAGGGCAGCGGCGAAGTTCTCGGAGAACGGCACGAACCCGACCACCGGCAGCCAGCCGAGCTTCAGCCCGAACAGCAGCAGCAGGAGAAGCCCGAGCCAGAAACTCGGCACCGAAACGAGCACGGTCGCGCCGGCGACGATCGCGAGATCGGCCGCACTGCCCTGCCTCCACGCCGCGAGCAGGCCGAGCGGCACCGCGATCAGCGCCGCCGCGGCGACGGCGACCAGCACGATCGCGGTGCTGACCTGGAACCGTTCCAGGATCAGTCCCAGCACGGACTGGCCGTTGGTGATCGAGGCGCCGAGATCGCCCCGCGCGACGCGGGCGAGCCAGAGCGCGAACTGTACCGGCAACGGTCGGTCCAGGCCGAGCGCCGCGCGCAGATCGGCGATCTCGGCCTCACCCGCCGTGTCGCCCAGCATCACCAGCACCGGGTCGCCCGGCACCAGACGCATCAGCACGAACACGGTGGCGCCGACCAGCAGCAGCGTCGGCACCACCATCGCGAGCCGCCGCGCCAAGTAGCCGAGCACGCCCAGGACCCCGCGGTCAGTCCACCCGCACGCCCCAGAGGCGCGGATGGCCGGCGGGCCAGCCCTGGTAGCCCGAGACGTTGGCGCGCATCGCCGCGATCTCGGCCCCGTTGTAGAGGTTGATCAGCGGCACCTCGTCCAGCATCTTCCTGTGCAGCGCCTCGAAGATCGCGCGACGCCGCGCGGTATCGGTCGTGACCATGCTCTCGCGCAGCAGGGCAAGCGCCTCGGCGTTGTCCCAGACCTTGCGCGGCTGGGTGGCCTTCGGCCCCGAGAACATCTCGTAGGAGAGCGAGGGGTCGAGGCGCGCCGAGTAGCTGAAGCTCATCAGCTGGTAGTCGCCGCGCGTGTAGCGGTCGAGCTGGGTGGCCCAGTCCAGCACCTCGAGTTCGATCCGGAGCCCGGCCTCCTGCGCCATCGCCTGGGCCAGGACCGCCGCGTCGAACATCGAGGCATAGCGGCGGTTGGCCAGCATCCTGATGGTCTGGCCGCGATACCCGGCCTCCGCGAGCAGGCGGCGCGCGGCGGCGAGATCACGCGTGTAACCCTGGGCGTGCGGCGCGGTGTGGAAGGCGCTGCTGACCGGGATCGCGGAGGCGTTGTAGCGCGCGGTGCCTTCGCTCACGGCCTGCACCAGCGCCGGCAGGTCGAGGGCCAGCGCCAGCGCGCGGCGGATCCGCACATCGGCGAGCAGCGGATCCTTCGTCTGGATCAGCAGCGTGTTGAGGCCCATCGTCGCGGCGACGTCGAGCCTGATCTCCGGGCGCGCCTTGAGCTCGGCGAGGTCACTGCTCGCGATGTCGGTCAGCACGTCGATCGCGCCCGAGAGCAGCGCCGCCTTGCCCGCTGCCTGGTCCGGGATGACCAGGAAGCGGACGCGTTCGACCTCGGCCCGCTTGCCGCCGGTGAAGCCGTCGCGCGGTTCGCTGCGTGCCGCGGAGGAGTCGAAGCGGATGAGCTCGATGGATTGACCGCGCCGCCACTCGCCCATGCGGAAGGGGCCGGTGCCGATCGGCGCGAGCCAGGCGCCGTCGGGGCCGACGCTGTCGCGGTGCAGGATCGCGCTGCCGCCGCAATCGGGCCGCGCCATCGTCGCCGGGATCAGTGCCGAGGGGGATTCGAAGCGGAACACGACGGTGCGCGCATCCGGCGTCTCGATGCCAATGAGCTTCGCCGCGCCGCGGCCGTCGAACTCGGTGAGGCAGCGCCAGCGCGTCTCCGGCGTCATGTAGCGCCGCCAGGTCCAGGCGACGTCCTCCGAGGTGAGGGGCGCGCCGTTGTGGAAACGGACGTTCTCGCGCAGGCGGAAGGTGTAGGTCCGTCCGTCCTCCGACACGACCATGCTCTCGGCGAGCAGCGGGCCGACCGAGGCGTCCTCGCGGAACGCCACCAGCCCCTCCACCATGTGGAGCACCACCGCATCCGTATTGGCGTCGCGGTTCACGCCGGGATCGGTCGAGCGGATGTCGGCGTTCAGCCGCACGCGCAGGCCCTGCGCCTCGGCTGGTGCCGCTGCGCCGAGCGCGGCCGCGGCGACCAGCGCGATGCAGATGATCCGTCCTGCCCTCATCGTCGTCTCCCCCGTTGCTTCGCCGCGCGTCACGCGGCCCGGCGGCGTGCCGGCATGTCCAGGCGGAAGGTCGTGAACTGGCGGTTGAGCGCCGGCAGCATCGCAACCTCCATGATGCCGAGTTCGGGTTCCATCACCACCGCGGCGACGGTGGCGCTGAGCACACCGGAGAGGTTGCGGCGGGGCGGCCGGCAGACCGACCAGGGCGCGGCGAAGTCGTCGGCCAGCGCCGCCTTCACGGTCTCGCGCGTGATCCGCCCCAGGGCGGGCCGCAGGAGGTCGCGCACCCGGATGTCGCGGTAGAGGCTGTCGGGTGTCGCGGCGATGCCGGTATCGCGCAGCTTCGCGAGCGCCACCGGACTGACGAAATGGTTGGCGTGCACGAGCAGGCCGTTCTCGGGATGGATCTGGAACGTCTCGTCGGGGGCGCACTCGAAGTCGATCGCGACCCCGCCGCAATGCGAGACGATCATGTTGTTGGCGGCCGACTTCGGCGTGGCGTGGACGGCGTGCATCGCAAGCGCCAGGTGCTCCTGCTCGAGTGCCCTGCGCCGGATCAGCGCGAGCGGCACGCCGAGCGTGCGGTAGTCGCGATCGCACTGGAGATAGTTCGCCGTCAGCGCGATCCCGGCGGCGTTCAGCCCCGAGCGCGCAAGCCCGCCCGCCTCGGTGAAGGTGAGGATGTCCGGCCCGTGCTCCTGGCGGATGTGCAGCACCACCGCGGTCTCGGCGCACTCGACCTTCCAGTCCCAGTTCTGCGCATGGATCAGCCGCCCGGCCTCCGCCGCCGCCGGCATCACGACCACGCCGGTGCAGCCGTCGGGATTGCGCGCGGCATCCGCGCGCGCCTCGGCCTCGCGCTGGCCGAGCTTCAGGATCTCGGTGCGCGCGTTCAGCAGCGCCACCCCCTCGATGGCAACACCCGCCCCCTCGGCGATGCCGGCGATCTCCTCGGCGTAGGCCGGGTCGAAGGCGGCGATGCGCGGCATGAAGCGCGCGACCAGGTCGCGCACGGCCGGCTGGTCGAGCTGCATCGCGCGGAGCTGTTCGCCGTAGTGCGCGATTCCCTTGCGGATGCGCGCGCCGGCCTGCCTGCCGTAGCTCCGCCCGCGTTCGCGCGGCGGGCCGCCGATCTCGATCAGGGGGCAGGGCTCGACCATGGGCGGATCGCCTTCTGTTGCCGGACGCAAGGAGCGTAGTGTATTTTCTGATCGTATGGAACATCAAGCGGCGACTCCCCCGGCACCGCCGAGCCGGCTGCAGCGCGCCGTGCTCGGACAGATCGCGGAACTCGCACGCGCGCAGGGATGGGGGACGGGGACGCACCTGACGGAGCTCGGCCTGGCCCGCCGGCTCTCAGTCTCGCGCACACCCGTCCGTGCCGCGCTCGCGCACCTGGCCGCGCGCGGCCTGCTCCCCCCCCGCCCCGCCGGGCTGCTGGGCGTCCCGGGGGGGCGGCTCGCGGAGGGCGCCGCCGCCGATCTCTGCCTGTTCGATCCCGACCGCGCCTGGCAGATCCGCGCCGACG
>NZ_VIKA01000185.1 GCF_006704265.1 Elioraea sp. Yellowstone | reverse complement strand
GCACCGCCGTCGGCACCGGCGGGATCGCGGCGATCCCGCGCACCAGCGCGTCGAGCCACATCCCGGTGCCGCCGCACAGGATGGGCGTGCGCCCGGCCGCGCGCACCTCCGCCATCGCGGCGAGCGCGGCGGTGCGGAACCAGGCCGCATCGGCCGGCTCGGCGGCGCTGCGCACGCCGTAGAGAAGATGCGGCACACGCGCCTCGTCCTGCGGCGTCGGACGCGCGGTCAGGATGCGCAACTCGCGGTACACCTGCATCGAGTCCGCGTTGATCACCGTCCCGCCGACGCGCTCGGCCAGCGCCAGCGCCAGCGCCGACTTGCCCGACGCGGTCGGGCCCGCGACGATCACCGCGCGGGGCAGATCGTCATCCGCCACCGCTTGCCCCGCCACCACCGTCCCTCCAAGGTCGCCGCATGGACCACGTCCTTACGCTGATCGCGCCGGCCGGCGGGCCGGTGCTCGACCAGGCGCATCTTCACGCCGCGCGCGCCGCACTCAAGGCGCTCCGCGCCACGGTCGGCACGCCGCGCTGGCTCAAGCCGGGCGAGGCGGTCGACCTCCCTTTCGCCGGGATCGCCCCCGGCGAGGCCGCGGCCGCCGCGCGCGCCGCCCTCGGCGCCGCGCCGATCGATCTCGCCGCGCAACCCACGGAGGGACGACGCAAACGCCTGCTCGTCGCCGACATGGACAGCACCATCGTCACCGGCGAGACGCTCGACGAGCTCGCCGACTGCGCGGGACTGAAGGACCGCATCGCCGGGATCACCGCGCGCGCGATGAACGGCGAGCTCGACTTCGCCGCCGCGCTGCGCGAGCGCGTCGCCATGCTGGAGGGGCTGTCCGCGGAGGCGCTGGAGCGCACCTATCGGCGGATCGCGATCACCCCCGGCGCGGCGGCGCTGGTCGCCACCATGCGCGCGCATGGCGCCGTCTGCGCCCTCGTCTCGGGCGGGTTCCGCTTCTTCACCGCGCGCGTGCGCGACCGGCTGGGCTTCCATCTCGACCGGGCGAACGAGTTGATCGTGGAGGACGGGCGGCTCACCGGCCGGGTCGCCGAGCCGATCCTCGACAGGGACGCCAAGCTCGCCACCCTGCGCGGCCTCGCCGCCGAGCGCGCCTTGCCGCTGTCGGCCGCGCTCGCGGTCGGCGATGGCGCGAACGACCTGCCGATGCTGCAGGCGGCCGGGCTCGGCGTCGCCTTCCGCGCCAAGCCGAGCGTGGCGGCGGCCGCGCGGGTGCGCATCGACCACGCCGATCTCACCGCCCTGCTCTGGCTCCAGGGATACGCGGAGGAGGAGATCGCCGGGGCGGATGCCCTCGACCCCCGATCACGCTGAACGCGCGATCGGGCTCCGATCCGCCCCGCGGCGTTCAGCCCCGTCCGACGGGTACCGGCACGTAGCGCATGCCCTGCTGGCCGTCGATCAGCAGCAGCACGTTCTGACGGCCCGACTGGCGGACGCGGTTCACCCGCTCCTGCACCTCGGCCGGCGTCGAGACCGCCTCCTGCTGCACCTCGACGATCACGTCGCCCGCACGGATGCCGCGCTCGGCCGCCGGGCTGCCGGGCGCCACCTCCAGCACCAGCACGCCCTTCACGTCCGCGCCGAGGCTGAACTGCTCGCGCAGCTCCGGGGTGATCGCGGAGAGCTTGAGACCCGTGCCCGCGAGCTCGGCCGGGCGGCCGGCGCGATCCTGCGGTCCCGGCGTCGCCGAGGCCTGCTCGATGTTCTCGGGCAGTTCGCCGACCGTCACGGTGACCGTCATGCGCCGGCCGTTGCGCCACACCACGACCGGGACCTGCGCGCCGATCCGCGTCTCGGCCACCACGCGCGGCAGGATGCGCATCTCGCGGATCTCCTGGCCGTTGAACTCCAGGATGATGTCGCCGTTCTGGATCTCGGCCTTGGCCGCCGGCCCGCCCTCGTTCACCCCCGCGACCAGCGCGCCGCGCGCCCCGCCCGCGAGCCCGACGCTCTCAGCGATCTCGTCGGTCACCTGCTGGATGCGCACGCCGAGCCAGCCGCGGCGCGCCCGGCCGTACTCGCGCAGCTGCGCGATCACGCCGGTGGCAAGCCGCGAGGGGATGGCGAAGCCGATGCCGATCGATCCGCCGGTCGGCGAGAAGATCGCGGTGTTGATGCCCACCACCTCGCCCGCCATGTTGAACAGCGGCCCGCCCGAGTTGCCGCGGTTGATCGCGGCGTCGGTCTGGATGAAGTCGTCATAGGGGCCGATGCGGATGTCGCGCCCGCGCGCCGAGACGATGCCCGCCGTCACCGACCCGCCCAGTCCGAACGGGTTGCCGATTGCCAGCACCCAATCGCCGATCCGCAGGCTGTCGCTGTTGCCGAAGGTCACCGGGGTGAGCGGCTTGTCGGACTTCACGCGCAGGAGCGCGAGATCGGTGCGCTGGTCGCGACCCACCACCTCGGCCTTCAGCGTGGTGTTGTCGGTGAGGATCGCGCTGATCTCGTCGGCGCCGTCGATGACGTGGTTGTTCGTCACGATCAGCCCCTCGCCGTTCTCGTAGGCGATCACGAAGCCGGAACCGAGGCTCTGTGCGCGCCGCGGCGGCAGCGGCGCCTGCGGGCCCTGGCCGCGCTGCTGGCGGTCGAAGAACTCGCGGAAGAACTCCTCGAAGGGCGAGCCGGGCGGGAACTGCGGAATCTCCGGACCCTGGCGGTCGCGCCGCGGCGTCACCGTCTGGGTGGTCGAGATGTTCACCACCGAGGGGAGCAGCCGCTCCGCCAGATCGGCGAAACTCTCGGGCGCCGGCCGGGCCTCCACCGGCGCAGGTGCCGGGATGGCGGCGGCGAGCCCCAGGGCCAGCGCGGCGGCGACGGGACGGATCATCAGACGCATGAGTGGTGTGCCTTCTTCGAGCGACGCACGCCCGCGGGGCCGGCGCCGGAGCCTCGTATATGGACCAGCCGTGCCAGGGCCGGAAGGTCCTGCCGGGACCCCTCCCGTCCTTCTGATCCTGCCGGCCGCGCCCTCGTGCCGTTCAGAACGCGCCCGCGGCGAGCACGGTCAGCGCGCCGAGCCCCGCGGCCGCGAACCCGACCGCGCGCAACCGCGTCTCCGGCAGGGCGATCAGCCAGGCGAGCGCGCTGCGCGCCAGTCCGGGGAACAGCGCATAGAGCAGGCCCTCGGCCGCGAGCACGAGGCCGAGGGCCGCCACCAGCGCCGCAGGCGTCATGGCCGCCGCGGCGACGCCTCAGCGCGCCTCCGCCGCGCGCACGTCCTGCGGCAGCTCCTTGAAGAAGCGGAAGAAGTCGCTGTCGGGGGTCAGGATCACCATCGCGCGCCCCTCCTCGCCGAAGGCCTCGCGATAGGCCTGCAGGCTGCGCCAGAAGGCGAAGAACTGCGGGTCGCGCTGGAAGGCCTCGGCGAAGATGCGGATCGCCTCCTGCTCGCCCGAGCCACGGATGATGTCGGCCTGGGCCTGCGCCTCGGCGAGGATCACGGTGCGCTCGCGCTCGGCACCCGCGCGGATGCGCGCGGCCACCTCGGCGCCCTCGGCGCGCGCCTCGCGCGCGACGCGCTCGCGCTCGGTCTGCATCCGGCTCAGGATCGCCTGGGTGTTCTCCTCCGGCAGGTCGGTGCGGCGGATGCGCACGTCCTCGATCTCGATGCCGAAGCGCTGCGCCTCGCGGTTCACCTGGTCGCGGATGGCGGTCATGATCCGCGTCCGGTCGGCCGACAGGACGGAGAGCAGCGGCTCGTTGCCGAGCACCCGGCGCAGCGCCGAGGGCACGATCGAGCTCAGCCGCGCGCGGATCGCCGCCTCGCCGAAGCCCACGGTCTGGTAGTACTCCAGCGGGTCGCTGATGCGGAACCGCGTGAAGGTGTCGACGATCAGGCGCCGCTGGTCGCCCAGGATCACCTCCTCGCCCGGCCCCTCGTAGTCGAGCAGGCGCCGGTCGAAGCTGATCGTGTTCTGGATGAACGGGATCTTCGCGTGCAGCCCGGGCTGGGAGATCACCCGGACGGGCTTGCCGAACTGCACCACCAGCATCTGCTCGGTCTGATGCACCGTGAACAGCGTGGAGAACAGCAGCACGGCCGCGACGACGACGCCGATCGCGCCGCCGATGAGGGTCTTCTGGTTCATCGCTCCTGCCTCCTCAGCGCGGCGAGCCGGTGATGCGCGCGGACGGCGCGGGGATCCCCCCGCCCGGCGCGGAGGGCAGCGGCTGCGGCCGGTCCGCGCCCGGCTGCCCGGTCTGCCGCGCACGGTTGAGGTCGTTGAGCGGCAGGAACGGCACCAGGTTCTGCACCTTGTCGTCGACCAGCACGGTCGAGCTCGAGCGCAGGATCTCCTCCATCGTCTCTAGATAGAGGCGCTGGCGCGTCACGTCGCGCGCCTGGCTGTAGGCGGCGAGGATCTGGGTGAAGCGCTCGGCCTCGCCGCGGGCGCGGGCGATCCGGCCCTCGCGGTCGCCCTGCGCCTCCTGGACGAAGCGTTCCGCTTCGCCGCGGGCGCGCGGGATGATGTCGTTGCGGAACGCCTCGGCCTCGTTGCGCAGCCGCTCGCGGTCGGCGTTGGCGCGCTGCACGTCGCGGAAGGCGTCGATCACCGCCGCCGGCGGGTCCACCTTCTGCAGCTGCACCTGTGCGACCTCGATGCCGGCGCGATACTGGTCGAGGATCGCCTGTGTCCCCTCCCGCACCGCCTGCTCGATCTGCGCGCGCGCCTCGGTCAGCGCGGGCTGGATCGGCGTCCGTCCGATCACCTCGCGCATCACGCTCTCGGCGGCGGACTTCACCGTCTGCTCGGGATTGCGGATATTGAACAGGAACTCGCCGGCGTCGCGGATGCGCCAGAACACCGCGAAGTCGATGTCGATGATGTTCTCGTCGCCCGTGAGCATGAGGCTCTCCTCGGGGACGTCGCGGCTGATCTCGCGCGTCGCCACCGGACGCATCCCCTCGACCGGGCTGCGGAAGCCCACGTCGATGCGGTTGATGCGCGTCACCCGCGGCGTGGTCACGGTCTCGATCGGATAGGGCAGCGCGTAGTTCAGGCCGGGCGGGGTGGTGCGGTTGAAGGCGCCGAAGCGCAGCACCACGCCCTGCTCGTCGGGCTGGACGCGGTAGAAGCCGGAGAGCAGCCAGACGCCGACCAGGATCGCGGCCAGGATCGCGAGTCCCTTGCCGCCGCCGAAGCCGCGCGGCAGGAAGCGGCGCACGAAGTCCTGGCCCCTGCGCAGGATCTCGTCGACATTGGGCGGCTGCGGCAGGCCGGGCCCGCCGCCTCCGCCGCCCCACGGCCCGCCCGATCGGCCGCCGCCGCCCCAGGGTCCGCCGCCCCCGCTGTTGTTGGTCCACGGCATGTGTTGCTCTTCCCAGCCTGAGTGTTCCGTTGGAAGCCGATCCGGCCCGCCCCATATGCCCCGCCTGGGGCGCGCGCTGGGCGGGAACTGCGCGTCGGCTGCGCCGACCACGCCGGCATGTCCGCGGGATATGGACGGGATTCGGAGGGTTTTCAAGCGATGACCGAGGCGACCGAGGCGGCCGTGCGCGAGGCGCTGGCCACGGTGCGCGACCCCGAGAGCGGGCGCGACATCGTCTCGCTCGGCATGGTGCAGGGACTGAAGGTCAGGGACGGGCTGGTGGCCTTCGCGCTTGAAGTGCCGCGCGAGCGCGCCGAACGGATGGAACCGATCCGGCGCGCCGCCGAGAAGGCGGCGGCGGGCGTGCCGGGCGTGCTGAACGCGACCGCGGTGCTGACCGCGCACCGGCCGGCGGCGCAGCCGGCCCGGCC
>NZ_VIKA01000184.1 GCF_006704265.1 Elioraea sp. Yellowstone | reverse complement strand
GGTCGGCACGGCGGCGCGGATCGCCGCCTCCAGCGCACCGAGGCCGCCGGCGCCGCCCGCGCCGGCGGGCCGTGCGGCCGGACCGACCACGACCTCGTAGGTCGCGATCTCGGCCCCGTCCGCCGCGGTCGCGACCACGACCGTGCGGCCGCGCCCGACGCCCGAGACGAACAGCGTGGTCGGCGAAGCGGCCTGCACGCGCGCGATGCGCGGATCGGCGGCGAAGACCGTCGATGCCGCCTGCGGCAGGGTGACGAGCTGGCCGCCTCCCACCTCGATCTGGAGAGTGCCGCGCGCCTGGGCGAGGGCCGCGGGCGCCCCCGGGGGGACGGCCGCGAGCGCGGCGCCCATGAGCCCGCCCGCCAGGAATGCGCGGCGGAACAGGCGGAGGATCATCGGAAGATCACCTCCTGGCGCTCGTCCCCCTGGATGATGCGCAGCCGCGCGCCGACCGGCCGCTCGACCGCATCGGCCTGCGACAGCGCCGGCGAGACGTCGCCGCCGAACACGGAGCGGCGCGCCGGCACCTCCTCGACCCGCTCAACCGCCATGGCGCGGATCGTGAGCGAGAGCCGGCCGAGCTGGGCGGCGACCGCCACGCGCTCGGCCTCCTCGGGCGTCACCTCGAGCGTGACGGTGCGCGCGATCCTGCCCTCCGGCGATGCGGTGGCGCCGGCCGCGCCCTGGGTGAGCTGCTGGTCCACCGCGATCACGCGCACGTCGTTCAGCACCGTCTCGCCGACCACGCGCCGCGAGAGCTGGGCGACGGCTTCGTCCAGCTTCTGGGTGAGCAGAAGATCGACGCGGTCGCCCGGCCAGATCAGCCCGGCCGCGCCGGTGATCGCATCGACGCCGACCGTGATCGCGCGCATGTTCGGCCGCAGCACGGCGGCCAGGAAACCGCGATCGCGCGGGCGCAGCACGTCGCCAAGCGCGATCGGCTCGCCCGCCTCGAGGTAGCGGCGCACCAGCGCGCCGGCGAGTTCGGCGCGGGTCTCGGCGGTGTCGCGCAGCACGCCCTCGCCCGCCTCGCCGGTCGGCACCTCGCGCACGCCGAGATCCTCGTTGCGCAGCAGCGAGCCGGCCGGGATGGGACGCGCGGCGACCAGGGTCCGCACGAGCAGCGGCGGGGGCGGAGCCGGGGACGTCTCGGCCACGACGACGCGCGCCGGCTGGCGCGGCAGGAAGGTCTGCATCCCGACCATGGCGATGCCGGCGGCAGCCAGCACGATCAGGCCGATGAGGATGAAGCGGATGACCATGGCGCTCACTGCACCACGAATTGGTTGCCAAAGGCTGTAAGCGCGCCGGCGGCGATGGCGATGCCGTAGGGCAGCGGGCCGCGCCGGCGGATGCGCCACGCCTCGGCGGCCGCGACGCGGGCGAGGATGGCGCTCCGCCGTCGGGTGGGGGCCACGGGTCCGGCGGCAAGGCGGTGCATGAGCAGGTAGCCGGAGGCGAGCACGCCGCCGGCGAGCGCGGTCGCGACGACCAGGGTCCAAATGCCCTGCGGCGGCAGGCCAAGCGCGAGTGCCGTCGCGAGCTTGACATCGCCGCCGCCGAGCCAACCGCGGGCGAACAGCGCGAACAGGAGGACGAACAGCGCCAGCGCGGCGGCGAGGCTGGCGGCGAGAGCGCCGGGCCCCTCGACGACGCGCAGCAGGATCGCGGCCGCCGCGATCGATGCCGAGAGCGGGTCAGGGATACGCCGGACCGCGAGGTCGCGCCATGCGGCGGCCAAGACAGCGGCGACGAGACCGATCACGAGGGCTGACGTCACGCCGGCCGTCACATCGGGGCGATCCTTGCGTTCCCGGTACGGGGTCCGTGCCGATGAGAAGCGGCGGGGAGCCCGACCGGTCGCCCCGCCGCCGCAGATGGTTCACGCCATGCCGCCCTCCGGCGAGGGCGGTTCGGGATCAGCCGCCGCCACCGCCGCCGGCATTCGTGAGCGCCTGGCTGACCGCAGTGAACGCGTCCCCGATCCCGGTTCCGACGGCGGTCAGCACGCCGACCAGCGCCACGATGATCACCGCCGCGATCACGCCGTACTCGATCGCGGTGACTCCCTTCTCGTCGCGACGGAGCGCGGCGAGGCGGGACCGAACCACCCTGTACGCCTTCACCATGTCCGGTCTTCCTTCTCCCATGGACACCGCGGAGACAGTGGCAGCGATCGCTTAACAATTCGTTGCCGTGATCCAATTCATCATGACCATGCATAGTCGAGCACGAGTCTTGCCCCAGGAAGATTCTTCTCTTTGTGGTCAGACGATGCGATGCCGCGCAATTACACAATCGTATGATATAGAAAAAAATCAAACAGGGACTTGCCTTGCATCGATACTCTTGTGCCTTAAAATCAGCATTCAATCATGCTGATTTTATTGTAAAATGCCCCATTATGAGCGATGAGGATCCCCGCACATGTCGGGTGATTCGTCTTGTCAGCGAATACAAAGATATGGTGAAACATTATACCATGGTCTGCAGAACGCTCCGCGAAAGGAGCAATCCGTTAAGAAGTCGTGTGCAATCATCATCCTGCACATCGGTGCGACTGCTGCAGGATCCGGAGCATGAGGGTGCCGCCTGCCATCGCCAGCCTCGCCCATGTCCGAGCCACGCTCGGCACCCTGGCACGGCTGCGCCGGCAGCAGGACGGCGCCACGGCGATCACCTTCGGCGTCATGGCGACTGTGCTCGTCGGCTTCACGGGACTCGCGGTCGAGGGCGGCTCCTGGTACGCGACCAAGCGCGCGGCGCAGACAGCGGCCGACACCGCCGCCCAGGCCGGTGCCGCTGCGCTCGCCTTCGACCGTCCGGCGGCGGCCGCGGCGCTCGAGACCAGCGCGCGCAACGGCTTCACCCACGGCAGCGAGGCGACTACCGTCACGGTGAACGTGCCGCCGCTCGCCGGACCGAATGCGGGCGATGCGGGCGCGGTCGAGGTGGTGGTGCAGCGCCGGTCGCCCTTGCGGATCGCCGCGCTGTTCCTGGCCGGTGATGCGACGATCGCGGCGCGCGCGGTCGCGCGTCTTGTCTCCATCGGCGGCGGATCGGCGTGCATCCTCGCGCTCGGTCGCCAGGGCGGCGCGCTGGTGCAGGAGGTCGATCTCTCCGTCGGCGGCAATGCGAGCATTGCGGCGCCGACCTGCAGCCTCGCCTCCAACACGTCCATCCGCCAGTTCGGCAGCGCCGAGATCGACGCCTTCACGCTGGTCGCGGTCGGCACCGTCGAGATCGGCAGCCCGCAGAACGTCACGCTGGAACGGCCGGCCGCCTCCTACCAGCCGCCGATCCGGGACCCCTTCGCCCCCGACGTGCCCGGCACCGGCGTGCCGCTGCCGGCGCAGAGCGGGCCGTGCGACCGGTCGAACTACTCGCTTGGCCCGAGCAGGACCGAAGCCCTGTCGCCGGGGCGGTACTGCGGCGGGATGAACCTGAAGGGAACGGCGATCCTCTCCCCCGGCGTCTACGTCATCCAGAACGGCGACATGACCGTCAACGCGCAGGCCCACATCTCCTGCCCGACCTGTACCCCCGGCAACGGCGTCACCTTCGTCTTCACGGGCGAGGCGAACCAGATCGGCGCGCCGGACATCAACGGCGGCGCCTCCATCGATCTGATCGGCGGCACGCCGCAATACCGTGGCATGCTGATGTACCAGGACCCGCGCGCCCCCGCCGGCAACGACGTCCGCCTCAACGGCGGTGCCGGCATCACCACCAGCGGTCTTTTCTACTTCCCATCCGCCGACCTGATCGTGAACGGCAATTTCGGCGGCACCAATTCCACCTGCAAGGCGTTCATCGGCGAGTCGATCACGCTCACCGGCACGACGCAGCAGACGGTGCGGGTCGAAGGCTGCGCGGCGCTCGGCCTCGACCCGGACACGATGCTGCCGCAGGTGCGCGTCGTGCGGCTGGTGGAGTAGCGCGATGACGGCGCTCCTGCTCCGCCTTGGTGGCTGCCGCCGCGCCGTCGCGGCGGCCGAGTTCGCGGTGATCGCGCCGGTGATGGTGCTGCTGCTCGCCGGCCTGGTCGATCTCGCCGGCGCGCTGCAGCAGACCATCCGGCTCGAGAGCGCGGCGCGCGCCGGCGCCCAGTACGCGATGAGCTTCCCCAGCGATACCGCCGGCATCACGGCGGCAACGGTCTCGGCCCTCGGCAGTTCGGGTGGGACGGTGTCGGTCGTGCCCGCCTACTGCGCCTGCCCGGGGGGCGGCACCGGTGTGGTGGCATGCGAGGGCACCCCCTGCAACGGCGCCCCCTCGGCGGTCTATGTCGAGATCAGCGTCACGCGAACCTATACGGCGATCATCGGCATCGGCGGGTTCGTGCTGCCCTCGACGCTGAGCGGCACGGCCGTGGCGCGGCTGCGCTGAGGGCGGCCGGTGCCTGCGCTCCTCGCATCCGGATGCCGCGGCGAGAAGGGCGGTGCCGCGCTCGAGTTCGCCATGGTCGTGCCCGCGTTTCTGATGCTCGCCTTCGGCATCGTCGACTTCTCGCGCTACGCCTTCGCGCTGATCTCGGTGCGCCAGGCGGCGGCGGAGGCGGTGCGGGCCGCCTCGCTGGGGCTCTCGGCCGAGCAGGTCCAGGCCTTCGCGCGTGCCCAGGCGCCATTCCTCGGCGAGGCGCTGCAGGTGAGCTGCACCGGCTGCACCGGCGCCGACCCGAGCGAGGTCCGCACCTACAGCATCACGGCCAGCACGACCTTCCGCTTCCTTCTGCCCTATCTGCCCTCCGCGACGATCGCGATCAGCGAGCAGACCGCCGTCACCTACTGAGCCGCCGGTCAGCCGGATCGGCGGCTCGCGCCCCGCAGCGTCGCGTGCGATGGTGGGGCGGTCTGGCGCAACGCCGGGCCGATCGACCACCGAGCCGGACGAGAGACGATGAGCCTGAAGGGAGCGGTGCTGCCCGTGACACCGCTGCAGCAGAACTGCACACTGCTGTGGGACGAGGCGGCGAAGCGCGCAAGCGTGATCGATCCGGGCGGCGATGTGGACCGCATCGTTGCCGCCCTCGACGAGCTCGGGGTCGTGGCGGAACGGATCCTCCTGACCCATGGGCATATCGACCACGCCGGCGGCGCGGCCGCGCTCGCCAAGAGGCTCGGGCTGCCCGTCTGGGGGCCCGGGGTGGAGGACCGGTTCCTGCTCGAGGGGCTTGAGGCCCAGGGTCGCGTCTACGGCATCGCCGAGGCGCGCAACCTCGTCCCCGATCGCTGGCTTGCCGAAGGCGACACGGTGCCGATCGCCGGGCGCGATTTCGCGGTCCTGCACTGCCCTGGGCACACGCCCGGCCACTTGGTGTACGTCTCCAGGGAGGCGCGCGTGGCGCTGGTCGGCGATGTGCTGTTCCGCGGCTCGATCGGGCGCACGGACTTCCCCTATGGCGACAGCGCAGCCCTGATCGAGGCGATCCGCGCGAAGCTCTTTCCGCTCGGCGACGACATCGCCTTCATCTGCGGCCACGGCCCCGGCGGCAGCCTCGGCGAGGAGCGGCGAAGCAATCCCTTCGTCGGCGAGCAGGCTTGAGGGCAGCGGCCTATGCCGCCGCGCTGCATGCTGTGCTAAGAGGGTTTCCCGGGACCCCGTAGCTCAGCAGGATAGAGCAGCTGATTCCTAATCAGCAGGTCGCGTGTTCGAATCACGCCGGGGTCGCCATCCCTCTCACGAAAATCTCTTGAACACGTTCAGCAGCAAGATCTCTATGTGGTGGGCAACCGTATTCGCCCCGATCTTAAGAGGCTGTTTCGGAATGCGGTGGGAACGAGGGTTGGGAGGTCACGGCGGGTTGTGATTCCAACGGGTTGTCGAGAC
>NZ_VIKA01000183.1 GCF_006704265.1 Elioraea sp. Yellowstone | reverse complement strand
GCCACGCACGACGCCGGCCGCGCCGCCGGCCGATGCGCTGATGCGCCCGCCGGCGCCGGCCGCGGCGCAGCGGGGCGAGGGCTACCGGGCGGAGGAACGGCGCGACCTCGACCGGCTCATGAACGTGACGCGCTGAGCCGCGGCGGAGGGGAAGCGGGATGACCATCGAGCCGTCGGGCGAGCCCATGGCGTGGCGCGACGAGGATCACCCGCACGAGGAGTGCGGGGTCTTCGGCGTCTGGGGCGTTGCCGACGCGGCGGCGCTCACCGCGCTCGGGCTGCACGCGCTGCAGCACCGCGGCCAGGAATCCACCGGCATCGTCACCTATGACGGGGCGCGCTTCCACAGCCACCGGGCGCTCGGCCTGGTGGGCGATGCGTTCTCGGATGCGCGCGTGATGGCCGGGCTGCCGGGCACGGCGGCGATCGGCCACAACCGCTACGCCACCACCGGCAACACGGTGCTGCGCAACGTCCAGCCGCTCTACGCCGATTTCGAGTTCGGCGGGCTCGCGGTCGGGCACAACGGCAACCTCACCAACGCCCATGCGCTCAGGCGCGCGCTGGTCCGCCGCGGCTGCCTGTTCCAGTCCACCACCGACTCGGAGGTGTTCATCCACCTGATCGCGATCAGCCTCTACGGCACGGTGGTGGACCGGCTGATCGACGCCCTGAAGCAGGTGCAGGGCGCCTACTCGCTGGTGGCGCTGACCTCGGAGGCGCTGATCGGCGTGCGCGATCCCTACGGCGTGCGACCGCTCATCCTCGGCCGCTTCCCCGACAAGGACGGGGCCTGGGTGCTCGCCTCCGAGACCTGCGCGCTCGACATCGTCGGCGCGGCGTTCGTGCGCGATATCGAGCCGGGCGAGATCGTGGTCATCGACGATTCTGGCGTGCGCTCGATCAAGCCCTGGGCCAAGCAGGCGAGCCGCTTCTGCATCTTCGAGCACATCTACTTCGCCCGGCCGGACAGCATCGTCGAGGGCACGGCCGTCTACGAGGTGCGCAAGCGCATCGGCGCCGAGCTCGCGCGCGAGAGCCACCCGCCGGCCGACATCGTCGTGCCGGTGCCGGATTCGGGCGTGCCGGCGGCGATCGGCTACGCCGCCGAGGCCGGGCTGCCCTTCGAGCTCGGCATCATCCGCAACCACTATGTCGGCCGCACCTTCATCGAGCCGACCGACCAGATCCGCCATCTCGGCGTGAAGCTGAAGCACAGCGCCAACCGCGCGATGCTCGAGGGCCGCCGCGTGGTGCTGGTGGACGATTCGATCGTGCGCGGCACCACCAGCCGCAAGATCGTCGAGATGGTGCGCGCCGCCGGCGCGACCGAGGTGCACATGCGCATCTCCTCGCCGCCGACCACGCATTCCTGCTTCTACGGCATCGACACGCCCGAGCGCGACAAGCTGCTCGCGGCGCGCAACGACGTGGACGCGATGGCGCGCATCATCGGCGTCGATTCCCTCGCCTTCATCTCGATCGACGGGCTCTACCGCGCGGTCGCGGGCACGGTGCGCGATCCCCGCCGGCCGCAGTTCTGCGACGCCTGCTTCACCGGCGACTACCCGATCCCGCTGACCGACCGCGACGACCAGTCGAACGACCGGCAGCTCAGCCTGCTCGCCGAGACGCGCTGAGATGGCGGGGAGCCTGGAGGGGCGCGTCGCCCTCGTCACCGGCGCCTCGCGCGGCATCGGCGCGGCGGTGGCGGTGGAGCTTGCGCGCCAGGGGGCGGTCGTGGTGGCGGTCGCGCGCACGAAGGCCGGTCTCGAGGAGACCGACGATGCGATCCGCGCCGCCACCGGGCGCAACGCCACGCTTTTGGTGCTCGACCTGCGCGAGGGCGCGAAGGTCGATGCGATCGGGCCGACGCTCGCCGAGCGCTTCGGCCGGCTCGACATCGTCGTCGGCAATGCCGGGCTGCTCGGCAGGCTGGGGCCGCTCACCCACCTGCCCGAGAAGGACTGGACCGATCTCTGGGCGGTGAACGTCACCGCGAACTGGCGCCTGATGCGCACCGCCGAGCCGCTCCTGCGCGCCTCCGATGCGGGCCGCGCGGTGTTCGTCAGCTCCGGCGCTGCCGCCCGCCCGCGCGCCTATTGGGGGCCCTACGGCGCGAGCAAGGCCGCGCTCGATCACCTGGTGAGGACCTGGGCGGCGGAGCTCGCGATCACCGGGGTGAAGGTGAACGCCTTCAATCCGGGCCCGGTCGCGACGCGGATGCGCGCCGCCGCCATGCCGGGCGAAGATCCCTCCACCATCCCGCAACCGGACGAAGTCGCACCGGCGATCGTGGCACTCTGCCGGCCGGAGGAGACGCGTTCGGGCGAGGTGGTGTCGTTCCGGTGACGACCCTGGTGGAGGGGGCGGCGGGGGTCGTGGCGCTCGCGACCGTCGAGGCGCCGCCCGCGCGCGCCTTCGCCGCCGCGCCGGTCGCCCGCCCGCCTGCATTCCGCTGGCGTGCCGCCGGGTCTGGGGAGACGCCGACCGTCATCACCCCCATGCCGTTCGGCCGCGTCGCGATGGACATCCGCCGCAGCCGCGACGCCACCGGGTTCCCGCCCCGCTTCGCCGATCTCGACCAGGCCGCGGAGGGCTGGCTGGCCTCGGCTGCGTTGGCGTCGCTCGAGGTGCGCTGCGCCTTGTCGCGCGCCAACAATTCGATTATCGTTGAATTATGGAACTGCGCGATCTGGCCGGGCGCTTCGCCGCCCTCTCCCACCCGACCCGCGTCGCGCTGATCCGCCTGCTGGTCGGCGCCGGCCCGGGCGGGCTGCCGGCAAGCGAGATCGCCGCCGCCGTCGGGGTGGCGCCGTCGAGCCTCTCGTTCCACCTGCGCGAGATGGAGGGTGCAGGGCTGATCCGGCCTGCGCGGCAGGGCCGGGTCATCCGCTACGCCGCCGAACTCGACGCGGTGCGCGGGCTTGCGGCCTTCCTCGCCGAGACCTGCTGCGACGGGAGGCCGGAGCTCTGCGGCGAGGGCTTCGCCGGGACCCGGGGCGCCACGCCGGCGGCCACGCGCCCCTACACCGTCCTCTTTCTCTGCACCGGCAACAGCCACCGTTCGGTGATGGCGGAGGCGATCCTGAACCGCGAGGGCGCCGGGCGGTTCCGCGCCTTCTCCGCCGGCAGCCATCCCGAGGGCACGGTCGCGCCGGAGACCCTCGACCTCCTGCGGCGGCTGGACTACCCCATCGCCGGCCTGCGCTCCAAGTCCTGGGACGAGTTCGCCCGCCCGGGCGCGCCCGCGCTCGACTTCGTCTTCACCGTCTGCGATGCCGCCGCGGGCGAGATCTGCCCGACCTGGCCGGGCCAGCCGCTGACCGCGCATTGGGGTGTGCCCGATCCCGCGCGCGCGGGGGGCGGCGCGGCCGAACGCGGCATCGCGCTCTCCGATACCTATCGCATGCTCGCCAACCGCATCGGCATCTTCGTCAATCTGCCGCTGCGCAGCCTCGACCGGCTTGCCCTGCAGCAGCGCCTCGACGAGATCGGGCGGCTGCCGCGCACGCCGCGCCTCACCCCGATCGCGGCGTGACGATGCGCGTCGGCATCAACGGCATGGGGCGGATCGGGCGTCTTGCGCTGCGCGCCGCCCTCGGCGGCGTCGCGCGGGCCGAGGGCGATCCGCGCGCGGGCAATCGGCTCGAGGTCGTGCACGTCAACGAGCTCAAGGGCGGGCCGGCGGCGACCGCGCATCTCCTGGAGTTCGACTCCATCCACGGACGCTGGCGCGCGCCGATCGCGGCGGATGGCGATGCGATCGCGATCGGCAATCGCCGCATCGGCTTCTCCTCGGCGCCCCATCCGCACGAGGTCGCCTGGGGCGATCTCGGCTGCGACGTCGTGCTCGAGTGCACGGGCAAGTTCCTGACGCGCCCGGACCTCGAGGCGTATCTCGCACGCGGCGTGAAGCGCGTCGTCGTCGCCGCGCCGGTGAAGGACGGCTCGGCGCTGAACATCGTCGTCGGCGTGAACGATGACCGTTACGACGGCACGCAGCGCCTGCTGACCGCGGCGTCCTGCACCACCAACTGCCTTGCCCCCCTGGTGAAGGTGCTGCACGAGTCGATCGGCATCCGTCACGGCCAGATCACCACGATCCACGACCCGACCAACACCAATGTCGTGGTGGATGCGCCGCACAGGGACCTGCGCCGGGCCCGGTCGGCCATGCTCAGCCTCGCGCCGACGACGACCGGCAGCGCGACCGCGATCGGCCTGATCTATCCCGACCTCGCCGGCAGGCTGAACGGCCACGCGGTGCGCGCGCCGGTGCTCAACGCCTCCCTGACCGACGCGGTGTTCGAGATGGCGCGCGCCGTCGCGGCCGAGGAGGTGAATGCGCTGTTCGAGACCGCCGCGGCGGGGCCGCTCGCAGGCATTCTCGGCGTCGAGCGCCGGCCGCTGGTCTCTGCCGACTACCGTGGCGACACGCGCAGCGCGATCGTCGATGCGCCCTCCACCATGGTCACGGACGGCACCATGCTGAAGGTCTATGCCTGGTACGACAACGAGATGGGCTATGCCTGCCGCATGGTCGATCTCGCCTGCATCGTCGGCGCCACGCTGTGAGCGGCCAGCGCGCCTACGCGAGCGTCGTCGCCGCCTATTGGGGCTTCACGCTGACCGACGGCGCGCTGCGCATGCTGGTGCTGCTGCACTTCTTCACCCTCGGCTACACGCCGTTCCAGCTCGCCTTCCTGTTCGTGCTCTACGAGGTCGCCGGCATGGCGACCAACCTGTTCGGCGGCTGGGCGGCGACGCGCTTCGGCGTCAACGTCACGCTCGCGAGCGGGCTCGCGCTCCAGGTTGCGGCCCTGCTGATGCTCTCCGCGCTTGACCCGGCCTGGTCGCCCTTCTGGTCGGTGGCGTACGTGGTCCTCGCGCAGGGGCTGGCCGGCGTGGCCAAGGACCTCACCAAGACCAGTGCCAAGTCGGCGATCAAGCTCGTCACGCCGGAGGGCCGGTCGGCGACGCTGTTCCGCTACGTCGCCTGGCTCACCGGCTCGAAGAACGCCCTCAAGGGGGTGGGGTTCTTCCTGGGCGGCACGCTGCTCTCCGCGGTCGGCTTCGTGCCGGCGCTCCGGCTCATGGCGGCCGCGCTCGCGGTGGTGTTCGTCGCCTCCGTGCTCGCGCTGCCGCGCATGTTCGGCAAGGCGAAGCGGGCGTCGCGCCTGCGCGAGCTGTTCGCGAAGACGCGCGCGATCAACCTGCTGGCCGCTGCGCGCATCGCGCTGTTCGGCGCGCGCGACGTCTGGTTCGTGGTCGGGCTGCCGGTGTTCCTCTACGCGAACGGCTGGACCTTCGCCGAGGTCGGCGGCTTCCTCGCCGCCTGGACGATCGGCTACGGCGCGGTCCAGGGCCTTGCCCATCGCATCGTGCCGCGCAGCGCCGACGGGCTCTCGGCCGAGGTGCCGGCCGCCCGGGTCTGGGCGGGCCTGCTTGCGGCCATCCCGCTTGCGCTCGCGGTCGTGCTGGGCACCGCCACCGCGATCACCGTGCAGGCCGTCGTCGCCGGGCTCGCCCTGTTCGGCGTCGCCTTCGCGGTCAATTCGGCGCTGCACTCCTATCTGATCGTCGCCTATGCGGGATCGGAGAAGGTGGCGGAGGATGTCGGGTTCTACTATGCCGCGAACGCCACGGGGCGGCTCGCCGGCACGCTGCTCTCGGGCCTGCTCTACCAGGCAGGCGGGCTGATGGCGTGCCTGCTCGGCTCCGGCGCGATGCTCGCGTGCTGTGCCGCGATCAGCCTCGCCCTGCCGGCGCGCGCCGTCGCCGCCGCGCGCGCCCCAGCCTGGTTCGCCGAGCTCGGCGTGCCCGATACGCAGGACGGC
>NZ_VIKA01000182.1 GCF_006704265.1 Elioraea sp. Yellowstone | reverse complement strand
ACCACCCCCCCACTCCGCCCGCCCGCGCGGCCTCCTGCCGGATGGCATCGCGTGCCGGCGGCGCGCGTGCGGCTCAGCGCTGCGGCGGCGGGCCGGGTGGGGCGACGATGCGCACCCGCGCGATGCGCCGGCCGCGCAGGTCGGACGCCTCGAGCCGGTAGCCCGCCACCTCCACCGCCTCGCCCCGCTTCGGCATCCCCCGCGCCGCCGCCATCAGGAGCCCCGCCACCGTCATCGCCTCGTCCTCCGGCAGCGCCCAGTCGAGCTCGCGGTTGAGGTCGCGCACGCGCGTCTCGCCCGGCACCTCGACCTCGCCCGTGCCGCGCAGCGCATCCGCCAGGATCGGCTCGCCCGCCTCGGTGATCTCGCCCACCACCACCTCGATCACGTCGTGCAGCGTGATCAGCCCCTCGATCTGGCCGTACTCGTCCACCACCACGGCGAGATGCCGGCGCGACCGGCGGAACGCCTGGAGCTGGTCGAGCAGCGGCCGCGTCTCGGGCACCAGGGGCGCGGGCTCGATCAGCCGGGCGAGATCGAGCCCGGACGGATCGCCCCTGGCCGCGGCCAGCGCCCGCAGGGCGGCGCGCGTCTCGATCACGCCGACCAGGTCGCGCCCGCCGTCGCGCCAGCACGGCAGCCAGGCGTGCCGCGTGCCGAGCAGCCGCGCGGCGATCCCCTCCGCCGGCGCGTCGGCGTCCAGCGCCTCGATGCGGCTGCGGTGCGTCATCACGTCGGCGACCGTCAGGTCGTCGAGCGCGAGCACGCCGCGCAGCATGCGCCGTTCCTCCACCGCCGCCTCGGCCTCCGCGCCGCCCTCGCCATGCAGCGCGATCGCGCCCATCAGCTCCTCCTCGGTCTGCGCCCGCTCCTCGCCCACGCGCACGCCGAGCGGGGCGAGGAGCGCGCGCACCAGCGCCGTGACGCCGACCGCCGCCGGCCCGAGGAGACGGT
Source organism: Elioraea sp. Yellowstone (assembly GCF_006704265.1). Lineage (GTDB taxonomy): Bacteria > Pseudomonadota > Alphaproteobacteria > Acetobacterales > Acetobacteraceae > Elioraea. Next base: position 4,893 of record NZ_VIKA01000182.1, on the reverse strand, counting down.
CGGCCAGCGCCAGCAGCGGGGTGGCGGCGAGCGCGGTGCGGTCCGGATGCTGGATGGCGCAGGTCTTGGGCAGCACCTCGCTCAGCACCACCAGCACCGCGGTCATCACCAGCGAGGCGTAGAGCACGCCCTCCTCGCCGAACCAGGCGATCAGCAGCCCGGCGGCGAGCGCGGTCGCGGTGGTGTTCACCAGGTTGTTGCCGACCAGCAGGGCGGCGATCAGGTGGTCCTTGCGCTCGCGCAAGGCGGCGAGCCGGCCGGCGCGGAGGTCGCCCGCGCGGGCGCGGCGGGTGATGAAGGCGCGGGAGGCGCCGGTGAAGGCGGTCTCCGCGCCCGAGAAGAGGGCGGAGAGGACCAGGAGCACGGCGATCGCCGCGAGGGTCGCGAGTTCCGAGGCGGTCATGGCCGGTCCGGCTTAGAGCAGATCGCATGCGGCTGGAATCGGCCGCATGCGTGAAGATGCTCGCAAGAACGGGGTGGAGCGGTTTCCACCCGTGTGGAAACCGCTCCGGCGCAGCGGAGCGGCGGGGGCAAGCGCGGCGCGTTGCCCCGGCGCGCGCGCGCGTGCTAAGGCGCCCCACCCGCGCAACCCCAGGAACACCGAACCGTGGCCGCCCCCCTGGTCGCCGTCTACAACGGCCCCAACCTGAACCTGCTCGGCACGCGCCAGCCCGAGCTCTACGGCCGCACCACCCTGGCCGAGGTGGAGGCGCTCTGCCGCGCCCGCGCCGCCCTGCACGGGCTGGAGGTGGAGTTCCGCCAGTCCAACCACGAGGGCGCGCTGATCGACTGGGTGCAGTCCTGCCGCAACCGCGCCGCCGGCATCGTGATCAACCCGGGCGGCCTCAGCCACACCTCGGTCGCGCTGCTCGATGCGCTGCTCGCGACCGACCTGCCGGTGATCGAGGTGCACGTGACCAACATCCACCGCCGCGAGCCGTTCCGGCAGGCGAGCGTCACCGGCAAGGCGGCGACCGGGATCATCGCCGGGCTCGGGCCGACCGGCTACGCGCTCGCGATCGAGGCGATGGCGGGGCTGCTCGGGCTGATCGGCACCGCCCAGCCGGCACCGCGGCGGCGCGGCGAGGGGGGGGATGCATGAGCCGGATCGCGATCGACGAGGAGGCGATCCGCCGCCTTGCGGGCCTCCTGGAGGAGACCGGACTCGCCGAGATCGAGATCGCCGAGGGCGAGAGCCGCATCCGGGTGGCGCGCGCGCAGGCGGCGACCGTGCTCGCCGCTCCCGCCCAGCCGGCGCCCGCCCGCGCCGCGGCCGAGCCCGCCCGCCCCGAGCCCGTCGCGGATGCCTCCCATCCCGGGGCGGTGACCTCGCCGATGGTCGGCGTCGCCTATCTTGCCCCCGAACCCGGCGCCCCGCCCTTCGTCAAGGTCGGCGACACGGTGGCGCAGGGCCAGACGCTCCTGCTGATCGAGGCGATGAAGACCTTCAACCAGATCAAGGCGCCGAAGCCCGGCACCGTCACCCGCATCCTGGTCGAGAGCGGCGCGCCGGTGGAGTACGGCGAGGTGCTGATGCTGATCGAGTAGCCGCGCGGCGATGTTCCAGAAGGTGCTGATCGCGAACCGCGGCGAGATCGCGCTGCGCGTGCATCGCGCCTGCCAGGAGATGGGCATCCGCACGGTCGCGGTGCACTCGACGGCGGATGCGACGGCGATGCATGTCCGCCTCGCCGACGAGAGCGTGTGCATCGGCCCGCCGCCCGCGCGCGAGAGCTACCTGAACATCCCCGCGATCCTCTCGGCCGCCGCGATCACCGGCGCGGACGCGATCCATCCGGGCTACGGCTTCCTCTCCGAGAACGCCGAGTTCGCCTCCATCGTCGAACAGCACGGCATCGTGTTCATCGGCCCCTCGCCCGACCACATCCGCATGATGGGCGACAAGATCGAGGCGAAGCGCACCATGGCGCGGCTCGGCGTGCCGCTGGTGCCGGGGTCGGACGGGCCGGTGGCGAGCGTCGAGGAGGCCGAGGCGGTGGCGCGTCGGATCGGCCCGCCCGTGCTCATCAAGGCGGCCGCCGGCGGCGGCGGGCGGGGGATGAAGGTCGCGCGCGGCCTCGAGGAGGTGGCGGACGCCTTCCGCATCGCGCGGACCGAGGCGAAGGCCGCATTCGGCAACGATGCCGTCTATCTCGAGAAGTATCTCGACCGGCCGCGCCACATCGAGCTGCAGGTGCTGGCGGACGCGCACGGCACCGTGGTGCATTTCGGCGAACGCGACTGCTCGCTGCAGCGGCGCCACCAGAAGCTGGTCGAGGAGGCGGGCAGTCCCGCGCTCGATGCCGCCGCGCGCGACCGGCTGGGCGCGGTCGTCACCGCGGCCCTGCGCGAGATCGGCTACCGCAACGCCGGCACGCTCGAGTTCCTCTACCAGGACGGGCAGTTCGCCTTCATCGAGATGAACACCCGGCTGCAGGTGGAGCATCCGGTCACCGAGATGGTCTGCGGCGTCGATCTGGTGCGCGAGCAGATCCGCATCGCCGCCGGCATGCCGCTCGGCTACGGCCAGGACGAGATCCGCTTCCACGGCCACGCGATCGAGTGCCGGATCACCGCCGAGGATCCGGACAGCTTCCTGCCCACGCCGGGGCGCGTGACCACCTACCATGCCCCGGGCGGCCTCGGCGTGCGCGTCGATTCGGCCCTCTATGCCGGCTACACCGTGCCACCCTATTATGACAGCCTGGTCGCCAAGCTGGTGGTGCACGGGGCGGACCGGGCGATGGCGCTGATGCGGCTCCGCCGCGCGCTGGAGGAATTTGTGATCGACGGCATCGCGACCACGCTGCCGCTGCACCGCCGGATCGTCGCCGATCCGGAATTCGCCGCCGGCGACTACACGATCCACTGGCTCGAACGGTTCGTCGCGCGCGGGACGGGGGCGGCCGGGCCATGACGCGGCACGGGGCGGGCCTGACCGAGATCACGCCCGACCTCGTGCTGCGCGCCTACCGCGCCGGGCTGTTCCCGATGGCGGAGCGGCGCGACGGGGACCGGCTCTACTGGCTCGACCCGGAGCTGCGCGGCGTGCAGCCGCTCGATGCCTTCCACCTGCCGCGCCGGCTCGCGCGCACCGTGCTCGCGGAGGTCTTCGAGGTGCGCTGCGACGCCGCCTTCGCCGAGGTGATGGCGGGCTGCGCCGCGCCCACGCCCGACCGGCCCGAGACCTGGATCAACCCCGAGATCGAGCGGCTGTTCGGCGCGCTGCACGCGATGGGCTACGCGCACTCGGTGGAGTGCTGGCGGCAGGGACGGCTGGTCGGCGGCCTCTACGGCGTGGCGCTCGGCGGCGCGTTCTTCGGCGAGAGCATGTTCTCGACCCAGCGTGACGCCTCCAAGGTCGCGCTCGTGCACCTGGTCGCGCGGCTCAGGCTGGGCGGGTTCCGTCTGCTGGACACGCAGTTCGTCACCGACCACCTCGCTCGTTTCGGTGCGATCGAGATCCCGCGCGCCGAGTATCGCCGGCGGCTCCTGGCCGCGCTCGAGACGCCGGCGCGGTTCATCGCCGATCCCGATCCGGCGGCGCTGCGCGCCGAGATCCTGGCGCTCCGCGCGCGCGGTTGACGGGGGGCGCGCCGGCGCGCCAGGGTGACGCATCCCGTCCGGCATGGAGACGACGATGCGCCTCGCCGCTGCGTTGACCGTCCTCGCCCTCGCCGCGCCCGCGGCGGCGCAGGAGCCCCCGCGCATCCCGACGCGCGACTATGCCGCGACCTACGCCATGACCGGCTTCCGCGCGGAGGCGCCGAAGACGATGCGGATCTCCTTCAGCGCGGCGACGAGGCGCCAGCGCATCGACATGGCGGAGGCGGGACGGGACATGTCGATGATCATGGAGCTCGGCGGCCAGCGCATGTGGATGCTCGAGCACGCCAGCCGCAGGGCGATGGAGCTGGCGCCGGGCGCCGGACCGGGCGGGGAGATGCCGGCCGGCTCCCTCGAGCCCGATGCCAGGCTCACGCGCATCGGCACGGATCGCGTCGCCGGCCACGCCTGCACCGTCTATCGCGTCGTCCGCCAGGACCAGCCGCCGGGCACCGCCTGCGTCACGGGCGACGGCATCATGCTGCGCGGCGAGTTCGAGGGGGGCGGCCGGCGCGGCAGGATGGAGGCGACAGAGCTGAGCCTCGCCGCCCAGCCGCGCGAGCGCTTCGAGGTGCCGGCGGACTACCGGACCATGCAGATGCCGGCGATGCCGGGCCAGCCGCCCGGCCGCAGGTAGGGATCGTCAGCCGAGGCCGCGCGCCTGCGCCGCCTTGAGGATCACGCCCGCGCCCGACTGTTTCGACACCGCCTCGGGATCGAACACCCCGTCGGCGACGAACTTGCCCTTCACGTAGAGGGTCGAGAAGCTCCAGAGATAGGGCGAGGGAATGCCGCGGCGGCGATAGCCGAAGCCGTTGAAGCGCTCGAAGTGGAAGAGCTGGCGCGGGATCGACCAGTCGGTCTCCTCGGTCAGGCGCTTGAGCTGCAGGGCATCGACGGCGCTGACCAGCCAGGGGAAGGGCGGGTCGCCCGCGCGCGGATGGCCCGCCGGCACGCGCACCGTGCGCGCGCCCAGCGGATCGCCGTTGTGCAGGTGGCGCTGGAAGCTGAAGCCGCACTCCATGCCGTGCAGGATGCCGGTGAAGAGCCACGGCACGCCGGTCTGCTGCTCGACCGCCCGGTAGGCGTCCTGGTGCCGTTCGAGCTCGCGGACGTAGTAGTCGATGTTGGCCTGGCGTTCCGGCCGCACCGTGCAGGCCGCGAACAGCCGCGCGTACTCGTCCTTCAGCGCGGCGAAGTCGGTCGCGGTCGAGAGCTTCGGCTGATCCGCGCCGGGGGCCGCGCGCGTCCCGGCCGCGGGCGGCGGCGCGGCGCCGTCCTCGGGCG
>NZ_VIKA01000181.1 GCF_006704265.1 Elioraea sp. Yellowstone | reverse complement strand
GCGAGCACCTCGCCACCTTCGTGATCGCGCTGGTCCTGCTGCCGCTGACGCTCCTGATGAACTGGCGGCTCGCCGCGTTCAGCCGCGCGAGCACGGTGCCGGCCGCGACTCGGTCGCCGTGATCGGCGAGCACCTCGGTGAGCGTGCCCGGCACCTCGAAGCCGACGCGCGAGAGCACCTGCGCCTCGATCGTGCCGAGGCCGAAGACGCGGATCGGCACGTCGCGCTCGAGCACGGCGACCGGCACCGCGAGCGGGCGCCCGGTCGCGTACCACCAGGCGCCGGCAGCGGCCGCGGCGAGCAGAATGGCGAGGACGAGGAGGCGACGGACGCGCATGGGATCCCGAGGGGATGTTGCGTCTTGATGTGCCAGCGCCGGGCCACGCCCGCGCTGACCTGGATCAATCGCCGCCGCTCATCCCGGCGCCGGGGCGCGGGGCCGCATCGCCTGCACCGCGAGCAGGATCAAGCCGAGCGCGATGCCGACCCAGTGCGGCGCGGGGATCGTCAGCCCGCTCGCCCATTCCAGCAGCCCGTCCACGGCTGCCGGGAAGATCATCAGGATGCCCGCGAAGGCGGTCGCCCAGCGCTCCCAACCCGCCATGGGCCGGAGCCCGAAGCCCTGCGCGGCGGCGGCGAGCAGGCCGAGGCCGAAGGTCGCGAGCGCCGTGATCCAGGCGACGTCGCCCCAGGTCATCCCGGCCGAACGCTGCAGCAGGAGGCCGATGCCGATCGGATCGGTGACGAACAGGAAGGGCAGCAGGAAGGCGGGCAGGGTGTACTTCCAGGCCATCAGCGTGGTGCGGTAGGGGCCCGCGCCGGTGATCGCGGCGGCGGCGAAGGGCGAGAGCGCGGTCGGCGGCGAGACCTCGCTCAGCACCGCGTAGTAGAAGATGAACATGTGCGCGGCGTAGTCCGGCACGCCGAGCTTGATCAGCGCCGGGGCGGCGATCACCGCGGAGATGATGTAGGAGGCGGTCACCGGCACGGCGAGCCCGATCACCCAGACGATCAGACCGGTATAGACCGCGGTCAGCGCGAGCGAGCCGCCGGCGTAGCTGATCGCGATCTCGCTGAACTTGAGCCCGAGCCCGGTCAGGGTGACGACGCCGACGATGATGCCGGCGCAGGCGCAGGTGGCGGCCACGTTCAGGACCTGGATCGAGCCGTCGCGCAGCGCCGCGACCGCCTTGCCCGGACCCATCGCGCAGTCGCGCCGGAGCCACGACAGCGCCGCCGCCACCGCGCTCGCGTACACGACCGAGAGGGTCGCCGAGTAGCCCCAGAGCAGGAAGCCGACGATCGAGACCAGCGAGGTCAGGTGGAAGCCGTACTTGCGGAACAGCACGCCCGCGCTCTCGGTGCTGTAGCGCTCCGCGTCGGCCCGCGCATCGACGCCCATGCGCCGCTGGTCGAGCTCGACCATGAACAGGAGCGAGGCGTAGTAGAGGCAGGTCGGGATGATCGCCATCTGGATCACCTGCAGGTAGGAGATCTGCAGGAACTCGGCGATCAGGAAGGCGGCCGCGCCCAGCACTGGCGGCGAGATGATCGCGCCGAGCCCGCCGGCGGCGAGCATCCCGCCGGCATCGTGCGGCGCGTAGCCCACGCGCTTCATCATCGGCCAGGCGACCGAGCCGAGCGTGACGGTGGTGGCGACACCGGAGCCCGACGGGCCGCCGAGCAGGAACGACGACAGCACGACCGTGCGGCCCGCGCTCGTCGCCTTGCCGCCCATCAGCGCGAAGGAGAAGTCGACGAAGAACCTGCCCGCGCCGGTCACCTGCAGCACCGCGCCGAAGATGGTGAACAGCGCGATCAGCGAGGAGGAGACGTCGACGGCCGTGCCGAAGATGCCGTCCAGCGTGATGGTCAGGTGCGGGATCAGGCGCACCTGATCGTAGCCCTGGTGCGTCCAGGGCGCCGGCAGGTGGTTGCCGAAGAAGGCGTAGAGCATGAAGGCGATGCTGATCCCCGGCATGATCGGCCCGGTGGTGCGCCGCGTCGCCTCGAGCACCAGCACGATCAGCATCCAGCCGACCATGAGGTCCATCGGCTCGGGGAAGATGTAGCGGTCGGTCAGCTCGTCGCCGCCGGCGACCAGGTAGTAGAGGACATAGAGCGCAGCGGCCGCGAGCAGCACGTCCCACGGCATCAGCCGGTGCCGGAAGCGCCGCAGCGCCGGATACATCAGGAAGGTCAGCGTCAGCACGAAGCCGACATGGATGTAGCGCAGGTACATCGTCGGCACGATGTCCACCGCGGCATAGAGGTGGAACAGGCTCATCGCGATCGCGAGGATCGTGGTCAGCCACAGCAGCGGGCCGCGATAGCGGTTGAGCGCGCCCTCCTCCTGCTCGATCAGCGCCTCGACCTTGCCGGCGGTCTCGTCGTCGAGTGCGGCTGCCTCGGGCGGCAGGTGATGCTCGTGCGCCGCGTCGCTGCCGCGGCCGTGCTCCGTCCGTGCTGTCGTCACGCTGCGTCCCCCGAAACGCCGGGGCCGCCCGCCCGCGGGCGAGCGGCCCCGCAGCACACCCGCGGTCAGCCCAGCACGGCGCCCTGGGCCTTCCAGTAGGCCTCGGCGGCCGGGTGCCAGGGAATGCCCGCCGCAGCGGATTTCTGGTTCTCGAGCTTGAAGTCCTTCGCCGCGGCGTGCACGCGGGCGAGCTCCTCGCGCCCCTCCCAGATGTTCTTCACCAGCGCGGTCACCAGCTCGCCCGGCATGTCGGCACGCACCGCGACGATGTTGCCGACCGACATCTGCTTGTTCGGCCGGTCCTGGCCCGGGTAGGTGCCGGCCGGGATCTCCTCGGCGAAGTAGACGGGCCCGTACTTCTCGACGATCTTCGGCACGTATTCGGCGTGGTCGATCAGGCGCAGCTTGACCCCCGGGGTGGCGCCGAGATCGACGATCGCGCTGGTGGGCACGCCGGAGACGAAGAAGTAGGCGTCGAGCTTGCCGTCCTTGATCGCGTTGGTGCTCTCGGCGGGCGAGAGGCGCTCGCGCGCGGCGAAGTCGCGGTCACGGTCCAGCCCGACCGCCTCGATCAGGCGGAACGCCATCACCTCGGTCGCCGAGCCGGGCGCGCCGGTCGAGACGCGCTTGCCCTTGAGGTCCGTCATCGCGCTGATGCCGCGGCCCTCGACGGTCACCACCTGCATCCGGTTCGTGTACATCACGAAGATCGCGCGCGCCGGCACGGGGCGGCCCTGGAACCGCTCGCGCCCGTTCACCGCGTCCACGGCGGCATCCACCTGGGTCAGGATCATCCCGACGCGGCCGGCACCCAGCAGTTGCAGGTTGGCCACACTGCCGCCGGTGACCTCGACGGTCGCGCTCATGCCGGGGATGTTGCGGCTGAAGATCGCCGCCATGCCGCCACCGAGCGGGTAGTAGACGCCGCCGGTGGTTCCTGTCGCGATGGCGAGCTGCTGTGCTCCCTGGGCGCGCGCGACGCGGGGCGCGGCCAGCGTGGCGCCGACGGCGAGCCCTCCGAGGACGGTGCGGCGGGAAATGCGATCGTACATCGGTTTCTGACTCCTCCCTGGATGGCGCCGCCGGGTCGGGCCGGGCGGGCGCAGCGCGGCCAACCTACAGGACGGGACCGGAACGGGCCAGCGCTTGACATAGGGCAAGGCGCGCCTGCGGGGAGGCGGCTCTCATGCTCTCGCGCGCGGGGCCGGAGGGTTCTAGTCTTGCGCCGCCAGCACATGACCGCACGGAGGACCGAGTGATGAAAGCCCGCGACCTGATGACGCCCGATGTCGTGACCGTCGCCCCGAACACCCCTGTGATGGGCGTGGCCCGGCTGCTGGCCGAGCGGCACATCAGCGGCGTGCCGGTGACCGACGCCGACCGCAGGATCCTCGGCGTGGTCACGGAAGGCGATCTGATCAAGCAGGTCGCGGGCCGCCACGACGAGACGCCCGGCTTCTTCAAGAGTCTGTTCGCCGATCCGGCGAAGATGGCGCAGCAATACGTCAAGAGCCACGGCCGCACGGCGGCCGACATCATGACGCCCGATCCGCTGACCGTCACGGAGGACACGCCCGCGGGCGAGATCGCCGAACTGCTCGACAAGGAGCATGTGCGGCGCGTCTTCGTCACCCGCGACGGACGGCTCGTGGGCGTGGTCTCGCGCGCCGACCTTCTGCGCGCGCTGGTCTCGCCGCCCGCCGCCACGACCGGCGGCGACACCTCGGACGAGGGCATCTACCGTGCCGTCATGGCCGAGATGAGGAAGCAGCCCTGGGCCAGCACCTTCTACACCACCGTGGTGGTGAAGGACGGCGTGGTGGAGTTCTACGGCTACTGCGGCACCGACGAGTACCGCCGCGCGCTGCGCGTGCTCGCCGAGGGTGTGCCGGGCGTGAAGAGGGTCGAGGACCACATGGTGATCGGCCCGCTCTACGTGTATTCCTGACGGATCACTCCATCCTCGCGGGAGCCGCTCGGCGCGGCGGCTCCCGCACCGTCGCCAGGATCGCCGCCCCGCCCAGCAGGAACACGAGGATCGTCGCCATCCCCGCGCGCTGGCTGCCGAATGCCGCCGTCGCCCAGGCGAGCGCGGCCGGGCCGGCGAAGGCGGTGATGCGGCCCGAGAGCGCGAACAGCCCGAAATACTCCGAGGACTGCGCCGGCGGGGCGAGCCGCGCCATCAGCGTCCGGCTCGCCGCCTGGGCCGGGCCGAAGAACACGCCGAGCGGCAGGGCGAGCGCCCAGAACCACGCCTTGCCCTCGACCAGCAGCAATGCGCCGCCGATCGCGGCGAGCGCGGCGAGCGAGACCAGCACCGTCCGCTTCGGCCCGATCGCGTCGTCGACGAAGGCGAACAGCGCGGCGCCCGCGCCCGCCGTCACGTTCATCGCGATGCCGAGCAGGATGATCTCGTCCGTCGCCATGCCGAAGCTGCCGGCGGCGTAGATCGCGCCGAAGTTGAACAGCGTGTTCAGCCCGTCGGTGTAGAGCAGCCGCGCGACCAGGAATCGCGCCACTGCGCGGCGCCGGCCGAGCTCCGGCAGGAGCCGCGCCATCGCCGCCATCCCCGACCGGACCGCACGGCCGATCGGCGCGCGCCGGGGCGGGTCCGGCACGACGAGGAAGAGCGGCCAGCAGAACGTCCCGTACCAGAGCGCGACCAGCAGCGCGGTCGCGCGCACATGCTCGGCCTCGGCCCTGAGGAGGGGAAGCAGCGGCGGGTCGGGCCGGATCAGCAGCACGAGGCTGAGCACGAGGCAGGCGAGGCCGCCGAGATAGCCGAGGCCCCAGCCCCAGCCGGAGACGCGGCCCATCATCGCGCGGGGGGCGACGTCCACCAGCATCGCGTTGTAGAAGACCGTGCCGAGTTCGAAACCGAGCGTGGCGAGCACGACCACAGCCAGCGCGAAGGGCGCCGCGGCGGGATCGGGGCGCGCCCACCACAGCAGGGCCGAGGTCGCCACCGCCATGATCGTGAAGGCGGCGAGCCACGGCTTGCGCCGCCCCGCGCCGTCGGCGATCGCGCCGAGCGGCGGCGAGAGGAGCGCGATCAGCACGCCGGCGACCGCCATCGCGAAACCCCACTGCGCGGTGCCGGCGGTCTCGTCCTCCGCCACCGCCTGCACGAAGTAGGTGGCGAACACGAAGGTGCCGATCACGGTGGGGAACGCGCTGTTCGCCCAGTCGTAGAGGCACCAAGCGACGATGGCGCGCCGCCGCTCCGGGGCGAGCTCGGCGAGCCGTCCCGCCTCGGCGAACGGCACCGTCACGCGAGCGCGGCGACCGCGCGGGTGGCGACCACCACCGCCGGCAGGCCCGGCCGGTTGCCGAGTTCGGCGAGCACGCGCTCGGCCGCGACCCAGCGCGCACC
>NZ_VIKA01000180.1 GCF_006704265.1 Elioraea sp. Yellowstone | reverse complement strand
GGCGAGGCCCAGCCGGAGGCGGCAGCGCGCATCGCCGCGGCCCCGCGGTTCCAGGGCGCCACCCCGGCGAACCCGTTCGGCGACGCGGCCTTCGACCTGTTCGACGCGGTCGAGGCAGGGCCGGCCGAGGCGGCGACGGTGACGGCCGCTGCGCCGGCGCCGTCGGAGATCCCGGCCGCGGCTGCCCCGCAGCCCGAACCGATTGCCACGGCGGCACCGGCGGCGCCCGACACCACCGAGCCCGTGGCGGCACCGCCCGCCGACCCGGCAGCCCCGCCTGCCGTGCCGGCCGGACCGATCGCCTCGATCGAGATCAAGCCGATCGTGGTGGACGAGGTGATCGCCGAGGCGCCGAAGAAGCGCGGCTGGTGGCGCCGCTGACCGCCTCCCCCGACGCGCGTCAGGTTCGACGGTCGGCGGGCCAGCCTCGTCGCGGTCGCAGGCGCGGCCGGCGCGCCCGCGATACCTTCCGCACCAGGGTCGCGGTGCCGCGCGGACGTCGTCAGTCCGAGGCAGCCTGACCCGCGGCCGCCTCGACCCGCACGCCGAACGCCTCGCGCAGCCTCCGCACGCCCTCCGGCGTGGGCACGACCGCCCGGCGCGCAAGCCCCTCGCCCGGCTGGCGGCGCAGCCAACCGCGGGCGAGGCAGAGGGTGCAGAGAGCGCGCGCGAGCCCGCCGCCGAGATGCGGACGGCGCTCCGACCAGTCCATGCAGTCGCAGGCGAAGCGGCGCGCGCGGCGTGCCGCGGCCACGTCCACGCCTGTGCGCTCCAGCCAGGCATGGCCGGCCGCGGTGGCCTCCCAACCGCCCAGGGCGGGCCGAAGCATGCCGCGCTCGACCAGCCCCTGGCGCAGCGCCACGCCGAGCCGGCCCGCGAGATGGTCCCAGCAGGTGCGCGCCGTGCGCAGCGCCTCGCCGTGCGGCCAGCGCCGCGCCGGACGCGCCAGTTCAGCGAGTCCCATCAGCGACTCGAGGATCGCGGCGACATCATCATTGGCGAGTCGGAACCAGCGGTGCCGTCCCTGCGCGTGTGCCACCACGAGCGCGCCGCCGGCCAGCGCGGCGAGATGCGCCGACGCGGTCGAGGGGGCGATGCCGGCCGTGCGCGCGAGTTCGCCCGCGGTCAGGGCTTCGCCCGCCATCAGCGCCTGGAGCATGGCGGCGCGTGCGGGGTGGGCGATCAGCGCGGCGGCGGAGGCGAGACGTGTCGGCGTGGCCATGGCGGGATCATGGCACGCCCGCGCGCCGGATGCTGCGCCCGGGGACAAAACGACACCGCCTGCCGGCCCGCTCTCAGGCGAGCCAGCGCCGGATGCGCTCGGCGGCTTCGGCCATGTCGTCGGTCGTGCCGCAGAAGCTGAAGCGCACCGTGCGGTGGCCGCGCCTGCGGTCGAAATCCACCCCCGGCGTCGCCGCGACCGCGATCTCGGCGAGCATGCGCGCGCACCAAGCGGCGCTGTCGTTGGTGAGGTGCCCGACATCGGCATAGAGGTAGAACGCGCCCTCGGCCGGGGCGAGGCGGTCGATCCCCGCCTTCGGCAGCGCGTCGAGCAGCAGCGCGCGATTGGCCGCATAGCGCGCGACATGCCCGCGCAGTTCGTCGTCCGCGTCGAAGGCGGCGAGCGCCGCGACCTGGGAGATGCCGGGGGCGGAGATGAACAGGTTCTGGGCCAGCCGCTCCACCGGCCGCGTCAGGTCCTCGGGCAGCACCATCCAGCCGACGCGCCAGCCGGTCATGGACCAGTATTTCGAGAACGAGTTGATCACCACCGCGCCGGGGATCGCAGCCGCGGTTGCGGCCGGCTCGCCATAGGTCAGGCCGTGATAGATCTCATCCGAGATCAGCCGCACGCCATTCGCCTCGCACCAGCGCGCGATCACGGCGAGCTCGTCGGCGTGCAGCATCGTGCCGGCCGGGTTGCAGGGCGAGGCGACGATCAGCCCGTCCGGCGGCGGATCGAGGGCGGCGAGCATCGCCGCGGTCGGCTGGTAGCGGCTCTCCGGCCCCGCCTCCAGCAATACCGGCTCGAGGCCGAGCGCCGTGAGGATGTTCACGTAGGGGGGATAGAAGGGTGCTGCGAGCGCCACCCGGTCGCCGCGGTCGAAGCCGGCGAGGAAGGCGAGCGGGAAGGCGCCCGAGGCGCCGACCGTGACGGCGATGCGCGCGACCGGCACGTCCACACCGTATCGATCGGCATAGAGGCGCGCGATCCGCTCGCGCAGCGGCCGGATGCCGAACGCCTCGGTGTAGCCGAGCGTCTCGCCGGCGCGCATCGCCGCGATCGCGGCCGCGACGGCGACGGCCGGCGCGCCGGTCGCGGGCTGGCCGACCTCCATGCGGATCACGCGCGGATCGCCGGGCGCGATGGCGGCGGCGCGGGCGTTCGCCGCCGCGATCACGTCCATCACGATGAAGGGCGGGGCCTCGGCCCCCCTGCCGACCTTGAGCGCCATGGCCGCAGTCCCGCCAGAGCGGGGGCGCGGCGTCAAGATCGCGGCTCAGCGGATCGCGATCGCGGCGGCCTCGGCCTCCGACAGCGTCGCGCCCTCCGCCATCGCGCCGTGGCGGGCGAGGATGTAGGCGGTGACCGCGAGCTTGTCGTCGTCCGAGACCCGCGTGGGGTCGTCGAACGGCATCAGCGTCAGGTTGTATTCGAGCAGCCCGGCGCCGTGGCGGAACTTGCGGATCTGCGCCCCCTCGCCCCAGATCGGGTTGCCGAAGCCCGCGCCGCCGCGCCCGTCCTCGCCATGGCAGACCGCGCAGGCCTCGGCGTAGACGGCGCGGCCGCGCTCGACCTGCGAGGATGCGGCCAGCGCTTGCGGCACGCCACGCGCGGCGAGCATCGCGACACCACCGGCCAGCAGCACGCCGGCCAGAACCAGGACACCGTTCATCGATCCTCCCCTCAATGCACAGGGGGTCCGCCAGGCGGCGGCCCCCCTCCTGCCTGCCGGCCTAGACAACCCGGATGCGGAACTTCGGGATCGCGTTGTTCGCCATGCCGTAGAGGTTGAATGGCACGGTCGGCGGCTGGCTGATCCCGGCATTGTCGGTCGCGCGCGTCTCGATCACGTGCTCGCCGGCCGGCGCGTCCCACTCGAAGTCGAAGCGCGACCAGGTGTAGCGGCCGAGATTGGGCGGCCGGATATGGGCCTCGCGCCAGGGTCCGCCGTCGATCCGGTACTCCACCTTGCGCAGTCCGTGCTGCGGCCCCCAGGCATAGCCGCGGATGGTCTGCCGGCCGGCGGCGAGGGTCGGAAGCTCGCCGCGCTTCAGCGGGTAGTTGGCCGGCACCGAGGGCGATTTCTCGATCACCAGCGGCACGGTGATGAACGACTTCACCGGCATCCATTCCACCATGGGGCCATGGATGTCCTCCGGCCCGACATTGCGGAACTCGTCGCCGGGGGCCGGCGTCGGCTTCGGGTAGTCGGGGCCCGCGAACACCTCGGCCTTGGTGTTCAGCCGCACCCAGAAATCATGGGTCGCGACCTTGATCTCGGTCAGCCATTTGGTGGACGCGGCACCGCCCCAGCCGGTGACCAGGGCGCGCACCGGCGCGCCGTGATCGGGCAGGAGCGGGTTGCCGTTCATGCGGAAGGCGAGCCCGATATCGTCGGGTCGGCTCAGCACCTCGCGCATCGGCATCGGCCGGCCGATATCGCCGGCGCCGTCCACGCCCGACCAGAACAGCAGCGCCTTCGCATCCGGCCTCAGCCCGGCGCGCGCGAAGATCTCCGAGAGCGGCACGTACTCCCACTCCGCGAGCCCGACCGCGCCGAGGACCCAGTTGCCGCCCGTCACGTCCTTCATGTCGAGCTGCTCCCAGAACACCGTGCGGCCGTTGCCGTGGCATTCCATGGTCGCGAACACGGTGCGCGAACGCATCTTCAGGAGGTCGTCGTAGGTCAGCTCGAGCTCCCGCTCGAGGCCGTTGCCGTGCACCTTCACCTTCCAGTTGCGCGGATCGAGCTCGGGCTTCTGCTCCGCGGTCGGCGTGGGATAGTGGTTGCGCACGTAGAACTCCTCGACCGGCGTGATCCAGGTCGAGAAGTTCCAGTACTTGCCGCTGCGCACCGTCGCGCCGATGTTCAGGATCCGGCTGTCGTCCTTCTGCAGGATCCGCCGCGCCGGCGCGGCCTGGGCCAAAGCGGGGCTGGCCGGAACGGTCGTCGCGGCCGCCGCTCCCGCCACGCTCCAGGCGGCGACCGCGAACATGCGGCGCCGGCCGACGTCCTCGCGCTTCAACACCTGCTCGACGAGCGCACGCTCCGCGCGCGCGATATCGGACCGATTCATGCGGGCTCCTCCCCTGGTTCGTTGGGCAGGGCTGCACCCGCATGATTCGTGCCAACGCATGGCGCCGGCCGATCAACGGGTTGGCGTCAGCGCGGTCCAGCGCACCGGACACGCCGCGCGGAGCCAGTCCGGAATTCCGGATCACCAACGGACCGGCGCTCAGCCGCGACCGCGCAGCCCGAGCCGCCGCATCTTCTCGAACAGGGTCGAGCGCGCGATCCCGAGCCGTCCGGCCGCGGCGGCGACATCGCCCCCGGTCGTGGCCAGCGCCGCGGCGATCGAACGCCGTTCGGCCGCCGCGACCACCCCGGCGAGCGTCGGCAAGACCTCCTCCAGCGGCCGCGGCAGTTCGGGAAACAGGTCGAGCGTGTCGAGCCAGGGCGACGCCGCGAGGGCGACCGCGCGTTCGACCCGGTTGCGCAGTTCGCGCACATTGCCGGGCCAGCCATGCGCCAGCAGCGCCTCCTCGGCCGCTGGACGCAGACCCGCGACGTCGCGCCCGAATGCGGTGGCGAACTCGTCGGCGAACTTGCGTGCGAGGGGGAGGATGTCCTCGGCGCGCGCACGCAGCGGCGGTACGGCGACGCGGATCACGTCGAGGCGGAACAGAAGGTCCTCGCGGAATCGCCCGTCCCGCACCCGCGCGTCCGGGTCGGCATTGGTCGCGGCGATGATCCGCGCCCGGAACGGGAGCGGGCGCGCCGAGCCGAGGCGGGCGAACTCGCGCGCCTCGATCAGCCGCAGGAACTTCGCCTGCAGCGCCGGCGCGAGCTCCATGACCTCGTCGAGGAACAGCGTGCCCTCGCCGGCCTGTTCGGCATAGCCCGGCGCGCGTATGGCTGCGCCGGTGAAGGCGCCCCGCTCGTGACCGAACAGCTCGCGCTCCATCAGCGCCTCCGGGATCGCCGCGCAGTTGAGCGCGACGAAGGGAGCGGCAGCCCGCGTGGAGCGCGCATGCAGGAAGCGCGCTGCGACCTCCTTGCCGCTGCCGCTCTCGCCGACCAGCAGCACGGTCGAGTCGACGGCCGCGGCGCGGATCAGGGTCTCCTCCATCGCCCGCATCGCCGGCGAGACGCCGAGACTGCCGGTACCGGAGAGCGGTGCGCGACGCAGCAGCGTCTCGATGCGTTCCAGGAGGTCGCCCACGGCGAAGGGCTTGGTGACGAAGTCGGCAGCGCCTGCGCGCATCAGCCGCACCGCCTGGTCGATCTCGCCGAACGCGGTCATGAACAGCACCGGCACGGTGCCGAGTGCCGGCCGCAGCGCCGCATAGAGCGCCTCGCCGGAGCGGTCGGGCAGTCGGATGTCGCACAGCACGAGGTCGGGCCGTGCGCGCGCAACTGCGCCCTCCGCCTCGTCCGCGCGCTGCACCCAAGCGACGTCGAAGCCTTCGAGCCCCAGCCGGTCGGCAAGGCTGCCGCCCATCACGGGATCGTCCTCGACCAGCAGCAGCCGGCCGCGCGCGGACCTACGCGACATCGGCAAGCGCTCCTTCGGAGAGCGGCACGCTCAGCGTGATTGCCGTGCCCGGAGCACCACTGGCGGGCGTGATGCGCCCGCCGAGCGCGGCAGCGAGCCGCGCGGCCGTCCAGAGGCCGAGCCCGCCGCTGGGCGGCGGGGCGTCCGGCGCGGCCAGCAGCGCG
>NZ_VIKA01000017.1 GCF_006704265.1 Elioraea sp. Yellowstone | reverse complement strand
GTGCCGCTGCCGGTGCGGCCCGGCGACGCCCCGAGCGAAGCCCCGGTCGCGGCACCGCCGACCGAGCCGGACTCGCCGGTCGAGGCGTTCTACGCTCCGCGCCTGCCGCCCGGCGCGCCGCGGCTGCGCCAGTTCGGCTACGACACCTTCGCTGCCTTGCCCGCAGGCGGGCCCGGTGCGGTCGGCGCGCTGCCCGACGCCTATGTGCTCGGTCCGGATGACGAGATCATCGTCACGCTGCGCGGGCGGGTCGCGCGCACGATCGCGGCGCGGATCGACCGCGACGGCCGGCTCATGCTGCCCGATCTCGCGCCGATCGCCGCGGCCGGACGGCGCCTCGGCGAGCTGCGGGCCGAGCTTGCCGTGCGGCTCGCGCGTGAATTGCCCGGCACCGAGGCCTTCGTCACCGTCGGCGCGGTGCGCCAGGTGCAGGTCTTCGTCGGCGGCGAGGTGCTGCGGCCCGGGTTCCAGGCGCTGACCAGCCTCGCCTCGGTGCTGGACGCGCTCGCCGCTGCGGGCGGCGTGAAGCGCACCGGCAGCTTGCGTGCGATCCGCGTCGAGGGGCCGGCAGGCGCGCGTCGGGTCGATCTCTACGGCGTGCTGTCGGGGCGCGGCGAGGCGCCCGACCTGTCGCTGACCGCCGGCGACCGGATCGTCGTGCCGCCGCTCGGCGGCACCGTGGCGATCGCCGGCGAGGTCGGCCGGCCCGCCATCTACGAACTGCCGCCCGAGGTGCCGGTGCTGCCGCTGCGCGAGGCGCTGGCGCTCGCCGGCGACACGCTGCGGCCGCAGGGCGTGCGCTTCCTGCTCCAGCAGTTCGACGCCGCCGGCCGATCGTCCTTCGCCGAGGTGGCGCCGGATCGCGCGCTGCGCCGGGGCGACCTCGTGATGGTGCTGCCGAGCCTTCAGGCGCTGGTCGGGCAGGTGCGGCTCTCCGGCCATGTGCTGCTGCCGCAGATGCGCTCGCGCGGCGCCGCGCCGACGCTCCGCCGGCTGGTCGGCGATCCGCGCCAGATCCGGCCCGACCCCTATCTGCGCTTCGCCGCGCTGATCCGGGTCGATCCGGCCACCCGGCTCAAGCGCGTGCAGCCCTTCGATCTCGGCCGGCTGCTCGCGGGCCAGGGCGATATCCCGCTCGCCGACGAGGACGAGGTGGTGCTGCTCGGGCGCGCCGAGATCGCCTGGCTGTCGGGCCCCGCGGTGCAGCGCGTGCTGCGCGGCGAGGCCCCGCCCGAAGACTGCCTGGCGCTGGCCCAGCTTGCGGTGCTGGCCGCCGGCAGCCCCGAGCGCTTCGCCAATGTCACCGGGCTCGGCGTGATCGAGGGAGGGCCTGTCGGCTGCCCCGAGCCGTTCGTCGAGCATCCCGATCTCGCTGCCGCCGCGCTCGAAACCGCGGTGCTGCTGACCGGCGAGGTGCGCCGGCCGGGCGTCTATCCGCTCGCCGAGGAGGCGACGCTTGCCGATCTGCTCGCGGTCGCCGGCGGGCCGACGGAGAACGCCGATCTGCGCAACGTCGAAGTGACGCGGGTGGTGCGCGTGGAGGGTGCCTCGGTCGCGCCGGTGGAGCGCTTCCTGCTCGACATCGACTCGCGCAACTTCGCCGCCGTGCGCGTCGCCCCGCGCGACTCCGTGCGCTTTGCGCGCCTCTTCATCGACCGCGACACCGGGCCGGTGCGGCTCGCCGGCGAGTTCGTGCGTCCCGGCGTCTACGACATCCGCCGCGGCGAGCGGCTCTCCGACCTGATCCAGCGCGCCGGCGGGCTGACGCGCGAGGCCTATCCCTACGGCGCGGTGTTCACCCGCGAGAGCGTGCGGCTGCGCCAGCAGGAGGGGTTCGAGCGCACCGCGCGCGAGCTCGAGACGAGCCTGCTGCAGGTCGCCGCGGGGCGTGCCGTGTCGGCGCCGGCGGGGCGGAATGCGGTCGACCTGGGCGATGCGATCCGGGCCGGGCGCGAACTCGCGGCCAGCCTGCGCGAGGCGCGCGCGGCGGGGCGGATGGTGGTGGAGGCGAACCCCGCCGTGCTGGCCGCGCGGCCCGAGCTCGATCTGCTGCTCGAGCCCGGCGACGTCCTGGTCGTGCCGAAGCGGCCGAACGACGTCAGCGTCGTCGGCGCGGTGCTGAACCCCGGCGCCCTGCAGTTCCGCTCCGGGCGCCGTGCCAGCGACTATGTCGAGGCGGCGGGCGGGCCGCAGCGCTTCGCCGACATCTCGCGCGCCTTCGTGGTGCTGCCGAACGGACAGACGCGTCCGGCCGGGCTGTCGTCCTGGAGCTTCTCGCCGGAGCCGATCCCGCCCGGCTCGCTGGTGGTGGTGCCGCAGGACCCCTCGCCCTTCGAGACCTGGGGCTTCATCCGCGACCTCACGCAACTCCTGTCGCAGATCTCGATCAGCGCCGCGGCCTTGGCGGTGATCGCGCGCGAGACAAGGTAGGCGGCGCGGCCCCGTTCGGCCGCCACTGCACCGCGCCGGGACCTCCATGCAGCAGGCGATGCCGCGTCCGTCCTTCGCCGTCCACGCCGCCAGGGCGCTCGCACTCGCGCTTGCGCTCGCGCTCGCCGCCGTCGGCTTCGCCGGCGCGGTGGATGCGACCCAGGCATTCGCCTGGACGATCGGGATCGGTTTCGGCCTGACGCTCTACCACGCCGCGTTCGGCTTCACCGGCGCGTTCCGCCGGCTGCTCGCCGAGGGACGGGGCGAGGGGCTGCGCGCGCAGATGCTGCTGCTGGCGCTGCTGGTGGCGCTGTTCTTCCCGGCGCTCGAGGCCGGCAGCCTGCTCGGCGCGCCGGTGCGCGGACTTGTCTTCCCGGCCGGGGTCGCGACCGTGGTCGGCGCGTTCCTGTTCGGCGTCGGCATGCAGCTCGGCGGCGGCTGCGCCTCCGGCACGCTCTACACCGCCGGCGGCGGCGACGGGCGGATGGTGCTGACGCTGGTGTTCTTCGTGCTCGGCGCGACGCTCGCCGCCTGGCAGGGTGAGCTCTGGCTCGACTGGCCGGCGCTGCCGGCGGTCACGGTGCAGGAGCTGCTCGGGCCATGGCCGGCGCTGGCGGCGAGCCTCGCGGTGTTCGCGCTGGTGTTCGCGGCCTCGGCGGCGCGCGAGCGGCGGATCACCGGAACGATCGCGCCATTGCCCGTCACCGGCGGGCGGTTCTGGCGCGGCCCCTGGCCGCTCGCCTGGGGCGCCGCGGGCCTCGCGCTCCTGTCGCTGGCCACACTCTGGGCGCTCGGCCGACCCTGGGTGATCACCGCGCCCTTCCCGCTCTGGGGCTCGGCGGCGGTGGAGGCGCTGGGGTGGGACGAGCCGGCGTTCTGGCGCTACTGGGAGGATCCCGCGCGCATCGAGGCGCTGTTCCGGCCGATCCTCGCCGACCGCAGCACGGCGATGAATCTCGGACTGATGGCGGGAGCGATGCTGGCGGCGGTGCTGGCCGGCGCCTTCGCGCCCTCGCTTCGCCTCTCGGCCGGCGAGGCCGCCGGATCGGTGATCGGCGGCGTGCTGCTCGGGATCGGCGCGATGCTCGCCTCGGGCTGCAACATCTCGGCCTATGTCTCGGGTATCGCCTCGGGCAGCCTGCACGGCTGGGCGTGGATCCTGCCGGCGCTCGCGGGCAACTGGGTCGGGCTGCGGCTGCGCCCGGCCCTCGGGCTGGCCGTGCCGGCGGAGCCGGACACGAGAAGAAAGTTCTATCAACGATCGAGACGGGAGTAGATCGATCCAGCCGCGGCGACAGTGCCGATCGCCGCGGTCTACGGTGGCTTTTTGCTCTTTCCAGCGTGCCGGAGCGGGATAAACTGTGCGGCGGGGATCCATCTGCGGTCGAGGAAGATCATGCTCCGAACCGGCGTTGCTCTGGTGCTCGGCGGCGTGCTTGCGGGCGCGCCGGAGATGGCCGCGGCGCAGGCGCCGCTGGTCGCCGAGGGCTGCATCGGCTGTCACGGGCCGGGCGCGCGCGGCAGCGGCAGCGTGGCCGGGATCGCCGGGCGGGATGCGCGCGAGATCGCCACCGCGCTGATGGCGTTCCGCGCCGGCGAGCGGACCGGCACGATCATGAACCGGATCGCCAAGGGCTACACGGATGCCGAGATCGCGGCGGTTGCCGCCTATCTCGCCGGGCTGCGGCGCTGAGGGAGGATGGTGCGATGTCGAACGCTCTGACCCGCCGGACGCTGCTCGCCGCCGCGGCGGCCGCGCCGCTCGCCGCCCCGCTGCCGCTGCGCGCCCAGGGTTCGGCTAGGCTGGTGGTGGTCGGCGGCGGCTTCGGCGGCGCCTCCGCCGCCTCCTTCGCGCGCCGCGCCTATCCGTGGCTGACGGTGACGCTGGTCGAGCCGCTGACGCGCTTCGTCACCTGCCCCTACGGCAATCTGGTGCTCGGCGGCGAGCGCCGGATGGAGCAGATCACCCACTCCTATGACGGCTTGCGCGCGCGCGGCGTGACGGTGGTGCACGACCGCGCGGCCGCGGTCGATCCGGCGGCGCGCACGGTGCGGCTCGCCGGCGGGCAGACGCTCGCCTACGACCGGCTGATCCTGGCACCCGGGATCGCGCTGCGCTGGGGCGGGATCGAGGGCTACGACGAGACGGCGTCCGCGCGCATGCCGCATGCCTGGGTGCCGGGCGACGGCACGCAGACGCGCACGCTGCGGCGGATGCTCGAGGAGATGCCCGACGGCGGCGTAGTCGGCATGGCGATCCCGGCCAACCCGTTCCGCTGCCCGCCCGGGCCCTACGAGCGGATCAGCATGATCGCGCACTACCTGAAGCGGCAGAAGCCGCGCTCGAAGATCCTCGCCCTCGACGCGAAGGAGGGGTTCTCGAAGCAGCCGCTGTTCCAGGAGGGCTGGGCCGCGCTCTACGGCGGCATGATCGAGTGGGTGCCGGCGAGCAGGGACGGCAAGGTGGTGAAGGTCGATCCCGCCGCGATGGTGCTGGAGACGGAGTTCGGCACGAAGCACAGGGTCGCGGTGGCGAACGTGATCCCGCCGCAGCGTGCGGCCGACATCGCCGCGCCCTTCGCCGACGCCTCCGGCTGGGTGCAGGTCGATCCGACCACCTTCGAGGCGCGCACCGCGCCGGGGGTGCACGTGGTGGGCGACGCCAACAACGGCGCGCCGATGCCGAAATCGGGCTATGTCGCGAACAGCACGGCCAAGCAGGCGGTGGCCTCGGCAGCGGCGCTGCTGCGCGGCGAGCGGCCGCCGGAGCCGGTGTATTTCAACACCTGCTACTCCCATGTCGGCGAGGAGTACGGGATCTCGGTGGTGAACATCTTCCGGGTCGGTCCGCAGGGCATCGCGGAGGTGCCGGACTCCGGCGGCATCTCGCCGCGCGGCAACCTGCCCGACCAGCGGCGGCTGGAAGCGCTGCACGCCGATGCGTGGTATTCCAGCATCACGAGGGACATGTTCGGATGATGGGCAGGGGATGCTGAGGCGGCGGGACCTGATCGTCAGCCTGGTCGCGTTGCCGGCCGGGGCACTGGCCGGCGAGGCGGAGCTCGAGCGCGCCGTGCGCGCAGCGATCGGCACACGCGCGATCGCCGATGGCGGCATCGAGCTCGCCGCGCCGCGCGTGGCGGAGAACGGCGCGCAGGTGCCGATCACCGTGCATGTGCCGAGCGCGATGACCGAGACCGATCACGTGACGGCGATCCACCTGTTCGCGACCGCCAATCCAACGCCGGGCATCGCCAGTTTCCGCTTCCATCCCGGGATCGCGCGCGCCGAGGTGACGACACGCATCCGGCTCGCCCAGGCGCAGCGCGTGCTGGTGCTGGCCGAGCGGTCGGACGGGCGGGTGCTGCGCGCGGCGGCGGAGATCGGCGTGACGACGGGCGGGTGTCTGACATGAGCGCGCTGAGGTCGCGGCCGCGGGTGCGCATCCCGTCGCGTGCGCGGGCGGGGGAGGTGATCGAGATCCGCATGGTGATCGACCATCCGATGTCGACCGGCATCCGGCATGGCGATGCGCCGCCGCCGCCGCGCGACATGCTGTCCAGCCTGGTGGTGACGATGAACGGTGCGCCGCTGTTCGAGGCGGAGCTTCGCAACGGCACCTCCCCCAATCCCTATCACGTGATCCATGTCCGCATCGATCGCACGAGCGACTTCACCTTCGTCTGGACCGACGAGCAGGGGCGTTCGGCGCGAGCCGAGGCGCGGGTGACGGTCGGCTAGCGCGTTCAGGGGATCCAAGGGCCGATGGCCCTTGGTGGGGTCCAGGGGCGACGCCCCTGGCGGGGGCGCGGGGGCGGAGCCCCCGTCCTGCTGCTGCTCCTGTCCCTGTTCTCGTCGTCTGCGCTCGCCCAGTCTGGCACGAGCTGGGGCGGGGTCGGCCTGATCGAGATGCGCGACGCCCGCTTCCGCGCCGACGGCGCGCTCGAGGTCGGCCTGTCGCTGCGTCGGCAGCGGCGCAATTACTTCGCCACCTTCCAGGCGCTGCGCTGGCTGGAGACGACATTCCGCTTCACCGAGCGTCTGAACGCGACGACCGGCCGGGGCACGACGACCGATCGGTCCTTCGACGTGAAGATTCGTCTGATCGAGGAGGACGACTGGCGGCCGGCGGTCGCGGTCGGGCTGCAGGACCTGATGGGCACGGGCATCTATTCCGGCGAGTACGTGGTCGCGAGCAAGCGCTGGTACGATCTCGATTTCACGCTCGGCCTCGGCTGGGGCCGGCTCGGCACGGGCAACGACTTCGCCAATCCGTTCTGCGAGGGGGCCGACCGGTTCTGCGAACGCGGCGGCGGGGCGAGCCAGGGCGGCGTGCCGCTGACGCGGTCGTGGTTCCGCGGCCGCGACGTCGCGGTGTTTGGGGGCGTGGCGTGGCGCACGCCGATCCCGGGACTGACGGCGACGATCGAGTTCAGCGGCGATGCGCTGCGCGACGAGCGGCGCGACGGAGGGGGCGGGGCGCAGAGCCGGGTCAATCTCGGCCTGAGCTGGCAGCCGGTGCGCGGCGTGGAGCTTGGCGCGGCGTTCGTGCATGGCAGCGACCTGGTGCTGCGCGGCTCGGTCCTGCTCCATCCGGCCGATCCGCCGCGGCTCCGGCCGCCGCCGCCCGTGCCGGCGCCGCCGCGTGCCGATCTCGCGCCGGACTGGGGGGCGGCGCTGATCGCGCGGCTGCGCGCGGACGGGATGCCGCCGATGCGCCTTGCCGTGCACGGCGCGGAGGCGCGGATCGTTCTGGCTGCGAGCCGGTTCCGCACGCTCGGGACGACGGCCGGGCGCGTCGCCCGGATTGCTGCGGATCATCTGCCGGCGGGCGTGGACTGGGTGGTGGTGTCGCTCGCGCCGGACGGGGCCGAGGTGGCGCGCGTCGCGGTGCTGCGGGAGGAGGTGGAGAAGGCGAGGATCGGGTTGTCGAGCCCCGAGGAGATCGCGGTCTTTGCGCGGCTCGATCCCGCGCAGCCGCTGCCGCCGCCCGAACCGGGTGAGGCGGTGCCGGGCGCGTTCCCGCGGCTCTCCTGGACGATCGAGCCGCGCGTGATCCTGGCGCTGATGGACCCGGACAAGCCGTTGCAGGGCGAGGTGATGCTGGCGGGCGGCGCACGCGTCGCGCTCGGTTCCGGGTTCACGGTCGGCGGCGAGCTCGGCGTCGATCTGTTCGGCAATCTGCGCGGCCAGCCCGTGCCGCCGGATACGAGGCTGCCGAATGTGCGCACGGATGTCGGCCGCTATCTCGATGCGACGCGCCTGCCGCTGCTCAGCCTGACGGCGGAGCGGATCTGGACGGTGGGGCGTGATCTCTTCGTGCGCGGAACGGTCGGCTATCTCGAGATGATGTATGGCGGGGTGCAGGGCGAGGTGCTGTGGCGGCCGGTCGATCGCGCTTACGCTCTGGGCGCGGACCTCGCCTGGGTGAAGAGCCGCGACTACGACCAGGGCTTCGGCTTCCGCAACTACGAGACCTGGACGGGCCATGTTTCGCTCTACTGGGACCTGCCGTACCGCGACCTCTACGCAGTGCTGCGTGCGGGGCGGTATCTCGCGCGCGACTGGGGCGTGACGTTCGAGCTCGGCCGGCGCTTCGATTCGGGCATCGAGATCGGCGGCTTCGCGACCTTCACCACCGCGAGCTTCGACGCGTTCGGCGAGGGAAGCTTCGACAAGGGGATCTATCTGCGCGTGCCGTTCGACCTGTTCGGCACGCCCACGCCCTCGCGCGGGACGGTGACGGTCCGGCCGCTGATCCGCGACGGCGGGCAGAGGCTGGCGGTCGAGCGCCCGCTCTGGGAGGTCACGCGCGAGGGGCGGCGCGAGGCGTTCCTGCGGGGGATGCCCGGGCTGGTGCCGGGGCGGTGAGCGTTGTGGAGTTGCTCGTGGGACCTGTCTCAAGACGACATCGACATGAGACTGTGTGGGCTGGATGGCCGGGTGGCATCGCGGTTCGATCGGGGTGCGACACCCAGGACGAACGAGACGACGTGGACCTCGGCTACCCGGCGGCAGCAAAACCGCGCGGGTCTGCGCCATGCGAGCGACCCGACCGACGACGGATGGCGGACCTGGAAGCGCTGCGGCCTGACAGCTTCCTGCCCCGATGCACGGCCTATCGCCGGCGTCTCCGGCTCCGCGAAGGCGGCCGTGATCCACAGCCAGAGCGTCAAGACCACCGAGTGCGGCGGCTCGCGCGGCTACGACGCGGCAAGAAGATCAGGGGCTGCATCCCCCAGGCCAAGTCGATGACCGTCGGATCACGTGCAGACTTCTATATCCAACCCGAGGCGCACGCCGATGAGTTGCGACGTTGCAAACGCCGTCACGGTCAGCCGAGGCGGAGAGGCTCGGCCCCCTTGAGGATCCGTTCCGCCGCGCTGGTATAGCCGCCGCTTCGTCGGTGCAGCACCAGTCCCGCCAGGATGCGGCAAGGCCCCCGCCCCCCCTTCACCCCTTGCAGGATCAGGCGCCGCGCCGCCTCGCCCTCGTGCGACCAGAGCGGCAGCAGGGCGAGACTGCCGATGCGCGCCGCCATGCACGCGGCGATCGCATCGGGCAGTCGCGCCGGCGGCAGGATGAGCGTGAGCGTGCCGCGCTGGACAAGCCGCCGCGCCATCGCGGCGACCCAGACCGCGAGTGTCGCCTCCGCCGATTCGTGCCCGGCGATGCGGCGCGCAGCGAGCGGTGACGGCGTGCCCGCCACGTGGAAGGGCGGATTGGCCATGGCATGCACGCAGGCGCCCTGTGCGGCGATCGCCCGCGCCGAGGCGACCGCGGCGATGTCGCCGACGATCACCCGGAACCGGTGGTCGACCCCGTTGAGGGCCGCGTTGGCGCGGGCGAGCGCGGCCGCGTCCGGGTCGCGCTCCAGGCCGATGACCTGCAGCGAGGGCACGCGCGCGAGCAGGCAGAGCGCGGCGGCGCCGGTGCCGGTGCCGGCCTCCAGCACACGTTCCCCCTCCCGCGCGGGTACCGCGGCGGCCAGCAGGACCGGATCGATCGCGGCGCGGAAGCCCCGGCGCGGCTGGCGGAGCCGAACCCGCCCGCCCAGCAGGCGGTCCTCGGTGGTCGCCGTCTCCTCGCTCAGAGCGGCCCGCCGGTCGACTCGCCGGCCTCGCTCAGCACTTGGCGGGCGCGCGCCTCGTCGGCCTCCACCACCATGAGACGGCGCGGGATCGCCGCGGCCGATCCTTCGAGCACGCTCATGTGCTGATCGAGCACCACGGCCTCGATGCCGGCATCGCGCAGCAGCACGCGCAGGAACGAGAGGCGGACCGTGTCGTTGGTGCGCAGGAGTTCCCGCATGCGAGGCTCCGGACGGGCAGGCGCGCTCGCCTTGACCCGGTTTTTCGCCGGGCAATATCTTAATCCTTCGGTTTCAGGGTCAAGCAGGGACAGGAGTGGCGCGTGCCCGCGGCGGCCGAGCGAAGCACGAAGGGGCGGCCCACGGAGACGCGCGCCGATGCGCTGGAGGCGCTTGCCGAGCTCGTGCGCGACGACCTCGAGGCGTGCAACCGCCTGATCGTGGCGCGAATGCAGAGCCCGGTGGAGCTGATCCCGCGCCTTGCCGCGCACATCGTCGCGGCCGGCGGCAAGCGGCTGCGCCCGCTGCTGACCCTCGCCGCCGCGCGGATGTGCGGCTATCGCGGCGACCGTCACGTGAAGCTTGCCGCCTGCGTGGAGTTCATCCATACCGCCACCCTGCTGCACGACGACGTGGTGGACGAGAGCGCGCTCCGCCGTGGCCTCGCCTCGGCCAATGCGGTGTTCGGCAACAAGGCGTCGGTGCTGGTGGGCGACTTCCTGTTCAGCCGCAGCTTCGAGTTGATGGTGGAGGACGGCTCGCTGCCGGTGCTGGCGATCCTCTCGCGCGCCTCGGCGACGATCGCCGAGGGCGAGGTGCTGCAGCTCGTCACGCAGAACGATACGGCGACGACCGAGGCGCGCTATCTCGAGGTGATCCGCGGCAAGACCGCAGCCCTGTTCGCCGCCGCCACGCGGATCGGTGCCGTGATCGCCGGCCGCGACGCCGAGGACGAGGCCGCGCTCGAAGCCTACGGCATGAATCTCGGGCTGGCCTTCCAGCTGGTGGACGACGTGCTCGACTACGACGCCGACCAGGCGAAGCTCGGCAAGACGGTCGGCGACGATTTCCGCGAGGGCAAGGTGACCCTGCCGGTGCTGCTCGCCTTCGCCGCCGGTGACGAGAGCGAGCAGGCGTTCTGGCGGCGCACGATCGAGGACCAGGAGCACGGACCGAACGACCTCTCGACCGCGCAGAGGCTTTTGCAGCGGCACGGCGCGCTCGCCGAGACGCGGCGGCGCGCCGAAGCCTTCGGCGCCGAGGCGAAGCGCGCGCTTGCGCGCTTCGCCGACGGTCCGGAGCGCCGCGCTCTCGCCGATGTGGTCGATTTCGCGATCACGCGGGGCCGTTAGAGCAGATCGCATACGGCTGGAATCGGCCGTAAGCGTGAAGATGGAGGACCGCATGGGCACGACGATCACGCTCACCGCCGCCGACGGCCACAGCCTGTCCGCCTATACCGCTGGACCCGTGAAGGCCACGCGCGGGCTCGTCGTCGTGCAGGAGATCTTCGGCGTGAATAGCCACATGCGCGCGGTCTGTGACCGGCTGGCGAGTCGCGGCTACGCCGTGGTCTGTCCGGCGCTGTTCGACCGCGTCGAGCGCGGCGTCGAGCTCGGCTACACGGCCCAGGACGTCGAGCGCGGGCGCGCGCTGCGCGGCCGGATCGCAGAGGCCGGACCGGTCGCTGACATCGAGGCCGCGGCCGAGGCCCTGCCCGCGGGTGCTCGGCGCGGCATCATCGGCTTCTGCTGGGGCGGCACCATCGCGTGGTGGGGGGCGACGCGCACCGCCCGTTTCGCCGCCGCCTCCTGCTGGTACGGCGGCGGCATCGCCGCGACCCGGACCGAGACGCCGAACTGTCCGGTGCAGATGCATTTCGGCGAGAACGACGCCTCCATCCCGCTCGCCGATGTCGATGCCATCCGCGAGGCGCAGAAGGACGTCGAGATCTTCGTCTACCCCAAGGCACAGCATGGCTTCGGCTGCGATGCGCGGGCGAGCTTCGATCCCGGCGCGGCCGAGCTCGCCTGGCGGCGCACCCACGCCTTCTTCGACCGCCACCTGGGCTGATCTCCCGCCCGGCAACCTGCGAGTCGGGACCGCTCTGGTATAGACTGGAGCGGCCATGGCTGATCGCCGCCCCGATGTCCCGCGCCCCGCGCGCAGCCTGTCGATCAGGCTGCTGTGGCTGACCATGGGGTTCGTGATGGTGGCCCAGGCGCTGATCCTGGTGCCCTCGCTCGGCCGCGCCTATCTCGATTGGCTCGGCACGCGGATCGAGGCTTCGCATCTCGCCGCGCTCGCGCTCGAGGCGGCTCCCGACCAGATTCTGGGCGAGGAGCTGGAGGACCGGCTGCTCAGGCTCGCCGGCGTCGAGGTGGTCAGCCTGCGCAAGCCCGACCAGCGGGTGCTCGCTCTGGCCCGTCCGCTCGAGGGGCCGATCGTGCGCACGGTCGATCTTGACGCGATCTCGCTGCCGCGGGCCGCAGCCGATGTCCTCGAGATCCTGGTGATGCCGAAGACCGGGCTGATGCGCGTGATCGGGCCGAGCGCCAAGGAGCCCGGTACACTGGTCGACATCGTGATGCGCAGCGGCGCGCTGAAGCGCGACATGCATGTCGCGCTGGTGCGCATCCTGGCCGAGGCGCTGGCGATCTCCCTTGTCGCCGGCGTGCTGCTGTTCCTCGCGCTGCACTGGCTCTTGGTTCGGCCGATGCGGCGGCTGACCGGCAGCATCGTCGCCTTCCGCAGGGACCCTGAAGCCGCCCCGCCCCCACCCGCGACACCGCCGCGCGACGACGAGATCGGCCGTGCGCAGAGCGAACTCGCGGCCATGCAGGAGGAGCTGCGCCGCGCGCTCTGGCAGAAGTCGCGCCTCGCGGCACTCGGCACGGCGGTGACCAAGATCAACCACGACATGCGCGGCATCCTCGCCACCGCGCTCTTGATCTCGGACCGACTCACCACCAGCGAGGACCCGAAGGTGCGCCAGATGGCGCCGACCCTGCTCGCCGCGATCGAACGGGCGGTGGCGCTCTGCAAGCAGACGCTCGACTACGCGCGCGAGGGGCCGCCGCCGCTCGACCTGCGCCGCTTCGCCCTCGCCTCGCTGGTGGACGAGGCCGCCCGCGCCGCTGAGCCCTACCCGCGCGAGGGGCCGGCAGGCGTCGAGAACCGCGTGCCGCGGACGATCGAGCTCTATGCCGATCGCGAACAGCTATTCCGCGTCCTGCTCAACCTGTTCCGCAATGCCTTCGAGGCGGGCGCGCGACGCGTCACCGTGACAGCCGAGCCCGGCGAGGTGGTCGCCATCACCGTCGCCGATGACGGTCCAGGCCTGCCGGCGAAGGTGCGCGAGGCACTGTTCAGCCCCTTCACGTCCGGCCGGCGCGGCGGCACCGGGCTCGGGCTCGCGATCGCACGCGACGTGATGCGCACGCATGGCGGCGACATCGCGCTCGAGCGCACCGGACCGGAGGGCACCGTTTTCCGCCTGACCCTGCCGGGAGAGAGCCCGATGGAGCCGGCACCGGTCGAGGTGGCCACCGCGCCACGCGGCGCCGCCCCCGTCCAGCCCTCACCGGCACGTGATCAAGCCGCCCCGTAGCCGGTGGCGCCACGCTCGCGAAGCCAGGGAGCCGCGGTCGCCCGGGAAGCTGCCATGTCGACGCCGTCTCGCCGCGCCGCCATCATCGGCGCTGCCGCCCTCCTCGCCAGTCCTGCTGCCGCACTCCGTGCCGAGGGCTGGACGCGTTGGCGGCGTCACACCGCAGGTTCGCGCGCGAGCGTCGATCACGGCGCCTGGGATGCCTTCCTCGCGCATCACCTCCACCGCGGCGCGGACGGCGTGAACCGCCTGCCGTATGGCGCGGCGAAGGAGGCCGGCGCGGCCGCGCTCGCGGACTACGTCCGGATGCTCGAGCACACCGACGTCGATGCGCTCGACCGGCCCGAGCAGTTCTGCTTCTGGGGCAACCTCTACAACGCGCGCACCGTGCTGCTGATGATCGAGCGCTGGCCGGTGTCGTCGATCCGCGAGATCGCGATCAGCCCGGGACTGTTCAGTGTCGGCCCCTGGGGCCGGAAGCTGATGCGCGTGAACGGCGAGGCGCTCAGCCTGGACGATGTCGAGCATCGCATCCTGCGCCCGCTCTGGCGCGATCCGCGCGTGCACTACGTGGTGAACTGCGCCTCGATCGGCTGCCCGAACCTGAAGCCGACCGCATGGCGCACGGCGACGCTGGAAGCGGACCTCGACGCCGCCGCGCGCGACTTCGTCAACCATCCGCGCGGGGTGGCCGTGCAGCCCGACGGTCGGACCGTCGTGAGTTCGATCTACCGTTGGTTCCGCGAGGATTTCGGCGACGGCGACGCCGGTGTGCTCGCGCATCTCGCGTACTACGCGGAGCCTCGTCTGGCCGCCGCATTGCGTTCACGCAACCGCATCGACGATCACCGCTACGACTGGTCGGCAAACGTTTGGACGCGCGGCCCCCCGGCCTGACAAGGCGACACCACTCTGTTTTGATTCCGATCCTATCCATGCGTGGCGAAGTGCAGCGGCACCGACGATCGCCTGCGCGGTGAGGCCGAGGCGGAGATCGCCAAACCTGGAAGTCGGGCCGCACAGGCGCGACGTGAGGGCCATGGGTTGCGCGCTGGAACACCGCGGACGCCTTCCTCGCCGCTTCGCCCAGGAGTCAGGCCGTCTTCGCCATACCGGTCATGCATCCTTCTTCAGTGGTGCGGATAGGGAGGCGGCCCGTGCCGCTGCACCCCGAAAACCCGTCACCTCTGGCCTGCTGGCTTGGCCGACATCGATGCTTCCACGCCGGCGTGGACCTGCAAGTGGATGCGCGCGAGGGAAGATCACGAGTTCCGGTTTCAGCCGGTCGACCGGGAGAGGCTTGAGGACGCGGTCCCTGAACGGGAGAGCCCGCAGGATCATGCTTGGCGGGCCCGGATCGGGCTGATGACCTTCGACGGGGCGGGCACGAGGCCCATCTGCGCGGCGAGACGTGCCCGCGTGCCGGCCTCGTCGGCGGCGCCCAAGGCGACCGTAGCCGGCGAGCCCGGCGACCATCTCGGCAACCATGCGGCGCGGCGAGGATTCGTCCTCCATGCGGCATCCCAGCCCCTTCACTCGGCCGCGCGACCGGGGGCGTTCGCCGGCATGGCGCGCGGGGCTGGCGGGGCGGCCGCGCGCGAAACGAGAGGAAGATCCCCGGCCGACAAGGGGTGATCGTCTGTCGGCCGGGCATCAGACGATCAGCTTGAGCGCCACGCCGAGCGCCGCACACAACGCGAGGGTGCGGAACAGGCCGAGATCGATCGCGAACAGCCCGGCGAAACCTGCCGCCGCGACGATCACCGCACGCGGATCGATGCTGGAAAGAACCGGCGCGGGGAGCGACACCGGCCCCGCCCGCCATTGACCAACGGTGCCGAACAGCACCGGGAGCGCCACCACCAGGGCGAGATTCGCCACCACCCCGACCACGGCGGCGGTGATCGCGGCGAGCGCGGAGGCGAGCTCGCGCCGTGCCGCGATCCGCTCCACCGACGGGCCGCCGAGGAAGATCCAGGCGAAGGAGGGCGCGAAGGTGACGAACACGCAGAGCGCGCCGCCGGCGACACCGGCCCAGAGCCCGCCCTCGCGGAACGCGGCCAAGTGCGCGACGAACTGCAGCACCAGGATGGTCGGCCCGGGCGTGGTCTCGGCGAGTGCCAGCCCGTCCACCATCTCGCCCGGCGTGATCCAGCCGTAGAGATGGACGGCATCCTGCGCGACCCAGGCGAGCACGGCGTAGGCGCCGCCGAAGGTCACCACCGCCATCTTGGCGAAGAACAGGGCGATGTCGCCGAACACGCCGCCGGTCAGCGCGAAGGCGATGACGGTGGCGAGCCAGAGCGCGAGGGCGGCGATCCCGGCGCGCCGCGCGGTCGTCGCCCGCCCGCGGTGCAGCCCGGCCGATGCCGGATCGTCGAGCAGCCGATCGATCGCCCCGACCGCCGGCCCCGCGCCCTCCCTGCCGTGCGCCGCGCCGGTGAACCATGCGCGCCCCGCGAACCCGGCGGCGAGCCCGATCGCGCCCGCGCCCAGCACCACCAGCGGGAACGGCAGCCGGAACGCGAACAGCGCGAGGAATGCCGCGCCCGCGAGCGCCACCGCGACAGGCCCGTGCAGCGCGCGGCGCGCGATCTTCCACAGCGCCTCGGCGATGATCGCGAGCACGGCGCCCTTCAGACCGAAGAACAGCGCCTCGACCAGCGCCACCTGGCCGTAGAGGCCGTAGATCGCGGCGAGCACCGCCATCAGCGCCGCTCCCGGCAGCACGAACAGCGCGCCGGCGGCGATCCCGCCCGCCACCCCGTGGAGCAACCAGCCGAGATAGGTCGCGAGCTGCTGCGCCTCGGGCCCGGGCAGCAGCGTGCAGAAGTTCAGCGCGTTCAGGTAGCGCCGCTCGCCGACCCAGCGCCGCTCCTCCACCACCATGCGGTGCATCATCGCGATCTGCCCCGCCGCCCCGCCGAACGACAGCAGCCCGACCACCAGCCAGAGCCGCGCGGCCTCGACGAAGGACGGAACCGTCGGCGCCGGCGCACGCATCATGCCTTCGGCGGCCATCCGTGCGTCTCCTCCTGCAGGTCGCGGCACCACAGATAGAGCGTGTCATGGAACGCGAAACCGTGGCGCAGCATGGCATGATCGTCGTGCGCGGACAGCGCGGAGAGCCCGAGCGCTGTGATACCCTCCGCACAAAGGCTCGACCTTTGTGCGGAGGGTATCGCGCGCGGGGCTGGTGGGGCGGCCGCGCGCGAACATGACCCCGTACCAGCCCGCCGAAGGTCAAGCCTTCGGCGGGCTGGTATGAAGCCCTCGCGGCGGCAGATCGGCGTCGAGGCGGCATCCCAGCCGTTCGGCATGACGAAGCCGGGGCCGGCATGGAGGGCGAGGAAGTGGTCGCGGGCGGTGCTCGTGGTTGCATCATGCCGTGCCCCCGCGGCCCTGGCCTCACCACGGCCTGAAGCCTGCACGGCAGGCGCGCGACTTCATGGTAGCCTCGCGCGTATGGCGTTCCGGCGACTCGCCCTCCTGCTCCCGCTGCTCGCGGCCGGCTGCGGCTCGGGTGACGCGGGGCTGTGGGGCGCGATCGCCGAGACCGTGGCGCCCGACGACACCCCGCCCGTGACGCGCGAACGCGCCGAGGCGGTGCCCTACGCTTCGGCGCTGGTGCGGCTCGGCAGCCGCCGCCCGGCCTTCCTGGTGCTGCACTCGGTGCAGAACGAGCGGCTGATCTGGCTCTCGGCCGACCGGGTGGCGATCGTCACCGAGGGCGGGCGGGTGGTCGGCACGGCCGGGCTCGGCGAGGCGCTCACCGACACGCGGTTCCGCGACGGCGCGCCGCCCAAGCCGCTCGGCCTCGGCCAGCACCTGCGCCTCGTCGACGTCGCGCCGAATGTCTGGGGCCTGCCGGTATCGTGCACCGGCCGTGCGCTCGGCGCCGAGACCATCACCGTGCTCGACATCGAGCACGCGACCGAGCGCGTCGCCGAGAGCTGCTCGGGCCGCGACGGCACGCGCTTCACCGATCGCTTCTGGGTCGGCGTCGAGGACGGGCAGATCTGGCGCGCCGAGCAGTGGATCGGCGCGGACCGGCCGACGCTCACCTTCGAGCTGGTGCGCCCCCCGACCACGCCGTGATGCCGGCGCGCCGCGCGCGGCAGGCGACCCAGGCCGCGTAGAGGCAGAACAGCCCCGCCGCCGCGACCGCGACGCCGAGCTTCGCCGGCGGCGAGAGCGCGAGGAAGCGGAACCCAGCCACACCGGCGAGCGCCGTCATCGCCCAGTAGAGCGCGCTGACCCCGAGCGGTGCCACGCCCGACCGCGCCAGCACCTGGTAGAGATGGCCGCGATGCGCCTCGGCGAGCCGCTCGCCGTTCAGCAGGCGGCGCGCGAGCGTGAACGCGACGTCGAGGATCGGCGCGGCGAGCAGCAGCGGGACGATGAACATCGAGACGCGCGCGGTGTCGAACTGCGCCGCGGCGATGCCGAGCACCGCGAACAGGTAGCCGATGAACTGGCTGCCCACGTCGCCCAGGAAGATGCGCGCGCGCGGGATGTTGAACGGCAGGAAGCCGGCGCAGCCGGCGGCGAGCGCGAGGGAGGCGACATAGACGAAGGCGCCGCCGTTGGCGATCGCGATCGCGGCGAGGAAGAGCGCGGCGATCACGGCGATGCCGGCGCACATCCCGTCCAGCCCGTCGATGAAGTTCATCGCATTGGTGAGGAACACGATCCACGCCAGCGTCGCGAGCCAGCCGATCGGCCCGAGCGGAACGGTCCCGACGAAGGGCAGCGAGACGCTGTCCAGCACCAGCCCGAACGGCATCGGCACCAGCGCGGCGAAGACCTGCGCGGCGAGCTTCCAGCGGAACGAGAAGTCGAGCACGTCGTCGGCGAGCGAGACCGCGGCGATGGTCGCCGCTCCCACCAGCACGGCGACGAAGTAGGTGTCCTCGATGCGTGCGATGGTCGCGACGTTGTACTGCACGACCAGCCCGGCGAGCGTCGCGACCACGACGCCGAGGCCGCCGCCCTTCGGCGTCGGGCGCACATGTGAGGAGCGCGCGTTCGGCATGTCCATGATGCCGAGCCGCAGCACCAGCCACACGACCATGGCGGAGAGCGCGGCCAGCGCGAGCGCGAAGCCGAGATGCGTGGGCAGCGCGGCGAGCGTGATGGTCTGCATCGGGGCGCGGACCCTGCCGCCAGTGCATGGCAAAGGCAAGCTGGACGACGCATGGCCAGCCTGCCGGTCGGAGCGGGGAGATCCCCTGCCGGGTCGCTCGCTTCCCCAGCCGGTCGGGAAGCTCGGCGATGCCATGCGCCCAGGCCTGCCCCCGTCCTCGGTCATTGTGAACGTCCCGGGGTTCGCGTCGCAGGATCCCCATGAGATTGGAGACGGACTCCAAGGGGGCAGGCCGTGGTCGTCATTCCACCGCGCCGGGCACGGCGCGCAGATCGCGACGGCTGTGCAAGCCGTTCTGCCATCTCGGCCGCGACGCTGCCCGCGGCGCCCGGCTGCGCACGATCACGGCGGCTGCCTCATGGCCGAGGAGATCCAGCACCCGGATCGGGGCCCGGAGCATGGCACCGGGCTACGCCTTCGTCGGCCAGCCCAGACCGACGGCGCTGCCGAGAGGTTCTCCCGGATGCCGAACGAGCCGATCCTCGACCGCCGCATCTTCGAGAGCCTCGACGACATCCGCCACGCCGCGCACGCCGATCGCCGACCACGGCTGTGGGACCGAAGGTGTCCAGAGGACACAGCAATCCCTTCCGCACGGCGTCGGCTGAGCGTGGGATCTGACGTGCTCCCCGCTTTCCTGCCGCGGACAACTCGGATCCGCCTCCGTCTGCCCTGGTCGGGGGGATCGGGCCGAGGGCGCGGAGCCCTCGCGCAGCGCCCTCGCCCCGATCCTTCGCGCGGGCGCTCAGCCGACGCGCCTCGGCCAGCGAGCTGAACGCCCGCTCGTTCAGGCATCCGTCGCGCAGGCGGCCGGTGAGGCTCTCCATGGGCGTATTCTGCTGCGGCCTGCCCGGCGCGATGCGGTGCCATGCGACGCCGCGCTCCCCCGCCCAGCGCAGCACCGCCACCGAGGTCACTTCCGTGCCGTTGTCGCTGACGATCACCGCAGGCAGGCGCCGCCCGGCGGGAGCGACGTTCTCCGGAGGGAAGCTGGGGGGACCATCGTGGTCGCCCCGTGCCCCCTACCGCAGCGTCGCCAGATAGTGCGCGAGGTCGCCCAGGTCGCGCGGCGAGAGCCCGTGCAGCACGCCCTGCATGGTCGTGTCGGTGCCCTGGCGCGTGCCGGCCTGGTAGTCGAGCATCGCGTGCAGCAGGTAGTCCTCGCGCTGGCCGGCGAGCCGCGGCACCTGGTTCTGTCCGGAGTAGTCGGGACGATGGCACACGCCGCAGCGATGCGCGGCGGACAGCGCGCGGCCGCGCGCGACCCGTTCCGGATCCCGCACGGGCGAGGACGGAGGCGGCGGCAGCGCGGCATACCAGCGCGCCAGCGCCTCGATATCGGCGTCCGCGATGCCCTCCATCACCACCTCCATGGGCTCGACCTTCCTGATCCGCTCGCGGAACAGGATCATCTGCAGCGCGAGGAAGGTCTCGGGCTGGCCGGCGAGCGAGGGCACGTTCTCGAGCGCCGACACGCCGCCCTCGCCATGGCAGGCGACGCAGAGATCGGCGCGTTCCGGCGCGGCCTCGGCGCGGGCGCAGAAAAGGGCCGCGGCCAGCGCCGCGGCCCCGAGGGGGAAGCGCCGCATCAGCCGCCGTAGCTGATGCGGTAGATCACGCCGTTCTGCTCGTCGCTGACCAGCAGCGAACCGTCGCGCAGTTGCAGCACGTCCACCGGCCGGCCGTGGAACTTCTGCGCGTTCTCGTCGAGCAGCCCGGTCAGGAACGGCTCGACCGCGGTCACGCGGCCCTGGCCGTCGATCTTCGCCACGACCACGTCGTAGCCGCTCATCCGCTCGCGATTCCACGAGCCGCGCCGGGCGATGAAGGCCTGGTTGCGGTAGGCCTCGGGGAACATCGTGCCGGTGTAGAAGCGCATGCCGAGCGGCGCGGTGTGCGGCCCGAGCGAGGCGGCGGGCTGCTCGAACTCGCTGCACTGGCGGCGGCCGAGCGAGGGCTCGGGATCGGCCCAGCTCCCCACGCACCACGGGAAGCCGTGATCCTTGCCGGAGCGGCGGATGCGGTGCAGCGTGTCGTGCGGCTCGTCGTTGCCGGCCCAGTCGCGACCGTTGTTGGTGGCCCAGAGCTCGCGGGTCGTGGGATGCCAGTCGAAGCCGACCGAGTTGCGGATGCCGCGCGCCTCGATGCGCCGGTCCGAGCCGTCCGCGCGGAAGCTGACGATCAGCGCGTAGCGGTCGCGGTCGAAGGTGCAGATGTTGCACGGCACGCCGATGTTCGTATAGATGCGCCCGTCCGGCCCGAAGGCTGTGAACTTCCAGCCGTGGTGCTGGTCCGGCGGCAGGTTGAAGGCTGCCGTCAGGTCGGCGGGCGCGCCCGGATTGTCGAGCCTGCCCTCGATCCCATCCCAGCGCAGCACCTGGTTGATCGCCATCACGGTGAGCGCGCCGTCCCTGAAGGCGATGCCGTTCGGCTGGGTCAGGCCCTGCGCCAGGATGCGGTGGGTGCGGCTTCCGCCCTGGTCGGTGACGGCATAGACCCGCCCGATCACGCGCGTGCCGACGAACACCGTGCCGCGGTCGCCGAGCGCCATCATGCGCGCGCCGGGCATGCCGTGCGCCCAGAGCTCGACCTTGAAGCCCGCCGGCACGCGCAGCCGGTCCAGCGGCACCTCGTTCGGCGGGGTGACGGTCATCTTCGGCGCATGGGGCGCGAGCGGGCTGTTCGCCATGTGGTCCGGCCGGCCCTGCGCCCAGGCCGGCGCCTGTGCGGGCGCCTGGGCAAGGGATGGCGAGGCGAGCAGGACAAGCCCTGCCGCCGCGAGCCGCAGTGGTGTCATGGTCGTTCCCTCCGAAGGCGGCGTTGAGTCGCCGCGTGTGCCTTGCGCAACCGTCGGGCAGGCGGCAGGCGGCGTCAAGCGGAGCGCGTCCGATAGGCGGTTCGTTAACCGCCGCCGGCGAGACTCCGGTGCGGCGACTCGACGATTCGGGCCGCACTGGAGAGCGATGGCGCAGACCTTCTTCCGCAGCGGCCTCGGCCGGCTGGTGCTGGCCCTGATGCTGGTCGCGGTCGCGCCGGCGCTGCTGCTGCTCGCGCATCTCGGCGGCGAATCGCGGCGCGATGCCGAACAGCGCGCGGCGCTGCACCAGCAGCAGGAGGCTGCCGCCGCGGTCAGGCTGTTCGAGGAGATGCTGGCCTCGGTCGGTCGCACCCTCGAGGTGGGCGTGACCGATGCCGCCGAGTGGGCGGACGGGGCGGTCTGCGCGCCGCGCGCGGCGAAGCTCGCGGCCGCGCATCCCTTCATCCTGCGTCTGGTGGTGGTGGCCGAGGACGGGCGCGTCCTCTGCACCAGCGAGGGCGTGCCGACCGCCGCGGTGAACCTGGGCGACCGGCCCGTGGTGCGCCGCGCCCTCAGGTCCGGCGGGCCTGTGATCGGCTCCCCCGTGGTCTCGCGGCTGTCGGGCGAGGTGGTGCTGCCGATCGCCGTCGCGATCCCCCGGCCTCCCGGCACCGGCCGGGCCGACCGGCCGGCGGTGCTCTCGGCCTCGCTCGATCTGCCCTGGCTCGCACGGATCGTGCGCACCATGGACGGCGACGAGGACCTCGATCCGTTCGCCCTGATCGTCGGCGGGAATGGCCGCGTGCTGGCGGCCGCGCCGGCCATCCCGGACCTGCCACCGGCGGATCGGCCGTCCGATCACCCCTTGGTCACGACCGTGCTCTCGGCGCCGGTGGGGTGGGCGCGGGTCGCCGACTTCGCCGGCAGGGACCGGCTGGTCGGCTTCGCCCACACCCACTCCACCGGGCTTGCGATCGCGGTGGCGGCCGACCGCGAGGCCGTGGTCCGGCCGATCGAGCGCGAGTTCCTGATCGTTCTCGGCCTCATGGCGGCTGCCGCCGCGGCGGGGCTCGGGCTGGCGCTGGCGGTGGCGCGGGTGCGCATCGGCCGGCCGCTGCTGGCGCTGGTCGGGGCGGCCGAGGCGGTGCGCGACGGCGCGCCGCTGCCGCCGCTCGCCGATCTGCCGACGGTCGGCGAGATCGCGACACTCCGCCGTGCCTTCGCCCAGATGGCGGACGAGATCGCGCGGCGCGAGAAGCGGCTGGCCGAGGCGAACCGCGAGCTGGCGGCGATGAACGAGGAACTGTCGCGGCTGGCCGAACGCGACGCGCTGACCGGACTCGCCAACCGGCGTGCCTTCGATGCCGCGCTCGCCGCCGCCTGGAACCGTGCCCGGCGCGAGGGATTGCCGGTCGCGCTGCTGATCCTCGACATCGACCACTTCAAGCAGTTCAACGACCGCTACGGACATCTCGAAGGCGATGCCTGCCTGACGCGGGTCGCCGCCGCGCTCGCCGGGCTG
The DNA here is from genome assembly GCF_006704265.1 of Elioraea sp. Yellowstone. Classification (GTDB taxonomy): domain Bacteria; phylum Pseudomonadota; class Alphaproteobacteria; order Acetobacterales; family Acetobacteraceae; genus Elioraea. The sequence goes on along the minus strand of NZ_VIKA01000017.1, from coordinate 17,008 downwards.
AAGCTGCGCCCCTACGACCTCGTCGCCCGGCTCGGCGGCGAGGAGTTCGCCGTGCTGCTGCCGGACATCGACCTCGCCGGCGCGGTCGCGGTCGGCGAACGCATCCGCGCGGCCCTGCATGACCTCATGCTTCTGCATGAGGGCTCGCCGTACGGCATCGTCACGGCCAGTATCGGCGCCGCCTCCCTCGTCCCGATCGGACCTGCGGATCCGCGCGTGTTGCTCGCCGCCGCCGATCGCGCGCTCTACGCCGCCAAGCGCGGCGGACGCGACCAGGTGAGCGCCGCCGGCTACGCCGCGGCGGCGTGAGCGGCGTCACGTCTCGGCTGGAACCAGCCTGCATATCTTGGCGTTCATGGTTTGGTTACGCATCGCGTCGATGCTGGTCGTCGACGGATGTTGCCGAGAGGACACCGCCATGCCCACGCCGATGAAGGCCGAGACGCCTGCGGGCCCGAGCCCGCTGATGCTCTCCGACAAGCTGCTGCGCCTCGCGCGCTCCGCCTCCGACAAGGGGCGGCGCGAGGCCGCGCTGCTGCTGCTGGCCGCCGCCCACCTGGTGCTCGAGCGGCCGGCGCGGCGCGTGCGCCGTCCCGCGCTCGGCCGCGCCTGACGCGGCCTCGAGCGGCGTCCCGAGCCGCCCCGCCGGGCGGGCTTGAGGCGTCGTGCCGATCCGGCCTATCACCGCTGGCGGCTGGGGCGTCGCCAAGCGGTAAGGCAGCGGACTTTGAATCCGCCATTCCCAGGTTCGAATCCTGGCGCCCCAACCAGCCGCCGCTCTCCGCCGGTGCATCCCCGGCTCGGCCCGGTCTGCGCGTCCGTCGCGCCGCTGCCGTTCAGTCCCGCATCGCCGCGACCACCCGTTCGGCATAGCCGGCGAAGGCGGCCGGATCGAGCCAGCGCGTCACCGAGACGAGATCGCGCTCCGGATCGATCCAGGTGACGTGCCCGCCAGCGCCGGAGGCGAACAGGCTGCGCCGCGAGGCCGCCGGCGCGCGCGCCCCGTCGGTGTTCAGCCACCAGAGCAGGCCGTAGTCGGGCTTCAGCGGGCACGGATCGGCGATCGCGTCGATCCAGGACTCCGGCACGATCTGCCGCCCCTCCCACCGCCCGCGGCGTGCGACCAGCAGCCCGATGCGCGCCTGGTCCTCGGCGCCGATGAACACGCCCCCGCCCCAGTGGCCGCCGCCCGGGACCGACGGCATCTCGACGCCGTCGATCGTCACGCGTGCGGTGTCGTAGGCGTGCCAGGCCCAGTCGCGGCTCGCCCCGATCGGGTCCATGATGCGGTCGCGGAACACCTCCGCGAGCGGCCGGCGGAACAGGTGCAGGAGTGCCAGCGAAAGCGCGTTCACCCGTACGTCATTGTACTCCCAGAACGTGCCGGGCGCGCGCAGCGGCCGCGCCTCGCCCTTCCTCGCCTTGCCCTCGCGGTTGAGGTCGCGGTTGCGGTCGATCACGTCCGACTTGCCCCAGAGCGTGCCCTCCCACTCCGAGGTGAGGGTCAGGAGCTGCCGCCAGGTGACCGCGCCGTTGCGCGCCCCTTCGAACTGCGGCGAGCGCACCCGCGCCGCGACAGGCTCGTCGAGATCGGCGATCAGCCCGTCGCCCAGTGCCAGCCCGGCGAGCAGCGAGAGGTAGGACTTCGCCACGCTGAAGGTCATGTCGGTGCGGCGCACATCGCCCCAGGACGCCGCCACCCGGCCGCGGCGCAGGATCATCCCGGCCGGCCCGCCGCGCGGCGCGACGGGGCCGAGGATCGCATTGTCGGGCGGCGGCTCGAAATGGCCGCCCTCGAGATGGGCGCGCAGATCGCGCGGCCAGGGCGTCTCGTGCGCCTGGGCGAAGCGCACGGCCTCGGCGAGCGCGGCGGCATCGAGGCCGAGCACGGCGGGGTCGGCGGGCGCGAGCGGTGTGGCGGGAGGGAGATCGTCGGGCATGGCGGCGAGGTAGCAGACGTGCCGCCGCCTCGCCACGCCGCATCAGACGACGGCGGGGGACGCCAGCGGACAGGCCGGCCCGTCGCCGAGCTCGATCTGGATCGAGGCGTGGCCGATGCCGAACTCCCGCGCCAGTCCCGCCGCCGTGCGCGCGAGGAACGCATCGCCCGGATGGCCGCCCGGCATCACGAGATGCACCGTCAGCGCGATCCGGCGCGTGCTGAGCGCCCAGACATGCAGATCGTGGACCTCGGCCACCCCCTCGCGCGCGGCAAGCCAGGCCGCCACCGCTTCGCGATCGACCGCCGCGGGCACGCCGTCGAGGGCGAGGTGGAGCGACTCGCGCAGGAGGCCGAAGGCGGACCACGCGATCATCGCGCTGACCGCGAGCGCGGCGAGCGGGTCGGCGCGCCACCAGCCGGTCGCCAGCATGACCGCGGCCGCCGCCACCACGCCGAGCGAGACCGCGGCGTCCGCCAGCATGTGCAGATAGGCGCCCTTGGCGTTCAGGTCGTGCGCATGATGGCCGTGGAACAGACGCGCGGTGCCGAGATTGACCGCGACACCGACACAGGCGACGAGCAGCACCGCCAGCCCCGGCACCGGCGGCGGTGCGGCGAGGCGGCCGACCGCCTCCCACGCCACCGCGCCGACGCCGATCAGGATGGCGATCGCGTTGGCGAGTGCCGCCAGGATCGTGCCGCGGCCGAGGCCGTAGGAGTAGCGCGGCGTCGGCGCGCGGCGTGCGGCGGCCGCCGCCGCCCAGGCCACCAGCAGCCCGGCGACGTCGGTCAGGTTGTGGGCGGCATCGGCGAGCAGCGCGAGCGAGCCGAGCCAGAGCCCGGCCCCGGCCTCGAGCGCCGTGTAGCCGAGATTGAGCGCGACGCCCCAGCGGAACGCGGTGCCGAGCGAGACCGCGGATGTCGTTGCGCTGCCGTCGCTGGCAGGATGATCCGGCGTGTGGCCGTGCGCGTGGTCGTGCGACATGCTGCACCCAAGGCGTCCGAGGAGATCGTGCTGGTATCCCGCGCCATGGCGGTCTCGGCAACCGCACCGGAGGGCGCCGGCGGCTTGCCCGGCCGCCCGCCCGACCTTAGGTTGCGCCGCGATGCTGCTGTTCCTCGCCCGCCGGACCGCGCTCGCCGTCCTGGTCGCGCTGACCGTGCTGACCTTCGCCTTCGTGCTGACGCGGCTCGCCGGCGACCTCGCGATCGTCATCGCGGGACCCGAGGCGCGCGCCGAGGATGTCGAGGCGATCCGCCGCGCCTACGGGCTCGACCGGCCGGTGGTGATCCAGTTCCTGGACTGGGCCTGGCGCGCCGCGATGGGCGATTTCGGCCAGAGCTTCTTCTATCGCGAGCGCGTCTCCACCCTGATCTGGGAGCGGCTGCCGATCACGCTGACGCTCGGCCTGGTCGGGCTCGCGATCGCGCTCGTGGTCGCGCTGCCGCTCGGCATCCTCGCGGCCCTGCGCGAGAACACCTGGATCGATCGCGCGGTCGGGTTGGTGGCGATGGTCGGCCAGGCGATGCCCTCGTTCTGGCTCGGCCTGATCCTGATGCTGGTGCTCGGCCTGCAGCTCGGCTGGCTGCCGATCTCCGGCACCGGCTCGTGGCAGCACTACGTGATGCCGGGGATCGTGCTCTCCTTCTCGGCGATCCCGGCGCTGATGCGGCTGACGCGGGCGGGGATGATCGACGCGATGTCCTCGGACTACATCCGCACCGCGCGCGCCAAGGGGCTGTCGCGCGGCTCGATCGTGCTGAAGCATGCGCTGCGCAACGCGGCGATGCCGGTGGTGTCGATCACGGCGGTGCAGCTCGGCTTCATGCTCGGCGGCTCGATCGTGATCGAGACCGTGTTCGCGCTGCACGGCATCGGCTTCCTCGCCTGGGAGAGCATCAGCAAGAACGACTTCCCGACCGTGCAGGCGGTCGTGCTGCTGTTCGCGATCATCTACATCGTGCTCACCCTGCTCGCCGACGTGCTGAACGCGGTGCTCGATCCCAGGCTGCGTGCCTCATGAGGGTGATGCGCAATGCCGGGCTCGCCACCGGCGCGGTGATCGTGGGCGCGGTGCTGTTCTGCGCGGTGTTCGCGGAACTGCTGATGCCGCACGACCCCTTCGCGCAGGACCTGACGCGCCGGCTCCTGCCGCCGTTCTGGATGGAGGGCGCCGACCCGAACCACCTGCTCGGCACCGACCAGCTTGGGCGCGACTACCTCTCGCGGCTGATCCTGGGGGCGCGGATCTCGTTCCTGATCGGCATCTTCGCCGTGATCGTCTCCGGGCTGATCGGCATCACGATCGGCGTGATCGGCGGCTTCTTCGGCGGGCGGATCGACGACGTGGTGATGTTCGTGATCACCACGCGGCTGGCGATCCCGCTGATCCTGGTGGCGCTCGCCGTGGTGTCGCTGGTGGGCTCCTCGCTCACCGTGGTCGTGCTGACGCTCGGCCTCCTGCTGTGGGACCGCTTCGCGGTGGTGGCGCGCACGACGACCATGCAGGTGCGCACGCTCGACTACGTCTCGGCCGCCTGGGCGGCGGGCTGCTCGCGCGCCTGGATCCTCGGCCGCGAGGTGCTGCCCAACATCCTCTCGCCGCTCGCGGTGGTGGCCACGCTGGAGATGGCGCTCGCGATCCTGATCGAGGCGGCGCTCTCGTTCCTCGGCCTCGGCGTGCCGCCGCCCCTGCCTTCCTGGGGGCTGATGATCTCGGAGGGCAAGGAGTACATGTTCTTCGATCCCTGGGTGATCTTCATTCCCGGCACAGCGCTGTTCGTGCTCGTCATGGGCATCAACCTGCTGGGCGACGGGCTGCGCGACCTGGTCGGCGCCGCGGAGGTGCGATGAGCGCGGCACCGCGCGCGGCCCTGCTCGAGGTGCGCAACCTGCGCATCTCCTTCGGCGGGCTCGCCGCTGTGCGCGGCGCCGACCTCACCGTCTATCGCGGCGAGACGCACTGCCTGGTGGGCGAATCGGGCTGCGGCAAGAGCGTCACCGCGCTTGCCGTGATGGGACTGCTCGCGCGCAACGGCCGGCGCAAGGCGGATCGGCTCGCCTTCGACGGGCAGGATCTCCTGCGCCTGTCGGAGTCGCGACTCTCGAAGCTGCGCGGCGACCGGATGGCGATGATCTTCCAGGAGCCGATGACCAGCCTGAACCCGGCCTACACGGTGGGCTCGCAGATGGCCGAGGTGTACCGGCGCCACCGTGGCGGCACGCGCGCCGAGGCGCTCGACCGCGCCGAGGACCTGCTTGCCAAGTGCCGCGTCACCAGCCCGCGCCTGCGGCTCGGCCAGTATCCGCACCAGCTCTCGGGCGGCCTGCGCCAGCGCGTGATGATCGCGATGGCGCTGATGTGCGACCCGGAGCTGCTGGTCGCCGACGAGCCAACCACCGCGCTCGATGTCACCGTGCAGGCGCAGATCCTGCGCCTCCTCATGGACCTGCAGCGCGATCTCGGGCTCGCGCTGATGCTGATCACGCACGATCTCGGCGTGGTGGCGCGCATGGCGCACCGCGTCTCCGTGATGTACGCGGGCGAGGTCGTCGAGTCCGCGCCTGCCGCGGAACTGTTCGGCAATCCCACGCATCCTTACACGCGCGGCCTGCTCGCCTGCGTGCCGGTGCCGGGCAAGGTGCGGCGCGACCAGCCGCTCGGCTCCATCCCCGGCGTGGTGCCGCGCATCGGCCACGGCTTCGCGGGCTGCGCCTTCCGCGACCGCTGCGGCCAGGCGCGGGCCGAGTGCGCGCGCACCGTGCCCTGGCGGACCAGCGGCGAGCATGGTTACCGCTGCATCCTGCCGCCGGGCTGGGCCGGACCCGCGAGCCTCGCCGCGTGAGCACGCCCGCGATCGAACTGCGCGACCTCTCGCGCCACTTCCGCGTCAGGTCCGGGCTGTTCGGCGCGCCGAGGCACGTGGTCGCGGTGGACGGCGTGTCGTTCGCCGTGCCCGCGGGCGGCGTGCTCGGCGTGGTGGGCGAGTCCGGCTGCGGCAAGTCCACGCTCGCGCGCGTCATCCTCGGCCTGCTGCCGCCGACCTCCGGCGAGGTGCTGGTGGACGGCCAGCGCCTCGCGGCGATGGACCGGCGCGCGCGCGCGCGTCTGATCCAGCCGGTGTTCCAGGATCCGTTCTCCTCGCTCAACCCGCGCCGGCGCGTCCGCGACATCGTCGCCCTGCCGCTGGTGGCGCAGGGCGGCTTCGCGCAGAGCGAGATCCGCAGCCGCGTGGACGAGGTGTTGGGCCGGGTGGGGCTCGACCCCGCGATGGGCGAGCGGCTGCCCGCGCAGCTCTCGGGCGGGCAGCGTCAGCGGGTGGCGATCGCGCGCGCGCTGGTGCTGCGTCCGCGCATCGTCGTCTGCGACGAGCCGACGAGCGCGCTCGACGTCTCGGTGCAGGCGCAGATCCTCAACCTGCTCGCGGAACTGCGCCGCGATCTCGGCCTCACCTATCTCTTCATCAGCCACAATCTCGCGGTGGTCGAGCATGTCGCGACGGAGGTCGCGGTGATGTATCTCGGCCGGATCGTCGAGCGCCGCCCGACCGAGGCGCTGTTCGCCGCGCCCGAGCACCCCTACACCCGCGCGCTGCTCGCCTCGGTGCTCACGCCCGAGCCGGGGCTTGGAATCCCCGATGTGGGGCTCGGCGACGCCATGCCCGATCCGGCCAACATCCCGCCCGGCTGCCGCTTCCACCCGCGCTGCCCTGCGGCGATCGCGCGCTGCCGGTCGGAGGCGCCGCTGCCGCGCAGGGGCCGCGACATCGAGGTGGAGTGCCACCTCGCCGCGGTCGGATGAGATCTCCGGGCACGGGGTGATCCGCCCCCGTTCGGCTGCCGCGGCGATGACGATGGCCTGTCCGTTCGGCCAGGAGAAGAGCGGATCGTGGTGATTACAATACCGATACTACAGGTAGACGAGACGGGTCGGCCTTCCGATGAAACTCTGCGCCCAGGCAGCTCGTCTTCTCTGATACCCGGCCGACGAAGGTTCGACCTTTGCCGGCCGGGCATCAGGCCTTGGTTTTGCGCGCGGCCGCCCCTTGAGCCCCGCGCGCCATACCCTCCGCACAAAGGTCAAACCCTTGTGCTCCGGGTATGAGAGGATCCACATGGCCTTGGCTGCGCCAATTCTGCTCCGGCAGAATGAACGATTTACGCCATATTCACCATGATCGTCTTCTTGTGCATGAAGTGCTCCAGCATCGCCTCCAGCGAGGCTTCCTTGCCGAGGCCCGAGCTCTTGATCCCGCCGTAGCTCAGGTTCGCCTGCACCACCAGGTTCTGGTTGATCTGCACCAGCCCCGCCTCCAGCGCGTGCGCCATGCGCAGGCCCACCTTCAGGTTGTTGGTCCACACGCTCGCGGCCAGGCCGTACTCGCTGTCGTTCGCCTCCGCCAGCACCGCCTGCCAGTCGTTGAACGGGAACAGCACCGTGACCGGGCCGAAGATCTCCTCGCGCACCAGCCGGCTCGCGCGCGTCAGCCCCGTGAAGATGTGCGGCTGGATGAACAGGCCCTTCCTCAGGGCCGGGTCCTCCGGCAGGCGCGAGCAGGCGCGCGCCCTGGCCCCCGGCGTCGCCTTCCCCTCAGCGATGTAGCCCTGGACCTTCTCGAACTGGCCCTGGCTGATGATCGTGCCGATGTCGGTCTTCTCGTCCAGGGGATCGCCCATCACCATCGCGTCCACCTTGGCCGCGAGCTTCTCGGCGAAGGCGTCGAAGATCCGCTCGTGCACGTAGATGCGGGACGCCGCGGTGCAGCTCTGCCCCTGGCGGGTGAAGCGCATCGAGGTGATGGCACCCGTCACGGTGGTCTCGAGGTCGGCGTCGTCGAACACGATCATCGGCGACTTGCCGCCGAGCTCCAGCGTCACCGGGATGATCTTGCGCGCCGCCATCTCGCCGACGATCCGACCCACCTCGACCGAGCCGGTGAAGGTCACCTTGCGCACCTTCGGGTGCTGCACGAGCGGCGCGCCGCATTCGGGGCCGAAGCCGGAGAGGATGTTGAACAGCCCCGGCGGCAGCACGCGGTTCAGGATCTCGCAGATGCGCAGGACCGCGAGCGGCGCCTCCTCGGCCGACTTCACCACCACCGCATTGCCGGCCACCAGCGCGGGCGCCACCTTGAGCGCCATCAGCAGCATCGGCACGTTCCAGGGGATGATCGCGCCCACCACGCCGAGCGGCTCGCGCACGGTGACGGACAGCACGTCGGGGTGGAAGGGCACGGTCTCGCCCTTCAGCTCGCTCCCCAGGCCGCCGTAGAAGGCGAAGATGTCGGCGACCACGTTCGCCTCGACCCGGCTCTCGGTGCGCAGCGCCTTGCCGGTCTCGAGCGCGATCAGGCGGCCGAGCTCCTCGACATGCTCGGTCAGCACCCGCGCGCATTCGCCCACCAGCGCGCCGCGCTTGCGCGCCGGCACGCGCGCCCACTCCCTCTGCGCCTTGGCCGCGACCTCGACGGCGTTCGCCACATCCGCCGCGTCGCCGAGCGCGGCTTCCGCGACCTGCTCGCCGGTCGCGGGGTTGATGACCGGGAAGGTCTTGCCCGAGGCCGCGGGCACGAAGCGGCCGCCGATGAAGTGGTGGCCGGAGAGCGCGCGGGCGAGGGCGCGCTCGTCGAGCGTCGGCGCGGAGGGCGTGCGGCCTGGGATGGCGGTGTCGGGCATGGGGCGTCTCCTCGGTCCGGTGACCGGTTGTCGCCCCGAGGAATAGACCCGGTGGCGGGGCTTGGGAACCTCTGCCTGTCCTACCGCCGCTCGATCGTCACCCCCGTCTCGGCGACCACGCGCTTCCAGCGCGCGATCTCGGTGCTGATGTGGCGGGCGGCGCTCGCGGGCGTGGAATCCGTCACCGGCTCGGTGCCGATCGCGCGCAGCCGCCCGGCGAGCTCGGGCTCGGCCAGCGCGGCGTTGAACGCGGCATTCAGGCGGGCCAGCACGGGCGTGGGCGTGCCGGCGGGGGCGGCGGCGAGGATCCAGGTCTCGGCGTCGAAGCCGGGGATCAGATCGGCGAGAGGCGGAAGCGCGGCCGCCGGCCCTGAGGCGCGGGCCGAGGCGCGGGCGAGCGCCTTCAGCCGCCCATCCGCGATCGCGCCGGCGACGGTGGGCACGGACTCGATCATGTAGGTCACCTCGCCGGCGAGCAGCGCGGTCATGGCCGGGCCGCCACCGCGATAGGGCACGTGCTCGACCTGGAGCCCGAGCGCGGTGCGGAACCACTCGCCGGCGAGATGCGGCATCGAGCCCACCCCGGCCGAGGCGTAGTTGTGCCGCCCCGGCTCGGCGCGGAGCCTTGCGACCAGGGCGTTCATGTCGGCGAAGCCCGCCTCGGCGCGCACCACCAGCACGAATCCCGTCACGCCGAGCAGGGCGACGGCGGCGAAGTCGCGCTCCGCGTCATAGGGCAGGTCGGGGAACACGGCCGGATTCACGCCATGCGTGGACGCGACCGCGATCAGCAGCGTCGATCCGTCCGGCTCGGCTCGGCGCACCTGGTCGGCCGCCGTGGCGCCGCCGGCGCCCGGCCGGTTCTCGACCACCACCGGCCGGCCGAGATGATGCGCAAGACGGGGCGCGATCAGCCGCGCGCCGACATCGGTGCTGCCGCCCGGCGCGAACGGCACGACGAGGACCAGCGGCCGGCCGCCCGTCTGGGCGGCTGGGGCCAACGGCGCGGGGGCCAGTCCCGCGGCGAGCAGGGTGCGGCGTGCGACCATCTCCGGTGCCTCCCTCCGGTCTCCTGCGCCGATCAGAGCCGCGTCGGGCCGGCGAGTCAAAGCGGGCCGAGCGGCTTGCCGCTCCGGTCCTGCCGCCTATAAGGGGCGGGACCGCATGGGGATGACCGCATGACCGTTTCCGACCAGACGCCGTCCGGCCCGCTGAAGGGGCTGCGCGTGTTCGACCTCACCCGCGTGCTTGCCGGGCCGACCTGCACGCAGATGCTGGGCGATCTCGGCGCCGAGGTGATCAAGATCGAGCATCCCTCGCGCGGGGACGACACGCGCGGCTTCGCGCCCCCCTTCCTGCCGGGGCGCGACGGGGCCCCGACGAAGGAGAGCGCCTATTTCGCCGGCGTCAACCGCAACAAGTTCAGCGTCACGCTCGACATCGCCAAGCCCGAGGGCCAGGAGATCGCGCGCAGGCTGATCGCGCAGTGCGACATCCTGGTGGAGAACTTCAAGCCGGGGGGGCTGGCGAAGTACGGGCTCGACTACGCCTCGCTGAAGGACGCGTTCCCGGGCCTGATCTACTGCTCGATCACCGGCTTCGGCCAGACCGGCCCCTACGCGCCGCGACCCGGCTATGACAGCCTGATCCAGGCGATGGGCGGGGTGATGAGCCTGACCGGCGAGCCGGACGGCCTGCCGCAGAAGGTCGGGATTCCGGTCGCCGACCTGTTCGCCGGGCTCTACGGCACGATCGGCATCCTCGCCGCGCTACGCCACAGGGAGGCGACCGGCCAGGGCCAGCACATCGACATCGGCATGCTCGACACGCACGTCGCCTGGCTCGCCAACCAGGGCATGAACTACCTCGCCACCGGCGAGAACCCGCCGCGGCTCGGCAACCAGCACCCGAACATCGTGCCCTACCAGGTCTTCGCCACGGCCGACGGGGCGATCATGCTCTCGATCGGCAACGACGCCACCTTCGAGCGGTTCTGCAAGGCCTTCGGGCTCGAGCATCTGCTGGCCGACGAGCGTTTCGCAACGAATGCGAAGCGGGTGGAGAACCGCGCCCTGGTCACCGATACGCTGACGCCGGTGATGAAGTCGCGCACGACCAACGATTGGATCGCCAGGCTGGAGGAACTGAAGATCGGCTGCGGGCCGATCAACACGCTGAAGGACGTGTTCGCCGATCCGCACGTGCAGGCGCGCGGCATGGTGATCGAGATGCCGCACGAGGCCGCGGGCGGGCCGGTCAAGCTGATCGCCAATCCGGTGAAGCTCTCGGCCACCCCGCCCGACTACCGCATCGCGCCCCCTCTGCTCGGCGCGCACACCGAGGAGGTGCTCGGCCGCGCGCTCGGCCTGGACGCTGCGGCCATCGCCGAGCTGCGCGCGAAGGGCGTGGTGTGAGCCCGCGCCAGCGCCGCCTGCGCTGGCTCTCGCCCGCCGGATTCCACCTCCTGGCCTGGATGGAGTGGGGGCCGGAGGGCGGCGCTCCCGTCGTCTGCGTGCACGGGCTGACGCGCACCGGGCGCGACTTCGACGCGCTTGCCGCAGCACTCGCCACGCGCGGCCGGCGCGTACTCTGCCCCGACATGCCCGGTCGCGGCGAGAGCGACCCCCTGCCTGACCCGTCGCTCTACCGCAACGACGTCCATGCGGCGGCCTGTGCGCATCTGCTCGCGACGCTGGGCGAGCGGCCGGTGGACTGGGTCGGCACCTCGATGGGCGGGATCATCGGCATGATCCTCGCCGCGATGCCGGGAACGCCGATCCGCCGCTTCGTGATCAACGACGTGGGCCCGTTCATTCCGGCGGCGGCACTCGCGCGCATCGGCGAGTATCTCGGGCGGGCGTGGGTGTTCCCCGACTTCGCCGCGGCGGAGGCGCATGCGCGCAAGGCCTACGCCCCGTTCGGCGCGCTCACCGACGCCGAGTGGCGGCATCTGACCGAGACGTCGGTGCGGCCGCTGCCCGAGGGCGGGTTCCGCCCGCACTACGATCCCGCGATCGCGGCGGCGTTCCGCGACCCGCCGCAGGATGTCGAGCTCTGGCCGCTCTGGGACCGCATCGCCGTGCAAACGCTGGTGCTGCGCGGCGAGCACTCCGACCTCCTGCTGCCCGAGACGGCCGCGCGCATGGCCGAGAAGCCACACGTGCGCGTCGAGACGATCGCGGGCTGCGGCCACGCCCCGGCGCTGCTCGACCCTCTGCAGATCGATCTCGTCGTGCGGTTCCTCGAGGCACCGGAATGATCACGCCGGCCTGGTGCCGCCTGATGGCGGCCTACAACAGCGAGATGAACCGGCGGATCTACGCCGCTGCGGCCGAGATCCCGGACGAGGCGCGCAAGCGCCACGCCGGCGCCTTCTTCGGTTCCCTGCACGCCACCCTCAATCACCTGCTCTGGGCCGACCGGCTGTGGATGAGCCGGCTTGCCGGCTGGGAGCGTCCGCGCGGCGGGATCGCCGGCAGCACCGCGCTCTACGACGACTTCGACGCGCTGCGCTCCGCGCGCGTCGAGGCCGATGCCGGCATCGAGTCCTGGGCGGTGACGCTCACCGATGAGGCGCTCGCGGGCGACCTCACCTGGTTCAGCGGCGCGACGCAGCGCGAATGGCGCGCGAAACGCTGGATCGTGCTCGTGCACCTCTTCAATCACCAGACCCATCACCGCGGCCAGGCGCACTGCCTGATCACGCAGCACGGCGTCACACCCGCGGACACCGACCTGCCCTTCATCCTGGACCTCGCCGCGCTCGGGCTCACCTGAGGGGCATGACCGTCGACGACCCGGTGCCGTTTCGGCCGCGTCCGCCCTGGCTGACCGGCGACCTGCAGACCATCCGCAACATGCTCCGCCGCGACGCGCCCGATCCGGGCCCGTTCGTGCGGCTCTGGCTCGACCTGCCGGATGGCGATGCGCTCGCCGCCGCCTGGCACGCGGGCGACGGCTCCCGACCCAGCGTGGTCCTGATCCATGGGCTGACCGGCTGCGAGGACAGCCAGTACATGCGCCGCTCCGCCGCGTTCTGGCGGGCGCGGGGCCACGGCGTGGTGCGGCTCAACCTGCGCGGCTCGGCGCCGTCGCTTGCGCGCAGCACGCGCCCCTACCACGCCGCCGCCGGCGGCGACATCGTCGCCGCGCTGGCGGCGTTGCCGGAGGCGGTGCGCCGTCCCGGCCTGATCGTCATCGGCGTCTCGCTCGGCGGCACGCAGCTCCTCAACGCGCTCGGCCGCGACGAGGCACGCGCGCTGCCGATCATTGCCGCGGCGACGATCTGCGCCCCGGTGCTGCTCGCCCCCGTCGCACGGCGGATCATGGCGCCGCGCAACGCCCTCTATCACCGCTGGCTCCTGCGCCAGATGCAGCGCGAGGCGGAGGCGCTGGCGCCGCATCTGCCGGCACGGCTGCTGGCGGCCGCGCGGTCGGCCCGCACGGTGTACGCGTTCGACGACGGGTATGTCGCGCCGCTCGCGGGTTTCGCCGGCGCTGATGACTACTATGCCCACGCCAGCCTGCCCCGGCATCTCGACCGGATCGCCGTGCCGACGCTGTGCCTGACCGCGGCCGACGACCCCTGGGTGCCGGCCGACACCTACCGTGCGCTCGACTGGCGCGCGAACCCGCAGGTTGCGCCGCTGATCGCGCCGGGGGGCGGTCATGTCGGCTTCCACGACCGCATGCGCGACGGCACCTGGGCCGACCGTACGATCGCCGCCCGGCTGTCCGTCTACCTGCGGGTGTCGGGTTGAGGGCTAGGCTGCGCCGCGCGCGCCCATCCGGCTGATCAGCGCCATGCGGTCCCTCACCGTCAGCTTGGCCCGCTTCAGGCGACGGACCGCCGCGTCATCCGGCGCCGGCCGGGCCAGTTCCTCGCGCAGCGCGCGCTCGAACGCGGCATGCTGGGCGCGCAGATCCTCGATCATGCGCTCGAAGCTTCGCTGGGGGTCTGCCATTCTTCGCCTCCACCCGTGATCGCACCGGCGGGCAGGACGGCTGAGGAAACCGTGGGACCGGGTCGGTCCCCTCCGTCGCCCGGCATCCGCCGGCAGGAAGGTCCGACATCGCGCCGCTTCGCCGCGAGGCGGGAAGCGTCGCCAGAGGGGCCCGGACGGCGAGGAGGTGGCGGCGCGCGCCGCACCGTTCAAGACGCTCACGCGCGTGTCATCGGCGCGAGCGCCTCGGTCGCCGCACGCCAGTGACGGCCGTCGCCGGTACCGTCCTCGATGTCCCACACCGTCTTGAGCACGCCCACCACGAACCCCCACCCGGCGATGCGCCCGCGCTCCGTGCCGAGCCGCTCGGCCAGGAGCGCGACACGCCGCACCTGGATCGCGGCGAGGTCGCGCTGGAACGGCAGCCACGAGACGGGGGTGGTGAGCAGCGTGCCGGCGTCGAAGCCGGGCTCGCCGGTCGCGCCGAAGGGGTCGATCGCGCGCCAGCCGTCGCCGTCGCGCAGCACATTGAGATGATGCAGGTCGCCGTGCAGCAGCACCGGCGGGCGCGCGGCGGCGTTGAGGTCGCGGTAGAGGCCGAGCGCACGGTCGCGCAGGCGGGGATCGAGGCGGGGATCGCGGCACGCCTCGATCGCGCGGATCCAGCCATGCGCATCGGCGAAGAGCGCGCCCGGCGGTGCGGGCCGGTGCAGGCGGAGCATCAGCCCGGCCAGCGCCGCGGTCGCCGCGTCGTCGCGCCCTTCCTCGCAGAGTGCCGCGAGCGGCTCCCCGGAAACCAGCCGTTCCAGGAGCAGCGCGCCGCGCGCGGCATCGAAGCGCAGCAGCCGCGCCGAGCCGTCGCCCGCCCACGCGGCGAGCGCGGCGGCCTGCGCCTCAACCCCCTGGCCCGGCTTCTCGAGCTTCAGCACCGCCTGCGTGCCGTCGGCGAGCCGCACCGCGCGCACCAGGCCCTGGGTCGCGCCGGGCAGCACGGGGCCGAGCGCGAGCCCCCAGTCGCGCGCGACCTCGGCGGCGCGGGCGGCGAGCGCGGCGCGCCACTCTTGCGGTCCGGGCGCGCTGCGGCGAGGCTCCGCGCCGTTCATGGAGGCAAGCGATGACGAAGGCGATCGGCAGCCGCGCCGACTACCGCTGGTTCCTGACGATCCCGACGCGCTGGGCCGACAACGACGTGTTCCAGCATGTCAACAACGTCGTTTACTACTCCTGGTTCGATACGACAGTGGCGCGCTTCCTGATGGACGCGGTCGGCATCAACCCGCTCGCGAGCGCGATCGTCGGCTTCGTGGTGGAGACGCAGTGCCGCTACTTCGCCCCCACCGCCTTCCCCGACGTGATCACCGGCGGGCTGCGCGTCGCGCGCATCGGCAACACCTCGGTGCGCTACGAGCTCGGCATGTTCCGCAACGACGAGGATCGCGCCGCGGCCGAGGGGCATTTCGTGCATGCCTACGTGGTCAAGGCGACGGGCAAGCCCACGCCCCTGCCGGAGGCGATGCGCGCGGCGCTGGCCCGTTTCCAGCGCTAGACCCGGTTGGCTGCCTCGAACATCGCGCGCGTGCGCTCGGCGTCGTAAGCGCGCTCGCGCAGCGTCTCCGGGTCCCACTCGCTGCGGCCGGGGCGGAAGAAGTCGCCGCCATAGACGTGCAACGCCCCGGTCAGGCGCGGGATCGGGTTCGTCACGCTGTGGATGATGTCCTTGCCGAGCGGTGCGGCCTCGCCGGCCGAGAGTGCCTTGGCGCCCGCCGCCTCGATCCGCGAGGGCATCCCCGGCTCGTCGATGCGGCGCCAGAAGATGTTGTCCTCGCGGCCCGTGTAGAGCCCGATCACCGCCCACATGCCGTGATTGTGCGGCATCAGCGTCATGTGCGGACCCCAGACGAGATTGAGGATCGTCAGCTCGTCGGAGCGGTGGAGCGTGTTCAGCCCCGCGCGCGCGGGCTCGCCGAGCGCGCGCAGGACCGCGGCCGGCTCGGCTACCGCGCGCGCAACAAGCTCGCGTACCGCCGGCTGCCCCTCCTTCACGGCTGCGCGACACTCCTCGATGAACCGATCGAGGTCGAACATGGCGCGTCTCCATTTCGGCTAACGTGGTCTCGCGCAGTCTAGCCCCTCGGCCGGCGCGGCCCAAATCGCGGAGGACGCCGTGACCATCCCCCAGGCGATCATCGACCTCTACGACCGCTACACCCATGGCGGGATGGACCGCCGCACCTTCCTCGACCGGCTCTCCGCGCTGGCCGGCGGGGCCCCGGCGGCGGCCGCGCTGCTGCCCCTGCTGCGCGCCGATCCCACCCGGGCGGCGATCGTGCCGCCCGACGATCCGCGTCTTGCCACCGCGCGCGTCACCTGGTCCGGGCCGGACGGCGACCTCGCCGGCTATCTTGCCCGCCCGGCGCAAGGCGGGCGCTTCGCGGCCGTGATCGTCATCCACGAGAACCGCGGCCTCAATCCGCATATCGAGGATGTCACACGGCGGATGGCGCTCGAGGGGTTCCTTGCCCTCGCGCCCGACCTGCTGAGCCGCGACGGCGGCACGCCGGCGGACGAGGACCGGGCGCGCGCGATGATCGGACGGCTCGACCGCGAGCGCACGCTCGCGCGGCTGGCGAGCGCGATTCGGTTCCTGGCGGGCCATCCGGACGGCAACGGCCGCGTCGGCGCGATCGGCTTCTGCTGGGGCGGTGGCATGGTGAACGCGCTCGCCGCGGCGGCGCCGGATCTCGCCGCCGGCGTCGCCTATTACGGCCGGCAGCTCCCGGCCGAGCAGGTGCCGGCGATCCGCGCGCCGCTGCTGCTGCACTACGCCGAGCACGACGCCGGCATCAATGCGGGGATCGAGGCCTACACCGCGGCGCTGCGCGCGCACGGCAAGACCTTCGAGGCGCACACCTATCCGGGAACGCAGCACGCCTTCAACAACGACACCTCGGCGGCGCGCTACCATGCCGGGGCGGCGGCACTCGCCTGGCAGCGCACGGTCGTCTTCCTGCGCCGCCATCTCGCGGGATAGGGCTCAGCCTCGGCGCCGCGACAACGCCTCCCGCACCGCCTGGATGAGCGCCGCCGGATCGAACGGCTTCTCGATCACCACCGGCGGCGGATCGAAGGCGGGGCGGGCGCGGCTCCAGGAGAGCACGTCGCCGGTCAGCACGATCACGGCCGGCCGCGCCGCCGCCGGAAGCTCGGCGAGGCGCGCGAGCAGCCCCGCCCCGTCCATGCCCGGCATGCGCAGATCCGTCACCACCAGCTCGCAGGGCCGCTCCTCGAGCCGCAGCAGCGCCTCCATGCCGTCGCGCGCGATCGCCACCTCCAGCCCCTCGCGCGCGAGGATCTCGGCGAGCACGTCGGTGATGTCGTGCTCGTCGTCCACCACCAGCACGCGGCCGGCCAGGTGCGGCGCCGCGCCGGCCGGCGGCGCTGCGGCCG
>NZ_VIKA01000179.1 GCF_006704265.1 Elioraea sp. Yellowstone | reverse complement strand
CCGCCGGAGGCGCGGCAGAAGGCGCTCGCCGCGCTCGCCCGCGCCGGCTTCGCGCGCGCCGTCGCCGAGGCGGCGCTGGCGATGGACGCCGCCGAGGCCGAGACGCGCATCGCCGCGTTCCGCCGCGGCTGATGCGCATCGCCGCGACACGGGCCGGCTTCCTGCGCGGGGCGCGCGCAACGCTGCCGCTCACGGTCGGGCTCCTGCCCTTCGGTCTGGTGGTGGGGGTGCTCGCGCAGGCGCAGGGCCTCTCGGCGCTCGAACAGGTGGCCATGAGCGCGCTCGTGTTCGCGGGCGCGTCGCAGATCCTCGCGCTCGAGCTCTGGGCCGATCCCGCGCCGATCGCCTCGGCCGTGCTCGCCGCGGTCGCGGTGAACCTGCGCTTCGCGCTGATGGGCCCGGCGCTTGCGCCCTGGATCGACGCGGTGCGCGGCTGGCGGCGCTGGCTGATGGTCGGCACGATCGTCGATCACGCCTGGGCGCTGGCGATCGCCGAGATGCGGGCGGGGCGGCACGACGCGCTGTTCTATCTCGGTTCGGCGGCGATGCTGTGGAGCGCCTGGCTGATCACCACGGTGCTCGGCCACGCGCTCGGCGCCGCGGTGGCGCTGCCGCGCGGGCATCCGCTGTTCTTCGCCGCGCCCGCCTGCTTCATCGCGCTGCTCGTGCCGTTCTGGCGCGGCCGCGGCGACGCCGCCCCCTGGGCGGTCGCGGCCGCGGTCTCGCTCGGCATCGGCCCGCTCCTGCCGAACCCCGCCCTCGCGGTGGTGGCCGGCGCGGTCGCGGGCAGCCTCGCCGGCGCGTTGCGCGACACCGCGGGCGGCGGGCGCGGATGAGCCTCGATCCGGCAACGCTCGCCGCGATCCTGGCGATGGCGGTCGCGACCTTCGCCTGCCGCGCCGCGGGCTATCTGGTGCTGCGACGGGTGCAGCCCGGAGCGGTGCTGCGCGCGTTCCTCGGCCACCTGCCGGGCACGCTGTTCGTCGCCTTCGCCGCACCGGCGGTGGCGCGCGAGGGCTGGGCGGGAATGGCGGGTGCCGCGGCGACGCTGGTCGTGATGCGTGCGACCGGCTCGGTGCCGGGATCGCTGTTCGCCGGGGTGGCGGCGTTCTGGGCCGTGCGCGCCCTGGGGCCGTAGCGGCGCGGCGGCGCACCGCTGCTTGACCGGGCGGGCAAACATGGTCAGAACAGCTTGTCCCGGCAGCGCGGGCGCGTAGCTCAGCGGGAGAGCACTACCTTGACACGGTAGGGGTCAGAGGTTCGATCCCTCTCGCGCCCACCATTCCGGTCCAGACTCGATCCGCACTTCCTGCCCGATCGCAGGGATCGCGGACGGATCGGCGGCCAGGGGACACTCGGCCGCCGCGCAGCCCCGTTCCCCGGCCTTCCCCACCGCCGCGATCAGACCGGCGAGGTCCTCGTGCACGCGCCAGCGGCAGCGCAGCCAGGACGCGGGACACGCGGTCAGTCGCGGCGGCAGGACGATGCAGGCGGCGTCGCGCGGACGCTCGGCCAGGAGATCGAGCAGATCGAGAACCCGCTGCGCGCAGGTCTCGAAGGTGCCCAGCATGGCGGCGAAGCGGCGATGCGCGAACGGCGTGGCCGTCAGGGGTTCGCCCCCGGCCAGCCAGCCCTCGGCCCGCAACCAGGCGAGGTGGTTGCAGATGGTCTGCCGGCTTGCTCGGCTGCGGATCTGCTGGCGCGGCAGGAAGTCGCGCGTCCGCTGCGGACCTTCCGTCACCAGATCCCACAGCAGGAGCGCACGCCTCGCGACGGCGAGCCGACGGCCGCGATCGACGCCCGGGCCGAGCTTGTTCACGGACAGTTCGGCGTGCAGCCGGCGCCACGCATGCTCGGCCTCGCCCGTCAGCCGCGGCGAGGGATCAGCGCGCCCGGTCAGTTCGGCGGCAAGCCCGGTATAGGCGTGGCGGCGCTGGTCCGCGAGGGCGCGCAGGGCGGCGCCCGGCTCGATCAGGAGCCGGCGGCGATCGGGTTCGGCGCGCGCGGTCACGATCTCGCCGGCGTTCCGCGCCTCGGCCAGGATCAGCATGACCGACTGTGCCGAGAGGGCCGAGAGCCGGGCGAGTTCCGCGACCGTCAGGCTGATCGGCCGGTCGTTCAGCCAGGCGGAGCTGCGGATGATCGCATGGAAGAGGATGCAGCGGCGGTGATCGCGCAGCCAGAGCCGCGCGAGTCGGTCCGCGCGCGGCCGCGCTCCCATCCCCGGCAGGTCGCGCAGCAGCCGAAACCGGGGATCGGCCGGATCGGCCGGCCGGAAAGCGATGGTCGGGGTGTCGCCGCACAGCGCGTCGAGGAACCGCAGCGCTGCGATCTCCTCGACCAGTCCGCGCAGGCTGCGGACCTCGGCGACCCGCGCACTCACCATGCCATGCCGTGCCAAGACCGCTGCGAGCTTCGCCTTCAGCCTTCCCGGGGCGACGACGTCCGATTCCCCGATGCACACCCTCATGCGGATGCGTGCGGGATGCAAGCGTCGCGCGGCCGCGCCAGCGCCAAATTTTGGAGGCATCGGATGCCGTGACGGGCGGCCGTCAGGCGCGCGGTGCCGCGCGCGCCCGGCGCAGCGTCGCCTCCGCCGCGCGCAGCGCGGCGGAGGCGTCGGGCAGGCATCCGAGGCCCGGGCGGGACAGCAGATAGCCCTGGAAATGCCGGATGCCGGCCGCGTGCAGCGCATCGAGTTCCCCTGCCGTCTCGACCCCCTCGGCGACCACGACGATGCCGAGATCGCGGCACGCCTGCGCCACCGCGCGCGCAAGACGCGCGCGCACCGGATCGCGATCCGCGCCGCGCACCAGATGCCGGTCCAGCTTGACGATGTCCGGCCGGCAGGCGACCAGCAGCCCCAGCCCCGAATGGCCGGCACCGAAATCGTCGAGCGCCACGCGCACCCCCTGGGCGCGCTGGGCGGCGATGATCTCGGCCAGCAGCGCGACATCGCGCACTGCCTCCGTCTCGGTCATCTCGAACAGGACGCGCTCGGGCGGAAAACCGTAGCGGCGCGCGGCCGCGACGGTGGCGGCCAGGCAGGTCTCCGGCCGCAGCGCGGCGTTCGGCAGCACGTTGATCGAGACGAGCGTCGGCAGGGCGGCGAGGCCGAGGGACGCGGCATCGCGCAGCGCGGCGATCCGGCAGGCCATATCGACGACATGGGGATCGGCGGCCCGGCGCAGCGCACCCAGCACCGCATCGGCCGGTTCGCCCGTCGGTCCGCGCGCCAGCGCCTCGTAGGCGAAGACCGACCAGCCGCGACGGCACCGCATCACGATCGGCTGGAAGGCCGCGGTGATCCGTCCGGCCAGTTCCGCCCCCGGCATGCATGTCAGGCACGCCCCGTTCCGCCGGCGGCTGCGTCGGCACGCCTTCGTGGCGGCGCAGGCAGCGGCCGTGAGCGCGGACTCGGCTGCGGCGGTGACGATCATGGCACCTCGCGTCGATCGCGGCGCGCCAGGGTGGCACGCCTCGGCTTGAGGCTCGATCTCTTCGCTGAAGCGACCGTGAACGCCGCTGCCAGATTCTGGAGCGATCGCATGCGCGACCGCGGGACGGCGGGCGACGTCGCCGATCGCTCCAAAATCTGGCGAGCCGGTTTCAGTGACCGTTCATTCTCCTGGCACACCCTCCCGGTCGCGCAACGATGCGCAACGAGAAGCTCGCACCGTGCGGCAGCAGAGGCAGGAGAGAGGCCATGACGGAGAAGGTTCTCGAGGATCGGCTTGCCGGACGCGCGGCGTTCATGCGCCTGGATGCGGCGGCGCGCTCGCGCCTGCGCGAGGCCTGGGCCATCGTCGAGCCCGGGCTCGATACGATCCTCGATCGGTTCTACGCCCATCTCGCGGCGGAACCGGGGATGGCGGCGCTGCTCGCCCGCCACGCCACGCAGGGCGTCGAGGGCCTGAAACGTGCCCAGCGGGAGCATTGGCGTCGCCTGTTCTCGGGCCGCTTCGATGCCGAGTACGAGGCAGGCGTGCGCCGGGTCGGCCGCGCCCATGCGCGAATCGGCCTCGATCCGCGCTGGTATCTCGGTGGCTATGCCCTCGCGCTCGGCGAGATCGGCCGGACCGTCGCGGCCCGGATGCGCTGGAACGCGCCGCGCGCGGCGGCGCTGATGGACGCGGTCACCGCGGCGGTGCTGCTCGACATGGATCTCGCGATCGAGGTCTATTTCGAGGAAGGACCGGCAGTCCAGGCGCGCAGACGCGAACTCGCCGCCGTCGCGACCAGGCTGGAAGGCGCGGTCGGCGGTGTCGCCCAGGCGGTCGTCGCGACCGCCGGCGAGCTGCGGGCGGGTACCGAGACGCTTGCGTTGCTGGCGCGGCGTTCCGCCGAGCGCGCGGGCGCGGTGGCGGCCGCGAGTTCCCAGACGAGCGCCAACGTCGCCACCGTCGCCGCCGCGGCGGAGGAACTGTCGGCCTCGGTCGCGGAGATCACGCGCCAGGTCGCCGACAGCGCGCGCATCGCCCGCTCGGCCGTGGCGCGCGCGGCCGAAACGGACGCCACCGTGCAAGGGCTGGCCGAGGGCGCACGCAAGATCGGCGAGGTGGTGCGGCTGATCAACGACATCGCCGCGCAGACCAACCTTCTCGCGCTGAACGCGACGATCGAGGCGGCGCGCGCGGGCGAGGCGGGCAAGGGCTTCGCCGTGGTCGCCTCGGAGGTGAAGACGCTCGCCTCGCAGACGGCGAAGGCGACCGAGGAGATCGGCAACCAGATCGCGGCGATCCAGGGCGAGACCGACCGCGCGGTGGGTGCGATCCGTTCGATCGGCGCGGTGATCGAGGAGATCGACCGGATCGCCGCGGCGATCGCGGCGGCGGTTGAGCAGCAGGGCACCGCGACGGCCGAGATCGCGCGCAACGTGCAGCAGGCGGCCGCGGGCACCGGCGAGGTCGACGCCGCGATCGCGGAGGTGAACGCCGCGACCGCCGAGACCGCCGATGCGGTGGCGGCGCTCGGCGCCTCGGCGGCGGGGCTCGCGGACAACGGCGAGACGCTGCGCCGCGAGGTGGAAACCTTCCTCGCGGCGCTGCGTGCGGCCTGATACCCGGCCGACAAAGGTTCGACCTTTGCCGGCCGGGCGTCAGGCCTTGGTTTTGCGCGCGGCCGCCCCTTGAGCCCCGCGCGCCATACCCTCCGCACAAAGGTCAAACCCTTGTGCTCCGGGTATGAGACGTCCGGAAGCGCCGCTCCAGCGCAGGTTGAAGTCCGGCCTCCACCCTTCGCGTTGCGGCGTGCGGGGGCCGGTGTATGATCGCGTGCGGAGGCGTCTCCCCCCGACTCGGTCGCCCACCCCCAACGCGAGACGAGGTTTCCCCTGGCACTCTTCAAGCGTCCGAAGACCGACGCACCCGCGGCCGCCCCCTCGGCCGAGGAGGCGATCGCCCGCCCGACCACGATCCGAAAGGAAGGCCAGCCCGCCATGGCATTGAAGCCGAACTTCCCGGCCACCGGGATCCCGCCGCAGCCGAGCCCCGTCCAGCCCACCCCGCCCTCCGCCGGGCCGCTCGCGCGGCCCCAGCCGGCGGCGCGGCCGCAGGCGGGCGATCGGCGGGCGCTGGTGGTCGGGCGCGGCATCGCCCTCGCAGGCGGCGCGATCAGCGACTGCGAGCGGCTGGAAGTTCACGGCACCGTCGAGGTGTCGATCCGCCACGCGCTCGAACTCATCGTCGCCGATTCGGGCGTGTTCCGCGGCGAGGCCGAGATCGAGGAAGCCGACATCTCCGGCGCCTTCGACGGCTCGATCACGGCGACCTCGCGCCTCGTGATCCGTGCCACCGGGAAGGTGACGGGCACGATCCGCTGCCAGCGCCTGATGGTCGAGGAGGGTGCGCAGGTCTCGGGCAAGATCGAGATGATCGCCGCACCCGCCGCGGCGCCTGCCGCCGGCGCGGCGTCGCGTCCGGCGCCCGCGGGCGCCGACAGCCCGGCCG
>NZ_VIKA01000178.1 GCF_006704265.1 Elioraea sp. Yellowstone | reverse complement strand
AGATCCATGCGCTCGCCGGCACCAAGCGCGGCGACCAGCTCGCCCTCGGTCTCGCGCGCCTCGCCTCCCTCGCCCCCCGCGCGCGCCGCGCCTCGCTCGTCGCCCTCCTCTCGGCAGCGCGTCCTGCCGGATCACCAGCCCCCGCATGCTCCCCTCCACGAAGCCATCCACGCCGATGCATCACCTCCAAACGCCTCCGCTCACCCTCCAGGAGCCGGCCCTCGTGGGGCGGGGATCACATGCACGTCAGACACGCTGCCGGATCGGCGACCGCACCCATTGCAAAGGGGTGGTACGCACAGGAGGCAACGACGCGCGGTGGAGCACAGGACCCTGATCTTCGGCGCAACCGGCGGCATCGGCGCAGCCCTGGCACGACGGCTCGTCGGTGCCGGGTACGCGGTGCATCTCGCCGGCCGCGACCCTGTCCGCCTGGCGGCACTGGCCGATGAACTCCGCGCGCCGTCCAGCCCCTGCGACGTCCTGGACGAGGCTGCCGTCGGCCGGGTCGTGGCCGCCGCCGGCGGCGCGCTGGCAGGGCTTGCCTTCTGCGTCGGCTCGATCGTGCTGAAGCCGATCGGCCGGGCCACGGCCGCCGACCACCTCGACGCCTACCATCTCAACGTGGTCGCCGCCGCCCGAGCGGTCGCGCTGGCTGCTCCTGCCCTCAAGGTCGGACGTGGGGCCGTGGTGCTGGTCTCGTCGGTCGCCGCGCGTGCCGGCTTCCCGAACCATTCCGTGATCGGACCGGTGAAGGCGGCGGTGGAGGGGCTGACGGTCGCGCTCGCCGCGGAACTCGCGCCCGCCGTGCGCGTCAACTGCATCGCACCGAGCCTGACCCGCACCGCCATGGCCGCGCCGCTGCTTGCGAACCCGGCGATGGCGCAGTCGATCGCCGCGCAGCACCCGATCCCGCGCCTCGGCGAGGCCGAGGATGTGGCCGCTCTCGCCGCCTTCCTGCTCGGTCCGGACGCGGGCTGGATCACCGGCCAGGTCTTCGGCATCGATGGCGGACGCTCGACCGTGAGGATCAGGGGATGATCGCACGCAGGCCGTTCCTCCTCGCAGCTTCGGCGGCGCTTTTCCCCGCTCCCCTCGCCGCCGCGATCCCCCCCGGCGGACGCTTGGTCTTTCGCGTGCTGCGCAACGGCGCCGAGATCGGCACGCACAGCCTCGCCTTCACGCCCGTGGGCGAGGTGGTGCAGGTCGAGATCGCGATCGACCTCGCGGTGCGCCTTCTCGGCATCCCGGTCTATCGCTACACGCATCGCAACCGCGAGCGCTGGGCCGGCGACCGGCTGCTCGCGATCGACAGCGAGACCGACCGCAACGGCACGCCCTACCGCGTGGGCGCCCGGGCCGACGGCGAGGGGATCGCGGTGGAGGGCAGCGAGTCCGGACGCTACGTCGCGCCCGAGGACGCCGCGTCCACCTCCTACTGGCACGCGCGCTTCCTGCGCACGCACAAGATCGACACCCAGGGCGGGCGGCTCTTGACCACGAGGATCGAGGATCTCGGCGAGGAGACCGTCCCGGTCGGCGCCGCGAACGCGCCCGCGCGACGCTTCCGCGTATCGGGCGATCTGACGCTCGACATCTGGTACGATCGCGCCGGCACCTGGTCGGGGCTGCTGTTCGCCGGCGAGGACGGATCGGCGATCCGCTACGTGCGCACGTGAGCGCCCGTACCCTGCGCGTGGTGCTGGGCGACCAGTGCTCGCGCACCCTCTCCGCGCTCGCCGATCTCGATCCCGGCCGTGACGTCGTCCTGATGGCCGAGGTGATGGACGAGTGCACCTATGTGCGCCACCATCGCCAGAAGATCGCCCTGGTGCTTGCGGCGATGCGACATTTCGCCCGGGCCCTGACGGCTCGCGGCGTGCGGGTGGACTACGTCGCGCTCGACGATCCGGACAATACCGGCACGCTGCGCGGCGAAGTGGTGCGCGCGGTGCGGCGGCACGGCGCGGCGCGCATCGTCGCCACCGAACCGGGCGAGTGGCGCGTGCGCGCCGACATGCTGCACTGGGGCGAGGCGGCCGGCGCAGCGCTGGAGATCCGCAACGATGATCGCTTCATCTGCTCGCGCGCCGAGTTCGCGCGCTGGGCCGAGGGCCGGCGCGTGCTGCGGATGGAGCACTTCTACCGTGCGCTGCGCCGCCGTACCGGACTTCTCATGGAAGGGGACGAACCTGCGGGCGGCCGGTGGAACTTCGACGCCGAGAACCGCCGGCGCCTGCCGGATGACGTGCATCCGCCGCCGCCGTACCGCGTCGAGCCGGACGCGATCACACGCGCGGTGCTGGATCTCGTCGCGCGCCGCTTCCCCGACCACTGGGGCGGGCTCGACGCCTTCACCTGGCCGGTCACCGCGCGGGACGCCGAGGCTGCGCTCGACCGCTTCCTGGCCGAACGCCTGCCGCAGTTCGGCGACTACCAGGATGCGATGGCGGAGGGCGAGGCCAGCCTGTTCCACGCGCTGCTCTCGACC
Source organism: Elioraea sp. Yellowstone (assembly GCF_006704265.1). Lineage (GTDB taxonomy): Bacteria > Pseudomonadota > Alphaproteobacteria > Acetobacterales > Acetobacteraceae > Elioraea. The sequence continues at coordinate 3,540 of NZ_VIKA01000178.1, read as the reverse complement.
AGCCTCAACCTCGGCCTGCTCCTGCCGCTCGAGGTCTGCCGGCGGGCCGAGGCCGAATGGCGCGCGGGTCGCGCCCCGCTCAACGCCGTCGAGGGCTTCATCCGCCAGATCCTCGGCTGGCGCGAATACGTGCGCGGGCTCTACTGGCTCAAGATGCCGGACTACGCGCGCCTCAACGCGCTCGGCGCGGATCGCGCGCTGCCCGCCTTCTACTGGTCCGCCGACAGCGGCATGCGATGCCTTGATGCCGTGGTTGCCCAGACGCGCGAGCTCGCCTACGCGCACCACATCCAGCGGCTGATGGTGACGGGCAATTTCGCGCTGCTCGCCGGGCTCGACCCGCGCGAGGTGAACGACTGGTACCTGAGCGTCTACGCCGACGCCTTCGAGTGGGTGGAACTGCCGAATACCCACGGCATGGCGCTCTATGCAGATGGCGGGATCATGGCCTCGAAGCCCTACGCCGCCTCGGGCCGCTACATCGACCGGATGAGCGACCATTGCCGGCACTGCCGCTATGACGTGAGCGCATCGGTGGGCGAGCACGCCTGCCCCTTCAATGCGCTCTACTGGGACTTTCTCGCGCGTCATCGCGCGCGGCTCGGGGCCAACCCCAGGATGGTGCAGATGTACCGGACGCTTGATCGGATGGACAGCGCGAAGGTGGCGGCGCTGCGCCGCCAGGCGACGTCGTTCCTTGATCGAGTCGCACCCGGCCGGCGCAGGTCCGCATGACGGCGCCGCGTCCGGCCCGCCCCGAGGACGGGATCGCCTGGATCACAGGTGCCTCCTCCGGGATCGGCCGGCAGCTCGCGCGCGAACTCGTCGGGCGCGGCTGGACCGTGGCGGCCACCGCGCGGCGCGAGGCGGAGCTTGCCGCGCTCGCCGCCGAGGCCCCCGGACGGATCCTCGCCGCGCCTGCCGACGTCACCGATGCGCAGGCGGTCGCCACGGCCGTGCGCGAGGCGCAGGCGGCGGCCGGGCGACCAGTCGCGCTTGCGGTGCTGAACGCTGGCACCTACGTGCACGACAGCGCAGAACGATTTGATCTGGAGTCATTCATCCGGCAGGTTCAGGTGAACGTGATCGGCACGGCCGCGGCACTGGCGTCGGTCATGCCGATGATGATCACGCGCCGCTCCGGCCAGATCGCGGTCGTCTCCTCGGTCGCCGGCTATCGCGGCCTGCCGCGCGCGATCGCCTACTCCGCCAGCAAGGCGGCGCTGATCGCGATGGCCGAGAGCCTGAAGTTCGACCTGGACCGCGTGGGCGTGATGGTCAACGTCGTCAATCCGGGATTCGTGAAGACGCCGCTGACCGACCGCAACGACTTTCCCATGCCTTTCCTGCTGCCGGTCGAGGAGGCGGCGCGGCGCATCGCCGACGGGCTGGCGCGCGGGCGATTCGAGGTCGCCTTCCCGCGCCGCTTCGCCGCGGCCCTGAAGCTGATGCGCGTCCTGCCCTATGCGCTGTATTTTCCGCTGGTGGGACGCATGACGGGACGACGATGAGGCTCGAGGATCTGGCGCGCGATGCGCGCGGCGGGGCGGTCAGGGCTTGGGGCGAGGCTTGGCAGCGGCTGGCGCCGGAAACCATCGCCGATCTGCTCGCCCTGGCTTCCGACGACATCCGATTCCGCGATCCCTTCCACGATCTGCGCGGCCGCGACGCCTTCGAGCGGGTGCTGCGTCATCTCTTCGCCTCGGTCGCCGAGCCGCGCTTCGTGGTCACCGATCACGCGGTCGGCGTCGCGGCGGGTTATCTGCGCTGGACCTTCACCTGGCGCCGCGCCGGCAAGGCACAGTCGATCGAGGGCGTGAGCGAGATCATGGTCGCGCCTGACGGCAGGATCGCGGCGCATCTCGACCATTGGGATTCCGGGATGCAGGTGTATGCGAGATTGCCGCTGCTCGGCGTGGCGGTGCGCGCGGTGGCGCGGCGCGTCGCAGTGCGTTAACCGTTTATTCACGTTCATCCTTGATTGTGCCCACTGGCGTCGTCTGGCCGGCGGCCCTTACGCGCCGGCGCAGCGGCACCGGAATGCGGCGCACGCGCCGAGGAGGGCTCTGGCCCAGGCAGGCATGCGATGATCCTTGAAGCGACCCGACCGGCCTCTCCGCCATTGTCATCGCCCACCGCGCGAGCGGTCCCTGCGGCTATGCCGGACGACATCTCGCCGCGGCCCCAAAGCGTGCTCGGCAAGCCCGTTCCGCTCACCAACCCGGCGATGCGGTTCGACCTCAAGGCCTCGATGGTGGTGATCGAGTTCTTCGATGCGGAAGGACAGGTGCAGCGCAAAATCCCCTCCGAGCGCGTTCTCGAGGCCTACGCGCGCGGCCAGGAACCGGCCTTCCCTGCCACTGCCCTGGTGGTGGACGCCGAGGGCTGACCGATCCGGCGCATCGGTGGTGCCGTCCGCGCACGCAGGGGCCAACGGGGTCATGCATGACGGCGCGCCCGACCCGGCCTAATACCACGTCCTGCTGGCTCTGACTCACGAGGGGGATTCCCCGACGCGGGCAGGATCTGATTCAAGCTGGCGAGCAACGGAGTCTCGCCATGGGTCAGCCGCTTCCCCTTCGTCCCGACTACGATGCGCCGGATCTGCGCGCCCTGGCACGGCGCTCGAAGGACGTGAGGCAGTCGCGCCGACTGCTGGCGCTGGCGGCGATCGACGACGGTGCGTCGCGGACGGAGGCGGCGCAGTTCGGCAGTGTGACCCTGCAGATCGTGCGCGACTGGGTGCTGCGGTTCAACGCCGAGGGGCCGGCGGGGCTGATCGACCGCAAGGCACCCGGGCAGCCGCCGCGGCTGACGGATGCGCACCGCGCCGCACTGGCCGCGGCGATCGAGGCCGGCCCGATTCCGGCGGTCCATGGCGTGGTGCGCTGGCGGCTGGTCGACCTCGGCCAGTGGCTGTGGGAGGAGTTCCGCGTCAGGGTCTCGAAGCAGACGCTGAGCCGGGAGGTGCGCGCGATGGGCTATCGCAAGCTCTCGGCGCGGCCGAAGCACCACGCCCAAGGTCCGGGCGCGATCGAGGCGTTCAAAAAAACGTCCCCACGGCGCTGGACGCCATTGCCGAGGAAAAGGGCCTCGCCCCCGAGGCCATAGAGATCTGGTTCGCCGACGAAGCCAGGGTCGGCCAGAAGAACAAGATCGCCCGCCGCTGGGCACGGCGCGGCACCAGGCCCGCCGCGCCGCAGGATCAGCGCTACGCCTCCACTTATACCAGCCCGCCGAAGGTTTGACCTTCGGCGGGCTGGGACGGGGTCATGTTCGCGCGCGGCCGCCCCACCAGCCCCGCGCGCGATACCCTCAGCACAAAGGTCGAGCCTTTGTGCGGAGGGTATTACATCTTCGGCGCCGTCTGCCCGCGCGAGGGCAAAGGCGCAGCCCTGGTCCTGCCGGTCTGCAACACCGCGGCGATGAACCTGCAGCTCGCTGAGATCAGCACCATGGTCAGCCCCGGCAAGCACGCCCTGCTGCTGCTCGATCAGGCCGGCTGGCACCTCTCCGGCGACCTCACCGTGCCCGACAACA
>NZ_VIKA01000177.1 GCF_006704265.1 Elioraea sp. Yellowstone | reverse complement strand
AAACGGCCGGTCCGCATTCAACGGCGCCATCAACAGCCCCTCAGCAGCGCCCGATCAGCGGGTTTTTCGAGGTGTCCAGTCGTCGTTCGAGCAGTCGAGAAGTCCGCGCAGGGTCATCACCTCGTCGGCGATCGACGGGTCCGCGAGCAGGTTGGACGTCGCAAACCCACCCTGTTCGGGGGCCGATCATCATCGCCGCGAAGCCGACCGCCCGGGACGCGACCTCCGGCTGGCGCCGTCTCCGGCCGGGAGAGGCCCCCGACCCGCTTTGTCCGCGGTCGGGGGGTGATGCGGGCCATGCACGGTACGACCGACGCCCAGGATTCCAGCCTGCCTCTGCCGGGGATATCGATGTCCCTCGCCGCAGAGCGCCACCCTTTCCTGACGAGGGGAGAAGGCCCGAAGGCGTGGGCGGGGGCGTGAGCCTCCCCCTCTTCTCTCCCCTCAGCCGGTGGCAGGTCGTCGCGCCCCTCGCCAAGCGCGCCCGCACCCCCTAAACCTGCGCGCCGAGACGACCGCGCGATACCCCATGGACCAGATCACCGACACCGCACGCTACGACCCCGCCGAGGCCGAACCGCGCTGGCAGCGCGCATGGGACGAGGCCGGCTGCTTCGCCGTGCCCGACCTGCCCGACGGCACGAAGCCCAAGTACTACGTGCTCGAGATGTTCCCCTATCCCTCGGGCCGCATCCACATGGGGCACGTGCGCAACTACACGCTCGGCGACGTGGTCGCGCGCTACAAGCGCGCGCGCGGCTTCGCGGTGATGCACCCGATGGGCTGGGACGCCTTCGGCCTGCCGGCCGAGAACGCCGCGCGCGAACGCGGCATCCACCCGGGCCGCTGGACCTGGGACAACATCGCCACCATGCGCGGCGAACTGAAGCGCATGGGGCTCAGCCTCGACTGGTCGCGCGAGTTCGCCACCTGCGACCCCGCCTATTACGGCCACCAGCAGGCGCTGTTCCTCGACTTCCTCGAAGCCGGCCTGGTCGAACGCAAGGAGGCCTTCGTCAACTGGGATCCGGTGGACCAGACGGTGCTCGCCAACGAGCAGGTGATCGACGGCCGCGGCTGGCGGTCGGGCGCGGTGGTGGAACGGCGCAAGCTCAGCCAGTGGTTCCTCCGCATCACCCGCTACGCCGAGGATCTGCTGGCCGCGCTCGACACGCTCGACCGCTGGCCCGAGCGCGTGCGCACCATGCAGCGCAACTGGATCGGCCGCAGCGACGGCGCGCGCATCCGCTTCCGGCTGGAGACGCCGGTGGATGGGCACGACGCGGTCGAGGTGTTCACGACCCGCCCCGACACGCTGTTCGGCATGAGCTTCCTCGCGCTCAGCCCCGATCATCCGCTCGCCGCCGCGATCGCCGCGCGCGATCCCGCCGCGGCCGCCTTCGTCGCATCCTGCCGCACGCTCGGCACCACCGAGGCCGCGCTCGAGACGGCCGAGAAGCGCGGCCACGACACGGGGCTGCGCGTGAGGCACCCCTTCAACGGCCGCACCTATCCGGTCTGGATCGCCAATTTCGTGCTGATGGAGTACGGCACCGGCGCGATCTTCGGCTGCCCCGGCCACGACCAGCGCGACCTCGACTTCGCGCGCAGGTACGGGCTCTCGGTCACACCCGTCGTGCTGCCGCCGGGCGCGGAGGCGACGACCTTCGCGATCGGCGACACTGCCTTCGTCGAGGACGGTACGCTGATCAACTCCGATTTCCTGGACGGGCTCGAGGTCCCGGCCGCCAAGCGGCGCATCGTCGAGGAGCTGGAACGGACCGGCCAAGGAACGGGCGTGGTGCAGTGGCGGCTGCGCGACTGGGGCATCAGCCGCCAGCGCTACTGGGGCTGCCCGATCCCGGTGATCCATTGCGATGCCTGCGGCATCGTGCCGGTGCCCAAGGACCAGCTCCCCGTGCGCCTGCCCGAGGACGTCGATCTCGCGCGCCCGGGCAATCCGCTCGACCACCACCCGACCTGGAAGCACGTCGCCTGTCCGCGCTGCCGCGCGCCCGCGCGGCGCGAGACCGACACGATGGACACCTTCGTCGATTCCTCGTGGTACTTCGCACGCTTCACCGCACCGCGCGCAGAGACCCCGACCAGCCGCGCCGCGGCGGATGCCTGGCTGCCGGTCGACCAGTACATCGGCGGCATCGAGCACGCGATCCTGCACCTGCTCTACTCCCGCTTCTTCGCCCGCGCGATGCGCGATACCGGCCATCTCGGCCTCGCCTCGGGCGAGCCCTTCGCGGGGCTGTTCACCCAGGGCATGGTGAAGCACGAGACCTATCGCGGTGCCGACGGCCGCTGGCTCTACCCCGCCGAGGTCGAGAAGCGCGCGGACGGCACGGCCGTGCATCGCGAGACCGGCGAGCCGGTCACCGTCGGCGCGGTCGAGGCGATGAGCAAGTCGAAGCGCAACACGGTCGATCCGGGCGCGATCATCGACCGCTACGGCGCCGACACGGCACGCTGGTTCATCCTCTCCGACAACCCTCCCGAGCGTGACATGGAGTGGACCGAGGCCGGGGTTGCCGGGGCGCACCGCTTCACCCAGCGCGTCTGGCGCCTGGTGCAGGGCGCGCTTCCCAGCCTGCCGCCGCACGGCACGCCCGCGCCGGCAGGCTTCTCGGCCGAGGCGCGCGCGCTCAGGCGCGCCACCCACCGCACCATCGCCGCGGTCACCCAGGCGCTCGAGACCTTCGCCTTCAACGTCGCCGTCGCGCGGCTCCACGAGTTCGCCAACGCGATCGCCGACGTGCGGGGCGAGGACGACGACCTCGCCTGGGCAAGGCGCGAGGCGCTCGAGGCGCTGGTGCGGCTCTTCTCGCCGATGATGCCGCATCTCGCCGAGGAGTGCTGGGCGCTGCTCGCGCCCGGGCAGGGCATGGTCGCGACCCTGCCGTGGCTCGAGCATGACACGACGCTCGCCGCTGCCGACACCGTCACGATCGCGGTCCAGGTGATGGGCAGGCTGCGCGGCACGATCGAGGTGCCGGTCGGCGCCGACGAGGCGGCCGTGCTCGCCGCCGCCGAGGCGGAAACCAACGTCGCCCGGGCGCTCGCCGGGCGGACGATCCGCAAGCGGATCCATGTCCCGGGCAAGATCGTCAACTTCGTGCTCTAGGCGCGCCGCCCTCGCCGCCGGCCTCGCGCTCGCCGGCGGCTGCGGCTTCCGGCCGATCTACGCCGACCGCGCCGGCACAGGCGGCGGCGAGGGGGAGATCGCCGAGGCTCTCGCCGCGATCCGCGTCGCCCTGATCCCCGAGCGCCAGGGCCAGTTGCTGCGCGAGGCGCTGAACGCGCGGCTGCGCAACCGAACGGGGGCGGCGCGCCACGAGCTGCGCGTCGCCCTCAGCATCACGCGCCAGGCGCTCGGCGTGCGGCGCGACGAGACGTCCTCGCGCATGCGCCTCGCTGCGGTGGCGAGCTTCACCCTCGCCCCCCTCCCCTCCGGCGACCCGCTGACGACGGGCCGGTCCTACGCGGTCGACGCGTTCAACATCGCCACCGACCAGTACTTCGCCGCGCAGCTCTCGGGCGAGGCGGCAGAGCGGCGCCTCGCCGAGCGCCTTGCCGAGGATATCGTCGCGCAGCTCGCCGCCTTCTACGCGCGTCGCGCCGCCGGGTCGTGAAGCTCGAAGGGGCCCGGATCGCGCCGTTCCTGCGCAACCCCGGCGCGGTGCGGGGCGTGCTGCTCTACGGCGAGGACGAGGGGCTGCGGCGCGAGCGTGCCGAGGCGCTGGTGGCCGCGGTTGCGGGCGGGCGCGACGATCCGTTCCGCGTCAGCGTCGTCCCGCGCGAGGCGGCCTCGGCCGATCCCGGCCGGCTGGCGGGCGAGATGGCGGCGATCAGCATGATGGGCGGGCGCCGCGCGGTCTGGCTGCGCGACGCCACCAATGCGCTCGCGGCGGCGATCGAGACCGCGCTCGCCGTGCCCGGCGATTCGCTGCTGGTGGTCGAGGCGGGCGCGCTGCGCCCGGCCGAGCGGCTGCGCGTGCTGTTCGAGCGCCGCCAGGACGCCGCGGCGATCGCCTGCTGGCCGGAGACGGGCGCCGATCTGCGCGCCTCGATCGCGGCACGGCTGACGGAGCTCGACGTCACGGTCGAACCCGATGCCCTGGCCTGGCTCGCCGATCATCTCGGGGCCGATCGCGGCGTCACGCGCCAGGAGATCGAGAAGCTCGCGCTCTCGGTCGGCCCGGGCGGGCGCGTCGACATCGCCGCCTGCGAGGCGGTGGTGGGCGATCACGCCGGGCTCGGCCTGGAGGCGGCGATGTTCGCGGCGACGGCGGGCGATCCGGCACGCGCGGACCGGGCGCTGCGCGCCGCGATGGCGGAGGGCGCCAATCCGGTCGCGGTGATCCGCACCGCGCTCAGGCACATGCAGCGGCTCTCGCTCGCGCTCGCCGAGGAGCTCAACCGCCTGAGCCCGAAGGAGGCCGCGCGGCGCGCGCGTCCCGCGGTGTTCTTCCGCCACGAGCAGGACTTCGCGCGCGCGCTCGCGCGCTGGACGGCGCCGCGGGTCGCCGCGGTCTCCGGCCGGCTGCTCGCGGCGGAGGCGGCGTGCAAGACGACCGGCGCGCCGGATGCGCTGATCGCGGCGCGCGCGGTGCTGGAGATCGCGCACGCCGCGGCGAGCATGCGGGCATGAACGATCGGCAACGATGCGATACCTGCGACTGCGTGCTAGGCTGGGCCGCCTTCACGGCAGACGGATCATGCAACAACACTCGGAGTGAGGAAACGATGAGCGCTCTTCTCCCGGGCGCGCCTGGACGGCGCAGCCTGATCGCCGCCGGGCTCGGTTCGGCGCTGCTCGCCGCCCTGCCGCGACGCGCCGAGGCCGCCGCACCGATGACGGGGCTGCGTCCGCCCGAGTGGTACCGCACCCGGCTCGGCGACTTCGAGGTGACCGTGGTCGGCGACGGCGATCTCGATCTCGGCGAGCCCGCCGCCGGCTTCCCCGCCCATCCGCGCGACGACCTGACGCAGCTGCTGCGCGCCAACTTCCGCTCGACCGAGAAGCTCGTTCTGCCGCAGAACTGCTTCGTGGTGAACACCGGCCGGCAGATGGTGCTGTTCGACACCGGCGTCGGCTACACTCGTCCCTTCGGCCCGCATACCGGGATGCTGCTCGCCAACCTGCGCGCGGCCGGGATCATGCCCGAGCAGATCGATGCGGTGGTGTGCAGCCACGGCCATATCGACCATGTCTGGGGCATCATCGGCGGCGACGGCAAGCCGAACTTCCCGAACGCGCAGGTGTTCATCAGCAGGGCGGATTTCGACTTCTGGACCGACGAGCAGCGCGCCTCGGCGCAGGGTTGGATCGGCACCTTCGTGCAGGGCGCGCGGCGCAACCTGCTGCCGGTGCGCGACCGGCTCGCCTTCGTCGAGGACGGCAAGGAGGTTGTTCCGGGCGTGATCGCGGTCTCGGCCCCCGGCCACACGGTCGGCCATACCGCCTTCATGGTCCAGTCGGGCAACGCGAAGGCGATGTTCATCGGCGACCTTGCGCACCACGAGGTCATCATGCTGCGCCGGCCGCAGATCGAGTTCGCCTTCGATACCGATTCGAAGCAGTCGGCGCAGAGCCGGCTGCGCGTGCTGCGCATGCTGGCGCAGGAGCGCATCGGCGTGCTGTCGTACCATTTCGCCTTCCCCGGCATCGGCCACGTGGCTGCGGAAGGCGAGGGGTTCGCCTGGTATCCGCTGCCCTGGGGCGTCGCGCTCTGACGTCGTCGGCCGGGCGGCGCCGGACCGCCCGGGCCGTTCACCTCGCTGCCCGGCAGGGGCGCCGGCGGGAGTGTCCGCGCGCGGCGTCCCGATGCACCGGCGCGCGGCCCTACTCGGCTGCGGCCAGCCTTCCGCTCGCCTCGAGCAGCGCCGCGCAGGAGGCCTCGACGGTCGTGCCGATCGCGCCGGCGGCGGCGCGTGCGTGCTCGAATTCGCCCGCGGCGGCGGCCTGCTCGATCCGCGCCGCCAGCGCCGCCAGCGCCGCGAGGCCGTAATTGGCCGCGCCGCCC
>NZ_VIKA01000176.1 GCF_006704265.1 Elioraea sp. Yellowstone | reverse complement strand
CACTGGACGCGCGCGCGGCTGCGCCGGCGCGCCTGGTGCCGCTCGCCCGCGCGCCGCGCGCGAACCTGCTCTGGAAGGTCTGGGCCGCCAGTGCGTCCGCACTCGCCGCCGGGCTCGCGGCGTTCATGCTGCTCCGCCCCGCCGCCGAGGAGCCGCGCTACCTCGCGGTCCTCCAGCAGGATCGCGGCGCGCCCGCCTGGGTGGTGGAGGCGAGCCCGAGCCGCGGCATCGTGCTCGCCGGTGCCGTGAACCCGCGCCCGGTGCAGGAGGGGCGCGTGATGCAGCTCTGGGGCCTCGCCCCGGGCGCGGCCGCGCCTGTCTCGCTCGGCATCGTGCCGCCCGACGGCCGGCTCGAGGTCGATCCGCGGGTGCTGCGGCCGCAGGACGGCATGCTGGTGGAGATCAGCCTTGAGCCGCCCGGGGGCTCGCCGACCGGCCGGCCCACCGGCCCGGTGCTGTTCATCGGCCGACTCGAACGCGTGGAGTGATCGCGCGCGCGTGATCGCCGGCGCTGCGTCCGACAACACGGCCCGCCCGTAGCCCGCGCGACGGAACCGCCGTCGCACCACAGGCTCAACGGAAGGACCACGTCCATGCGCCATCTGCTGCTCGCCGCCGTCGCGGCCGCCGCCCTCGCGCCCACGCCCGGCCAGGCGGCGACCCTGATCGGACTGACCCCCGACAACCGCCTCGTCACGATCGACACCGAGACGCGCCGCGCCGCCCCACCGGTCGCCATCCGCGGCGTGGAGGGCCGCGTGCTCGGGATCGACCAGCGCCCGGCGGACGGGTCGCTGGTCGCGCTCACCGACGCGTGGATGCTCTACCGCATCGATCCGCGCACGGGCGCCGCCACCATGCTCAGCCGCCTCACCGAGCGCGCCGAGCTCGGCGGCCGGGCGGTGGTCGATTTCAACCCGACGGTCGATCGGCTGCGCGTGATGGGGATCAACGGCACCAACCTGCGCATCAACGTCGATACGGGTGCGACGCTGGTGGACGGAGCGCTGAAATACGCGCCGGGCGACCGCAATGCCGGCACCATGCCGCGCATCACCGCCGGCGCCTACTCGAACAGCGTCAAGGGCGCCACGCAGACCGCGCTCTACACGATCGACACGCTGCTCGGCTCGTTCAACCTGCAGGCGCCGCCGAACGACGGCGTGCAGCAGAGCAAGGCGAGCTTCGGCATGAGCCTGCCGCCCGCGACCGCGTTCGACATCCTCGCCGACGGCGACGGCGGCAACTGGGGCTTCGTGCTGGCGAACGGAACGCTGCACAGGCTCGACGTGCAGACCGGCGCGCTCAGCGCGCTCGGTCCGGTCACCGGCCTGCCGGGGGAGATCATCGACATCGCCGCGATGCGCTGATCCCGCGTTCCCCACGCATCGCGGCGGGGGTCCCGGCCGTGCGGGGCCCCCGACCCCCGTGGCGCCGGGCACGGCACGATGACACCATGCCCGGCGCCATGACGCCGAGGCTGATCGACCATCCTCTCGCCCAGGACGCGCTGACCACGCTGCGCCGCGCCGGGACGCCGCGCGAGGCGTTCCGCGCCGCGCTGCACCGCATCGCGCTGCTGCTCGCCGCCGGCGCGACCGAGCGTCTGCACCTTGCTGCCGCACCCGTCGTCACGCCGCTCGAAGGCGTCGACGCGCCGGTGCTCGCCGGCCCATTGCCGTGTCTCGTGCCGGTGCTGCGCGCCGGGCTCGGCCTGCTCGACGGGTTCCTCGCGCTGATGCCCGCGGCACCGGTCGCGCATTTCGGCGCCTATCGCGACCACGCCACACTCGCAACGGTCGAGTACAGCTTCGCCGCGCCGACCGATCTGGCGCTGCGTGCGGCGATCGTGCTCGACCCGATGCTGGCGACCGGCAACACCGCCGCCGCGGCCTGCACGCGGCTGAAGGCGGCCGGCGCGCGCGACCTCGCGGTCGCCTGCGTGCTCGCCGCACCCGAAGGACTGGCACGCCTCGCCGCCGCCCACCCGGATGTCACGGTGACCGCGATCGCGGTGGACCGCGGCCTCGACGAGCGCGGCTATATCCGCCCCGGTCTCGGCGATGCGGGTGATCGGCTGTTCGGCACGGGCTGACGCGGATGCCGACCGGGCGGGACGCCGATCCCGGTCTCCCTGCTGCCGGCCCTGCGCCGCCGCGGCGAGCGGACGCCAATCGCGGAAGAACGCGGTGCCGACCTCGTCCGCCGCCGCGGCGATCAGCATGCGCTGCGCCCAGTCCAGGAACTCGGCAGGCCGCCTGCGATGATCTCCTCGATCCTGCGATCCTCGAGCCCCGCGTGCAGATCCTCCAGCCGCAGCGCGAGCGCGCAGAGGCGCGAGAGCTGATCGGCCGCGACGTCCTGCTCGGCCAGTGCGTCGATCCGGTCGTGGAAGATGTCAAGCTGCTGCCACATCCCGGTCGAGATCAGCGGACGCAGCGTACGTGCGTTCTGCCGCGCCGCGGCGACGGCTGCCGGGATCGAGGTCGGATTGCCGCGGTCGAGCAGGCAGAAGCGTCGCACCGCCTCGGGCGAGGCGACGCCATGCATCCCGCGCCGCCGAGCCTTGGCTCTCGCCGTCTCCCCAGCCAATCCGCGCCTCCGTCCTCGTGACGTTCATGGCGTCGCTCCCCGGGCCGGGGTCCTGGGCGGATGGCCGTTCGCGAGGGGAGCCTGCAGCGCTTGATCAGCCGATCCGATTCGCCGATAACCCGTGATCGTGCCCTGCCCTGCGGCGTGTCGAGTCGCGGGGCCAGCCAGCGGAGGTTGTCCGTGCGCTCGCTCCTGCTGAATGCGGCCGCCTTCGTCGCGGTCGGCCTCGCTTCATCCCAGGCGGCCGCCCAGGCGTGCGCCAATGCGCGCGAGAAGGCGGCGTTCGATCTGCGCGCGCTGCAGACCCACCTGATGGTAGGCGCCCTCTCCTGCGGGATGCACGACCGCTACAACGCCTTCGTCACGCGCTTCCAGTCGGATCTCGCCGGCGCGCATCGGCACCTCACCGGCTACTTCAACCGCGTGCACGGGCGCAGCGCCCAGCGCGACCTGAACCAGTACATCACGGCGTTGGCGAACGCGCAGTCGCAGGAAGGTATCCGCCTCGGCAGCGACTTCTGCGGCAAGGTCGGGCCGATGTTCGACCGCGTCATGAGCGTGGGCGCCAACGCCGATCTGCTGGCGATCTCGGCGGAGGCGAACCTGCCGCAGGCCTATGCGGTGCGGTCCTGCGACCTCCGCACGGCCGAGACCCCCTCCCGCACCGGCACGCAGCGGCGCTGACCGCCGGCGCCGCGCGCGCCCTCCCTTCCCCTGCAGCACGACCGGCCGCTCCGGAGGCTCCGCGCCGTCGGAGGACAGGGACGCGCGCCCGTGCTGCGCCGCACGGCGCGAATCGGGACAACGAAAAGGGGCGCCTCGCGGCGCCCCTTCCGTCGGTCAGGTCGATCCGCCCGGGATCAGCGGAGCACGATCTCCACGCGCCGGTTCTGCGGCTCGCGGACGTTCGGCCCGGTCGGCACCAGGGGCTGGCTGAAGCCGCGGCCGGTGATGACCATCTGGCTACGCGGGATCCCCCGGCGCTCGAGCTCGGCGGCGACCGCGTTGGCGCGGCGCAGCGACAGGGCCTGGTTGTAGGCGGCCGAGCCGACCGTGTCGGTATGACCGGTCACCTCGATCCGGGTCGCCTGCACGCGCGGCGCGTTGGCGGCGGCCTCGGCGATGATCTCGCGCGCACGGTCGGTGAGGGCGGCGCTGTCGAAGTCGAAGAACACGAGGTAGGTGCGGGCGGGCGCCGGGGCCGCGACCGGCGCAGGCGCCGGAGCAGGCGGCGGCGGCGTCACGCCGAAGGCGTAGCGCAGGCCGATCAGGAAGGTGTGGTTGTAGTTGTCAGCCTCCACCGTGCCACCACCGCCGGCGGGCGTGACCCTGAACTCGTTCTTCAGCGTGCCGAAGAAGCGGTATTCGGCGTTGATCGCGAGACCCGGCACCGCATCGATCGGCACGCTCAGGCCGACGATGCCCTGGAAGGCGAAGTTGTTGTCATCGTCATCGACGAGCGTGACGCCGCCACCCTTCACGCTGTCCCAGTTCGTCCAGGCCCAGCCGATACCGGCGCCAAGGTAGGGGTAGAGGAAACCGAGGCCGAGGTCGAAATCGGCGAGGGCATTGAGCATCACGCCATAGGTCTGCTGCGAACCACCGACATTCGTCAGCGAAGCACCGCCGATCTTGATGCCGTCGACGTCGTTGTCGCGGTAGTTGCCCTCGAGTTCGACGCGCAGCCCGATGCCCGGGGCGACCTGGCCGAAGCCCCAGCCGATGCGGGCGATTCCCGCCCAGCCACCGTCGAACTCGGCGTCATGCGAGCCGGCCCGGGTCGGCGAGAACGACAGATCGGTGTCCTGGACGATGTTGTAGCCGCCCATGGCGCCGATGTAGAGGCCGTTGACCGGCTGGGCGCTGGCCACGGCGGGCAGCACGCCCATCGTCGCGGCCAGAAGCACAGTGCGGAGCTTCATCCGTGTCTCTCCTTGACCAAACCCGCGCGGGGTAAAGGCCCGGCCGGCAGGCATCGCGCCTACGGCACTCCGTATCCCGCAATGCCGGCACCATACAAAAGGGCCCGCGCGGTTGCACCGGGTGCGCCGACGATTTTCCAGGCCTGTGGCGCTGCTGCAACAGGTGTGTCCGTTGTGTGCTGTTGCGTTGCGCAAAACCAAAGCGGGGCGGAAGAGAGCGGGAGTCGAACCCGCCCGGGACCGCGTCCAGCCGCCCCGACCGGCTTTGAAGGCCGGCCGGCCCACCGGGGCCGAGTCTCTTCCTCGGCTCAGATCGCCTGCCCGGAGCATGCCGGCAAGATCCCTGCCAGCACGGCCTCGTCCGCCTCCGTCAGGCACCGGCAGTCGAGCCAGAGCCGCCCGTCGGCGACCCGTCCCAGCACCGGCACCGGCAGGGCGCGGAGCCGCGCGGCCAGAAGGTCGGGCCGCCGTCCGGCGACCGTGACGGCCACCGAGGGCAGGCGTTCGACCGGCAGGGCGCCGGAGCCGATCTGGCTGCGGCACGGCTCGACCGCGATCCGCCAGCCCGGCCCGAGCGCCGGCGCGAGCCCGGCGGCGAGACGCTCGGCGGCCGCGCGAATCGAGGCCTCCGGCCTAGCCAGAAGCGCGAGGGCGGGGAGGCGCGCGACCAGGCGGTCAGGCGCAAGGTGCAGCCGCAGCACCGCCTCGAGCGCGGCAATCCGGCCCTTGTCGAGCCGGAGCGCCCGCTTCAGCGGGTTCCGGTTCAGCCGCCGGACCAGCTCGGCCCGCCCGACCACCAGCCCGGCCTGCGGCCCGCCGAGCAACTTGTCTCCCGAGAACGTGACGAGGTCGGCGCCGGCAGCGAGGGCGTCCGCGGGGGTCGGCTCGGGCGGCAGGCCGAATCGGGCGAGGTCGACCAGGGCACCGGCGCCAAGGTCGGCGATGAAGGGCAGGCCGGCCGCCTTCGCGATCGCGGCAAGCTTGCGGTCCGGGACACGCGCGGTGAAACCCGAGATCGCGAAGTTTGCCTGATGCACACGCATGAGGAGTGCCGTGCGCGGACCGATCGCCCCCTGGTAGTCGCGCGCGTGGGTGCGGTTGGTCGTGCCGACCTCGACCAGCCGGCAGCCAGCGCGCGCCATGATCTCCGGCATCCGGAACGACCCGCCGATCTCGATCAGCTCGCCGCGGCTGACCGGCACCTCCCTGCCCTTCGCCAGCGTGTTCAGCACCAGCAGCACGGCGGCGGCGTTGTTGTTCACCACGGTCGCGTCCTCGGCACCGGTAAGCGCGCACAGCAGGCCGCGCAGGTGATCATCGCGCTCGCCGCGCCGCCCCGTGGCGAGGTCGAACTCGAGCGTGGTCGGGTGGCGCATGGCCTCGGCGGCGGCGGCGATCGCCTCCTCGGGCAGCGGCGCGCGGCCAAGATTGGTGTGCAGCACCGTGCCGGTGAGGTTGATGACGCGCCGCAGGCGCGGCGCCGATTCCCGCGCGAGCCGGTCGGCCGCGGCATCGATCAGCGCGGCCTCGCCCGGCGCCCTGCCGCC
>NZ_VIKA01000175.1 GCF_006704265.1 Elioraea sp. Yellowstone | reverse complement strand
GCGCCTGCCGCAGGAGGATCCGCTGCTCGCCGCGCTGGAGCGCCACGCGATCGGTGCCGGCACGGCGGACGAGGCGCCGTTCCTGCCGCCGCGGCTGCGTGCCGCGCTCGCCGAGGGGGCGGAGCCTGCGGCGCGCGAGGCAATGGCACGCGCGGTGGCGCCGTTCCTGCGCCTCGGGCTCGAGGTTCCGGTGCCGGCGAAGCCGCCCCGCGTGGCGACGGGCGGATCGCGCGCTCTGGCCCACGCGCACTGACGCCGCTAGGGTCGCCCCGCAACCGCAAGGGGAGACCGTCGCATGGCCGGAAGGATCGAGGCGCGCCTGAAGGAGCTCGGCATCGTGCTGCCCGAGGCCGCCGCGCCGATGGCGAACTACGTACCGTTCGTGGTGGCAGGAAACCTCGTCGTCATCTCCGGCCAGGTGCCGCTGAAGGACGGCAGGATCGCGGTGACCGGCAAGGTGGGCGCCGGCGTGACGGTCGAGCAGGGGCAGGAGAGCTGCCGGATCTGCTTCCTCAACGTGCTGGCGCAGCTCAAGACGGCGTGCGGCGGCGATCTGGACCGGGTGAAGCAGGCCGTGCGGCTCGGCGGGTTCATCGCGTGTCCACCCGATTTCACGCAGCAGGCGCTGGTGATGAACGGCGCTTCGGAGCTGTGCGTGGCCGTGTTCGGGGATGCTGGGCGGCATGCGCGCACGACCATCGGCGTGCCGTGCCTGCCGGGGGATGCGGCGACGGAGGTCGAGGGGATGTTTGTCTTGGCGGGGTGAAGGGCCATTGGCCCTTCACCCCGCACCCCCCATCCCGTTGACCGAACCCCGCGTCGCGACCAACGGGAGCGACGCCCGGATGGAGGGGGGTTGGGGGAGCCTCAGGCTCCCCCAATTCTTCCGCTGATGTTTTCGCTCTCCCTCCACCCACGCATCGCCGATATCGCCCCCGATGACTGGGATGCCTGCGCGGGCGACGACAACCCGTTCGTCTCGCACGCCTTCCTCTCCGCGCTGGAGGAGAGCGGCTCGGCCTCCGCGCGCACGGGCTGGCTGCCGCAGCACGCCGTGCTGCGCGACGGCGCCGGCGCGATCGTCGCGGTCGCGCCGCTCTACGCCAAGTCGCACTCCTACGGCGAGTACGTGTTCGACCACGGCTGGGCCGACGCGTTCGAGCGCGCCGGCGGACGCTACTATCCGAAGCTGCAATGCGCCGTGCCGTTCAGCCCCGTGCCGGGACCGCGCCTGCTCGCACGCGACCCCGCGCACCGCGGCGCGCTCGTCGCCGCCCTGATCCGCGCGGCTTCGGATCTCGGTGTCTCATCGGTGCATGTCACGTTCTGTACGTGCAAGGAACAGGCGGACCTCGCGGCGCAGGGGTTCCTGCCCAGGCTCGGGTTGCAGTTCCACTGGTCGAACGAGGGCTATGCGACGTTCGACGACTTCCTTGCCCGGCTGTCCAGCCGCAAGCGCAAGCAGATCCGCAAGGAACGCGCGCGCGCGGCCGAGGGCCTGCGCATCCGTCCGCTGCGGGGCGCCGAGATCACTGCGCGGCACTGGGACGCGTTCCACCGCTTCTATCGCGCAACGGTGGACAAGCGCTGGGGGCAGGCTTACCTCACGCGGCGCTTCTGGCCGCTGCTCGGCGAGCGTCTCGGCGAGCGGGTGGTGCTGATGTGGGCCGAGGAACCCGATGGCACGCCGGTGGCCGGCGCGCTCAACCTGCTCGGCCGCGACACGCTCTACGGCCGCAACTGGGGGGCGGCGCGCGAGGTGCCGTTCCTGCATTTCGAGCTCTGCTACTACCAGGCGATCGCATTCGCGATCGCGCACGGGATCGCGCGCGTCGAGGCCGGCGCGCAGGGCGAACACAAGGTCAGCCGCGGCTACCTGCCGGTGCCGACCCGCTCGGCGCACTGGATCGCGCATCAGGGGCTGCGCGACGCGGTCGAGGCGTTCCTCGCGCGCGAACGCCCGGCGGTGCTGCACCAGATCGAGGCGATCGCCGCGGAGGCGAGCCCCTACCGCGAGGTTGCGGCGCAGGATTGATCGCGGCTCAGCGGCGGGCGAGTGTCGGCGCCCCATGCTGCTTGCCTATCTCATGCTGGCGTCGTCGATGATGCTGGTCGGCGCGAATGTGCCGGTGGCGAAGCTGCTGGCCGAGGCGCTGCCGATCCCGCTGATCGCGTGCCTGCGCTGCCTGCTCGCCTGCATGGTGCTGTGGCCTCTGATGCGCCTGGTGGAGCGCCCGCGGGGCATGCCCGCGCCCGCGGTGATGGGCAACCTGTTCTGGCAGGCGGCCTTCGGCACCGCGCTCTACAACGCGGGGCTGCTGGCGGGGCTCAGGTTCACCTCGGCGCTCGAGGGCGGGCTGGTGCTCGCGACCCTGCCGGCGGTGGTGGCGGTGGGCTCGGCGTTGTGGCTGCGGGAGCGGCTGGGCGTGCGCGCCTGGGCGGCGGCGGCGCTGGCCGGGGTGGGAATGGCGGCGATCAATGCCGTGCGCGCGGGCGGCGGCGAAGGGTCGCTGGTCGGCAATGCGCTGGTCTTCGCCGGCGTGATCGGCGAGGCGGTCTATGTGCTGCTCGCGAAGCGGAACTCGGGCCGCATCGGCGTGATCACGGCGGCGTTCTGGATGCAGGCGTTCAGCGCGGGGCAGTTGCTGCCGTTCGCGGCGCTGTCGCTGCCGCGGCTCGCGCCGGGGGCGGCGAGCCCGCTCAACGTTGCGTTGCTGGTGTTCCACAGCCTGACTGCGAGCGTGCTCTGTCTTCTGCTGTGGTATGGCGGGTTGCGGCGGGCGTCGGCGAGTGTGGCGGGCGTGTTCAGCGCGTTCCTGCCGGCGACCGCGGCGGTGCTCGCGGTTCTGGTGCTGGGCGAGGCGTTCACAGCCGGACACGGCGCGGGCTTCGTGCTGATGCTGGGGTCGATCCTGCTGGCGACGTGGCCCGCCCGGTCCGGGCGAGAGGGGCGGCAAGGCGAGGGTCCGGCGGCCTCCTTCCCGGGCGATCGACAACGGCCCTGATCCCGGCGCGCCGGCATCGCCCGCGATGTGGCCCGTCTCCGACCGCCGCGCGCGACCGCGACCCCGTCCGTCCGCGGGCGTCGCCCGCGTCAGCCTGCCGAGAAGCCGCGGCAGAGTGCATCCGCGAGCGTACCGATCAGGCGGTCCCGCGGGCTCCAGGGAAAGCCGGGCTTGGTGATCAGCAGCGAGACGAGGCCGTGGCCGGCGGCCCAGATCGCCTCGGCAACGACCTGGGGCTCGGCCGGGCGGAACACGCCGAGCGCGATCAGCCGCGCGACCTCCGCCTGCAGCGCGGCGAAGGTCGCCTGCCCGGTCGGTGCCGCCGGCACGCCCGGCTCGCCCGGCTGATGCCCTGCGACGCCGGTGATCGGCGTCATGAAGATCACGCGGTACTCGTCCGGATGCGTGAGGCCCCAGTCGAGATACGCGGTCATCACCGCGTGCAGCCGTGCGCGTGGATCGGGATCGCCCTCGGCGCGCGCCACCGCCGCGCGCATCGCGGCGAGCAGGCCTTCGAACAGGTCGTCCGCCACCGCCGCCATCAGGCTCAGCCGGTCGGGGAAGTAGAGGTAGAGTGCGGCGGCCGAGACGCCTGCGAGCGCCGCCACGCGCCGCATGGTGAGCGCCTCGAAGCCCTCGCGCAGCACGATCCGTCGTGCCGCCGCGACCACCTGCCGGCGGCGGTCCGCGGCGCTCCGCCGCCGCGGCTTCGCCGCGGGCCGCCTTCCTGCCGCCGTCCTCGCCATCGCGCCCCCGTGACCTGAACGCCGTTCACTTTAGCGCTTGCGGCTGCGCGCGCAAGCCGGTATATGAACGTCGTTCATCTGAACGCCGTTCAGGAGAGGCCGCGATGATCCGCATCGCACTGCGCATGCTCACGGGCGACACGGCGAAATATGTCGGGCTTGTCTGCGGTGTGGCGTTCGCGGTGATGCTGATGGCGCAGCAGGCCTCGATCTTCGTGGGCCTGATGCTGCGCACCGCGGCCCAGGTGATCGACGTGGTGGACGCCGATCTCTGGGTGATGGATCCCCGCGTGATCTACGTCGAGGAGATCGAGCCGCTGCCGGAGAGCGCGCTCTGGCGCGTGCGCGGCGTCGCCGGCGTCGGCTGGGCGACGCCGTTCTTCAAGGGGCTCACGGTCGCGCGCGCGCCGGACGGGCGCTTGCAGCAGGTGTTCGTGCTCGGCGTGGATGACGCCTCGCTGGCAGGCAGCCCGCCGCGGATGCTCCAGGGCTCGGTCGAGGATCTGCGCCGGCCGGGCGCGATCGTGCTCGACCGCGTGGGCGCGCTGTTCATCTGGCCGGGCGAGGAGCCCGCGCCGGGCAAGGTGCTGGAGATGGCCGACCGGCGCGCGACCGTGGTCGGCGTCGCCGAGGCCTCGGCGCCCTTCACCACCTTCCCCGTGATCTACACGCGCTACTCCGAGGCGCTGCGCTTCGCCCCGCCGCCGAGGAAGCCGCTCTCCTACATCCTGGTGCGCGCGCAAGTCGGCGAGGACATCGATGCGCTGGCCGCTCGGATCGAAAGCGAGACGGGACTGCTCGCGCTACGCTGGCAGGACTTCGTCTGGCGCACCATCCGCTACTACCTCACCCGCACCGGCATCCCGGTGAATTTCGGCATCACCGTGGCCCTCGGCTTCATCGTCGGCGCGGCCGTGGTGGGCCAGACCTTCATGATCTTCGTGCTCGAGAACCTGCGCCAGTTCGGCGCCTTGAAGGCGATGGGCGTCTCCAACGGCACACTGCTGCGCATGGTGCTCGCCCAGGCGGGCGCGGTCGCGGCGATCGGCTACGGGCTCGGCATCGGGCTCGCCGCGGTGTTCTTCGAGGTGACGGGGCGCACCAATGTCGATCTGCGCGGCTTCTTCCTGCCGTGGTGGGTCGCGGCGATCGTCGCCGGTGCCGTGGTGCTGATCATCCTGGTCGCGTCAATCGCCTCGATCCGCAAGGCGCTCACCCTCGATCCGGCGGTGGTGTTCAAATGAACGGAGCGGTCGTCACCGCGCGCGGCGTGGCCAAGGACTTCCCGTCGGGCGACGGCACGATCCGCGTGCTGCACGGCATCGACCTCACCGTGCGCGCGGGCGAGATGCTGCTGCTGGTCGGACCCTCGGGCTGCGGCAAGACCACGTTGATCTCGATCCTCGCCGGCATCCTCTCGGCGAGCGAGGGCGCGATCGAGGTGCTCGGCCAGGACGTGCGGCACCTCACGCCATCCGCCGCGGCGAGGTTCCGCCGCGAGACCGTCGGCTTCATCTTCCAGCAGTACAACCTGCTGCCGAGCCTGACCGCGGCCGAGAACGCCGCGATCCCGCTGGTGGTGCGCGGCGAGCGGCTGGACCGCGCCACGCGCAGGGCGCGGGCGGTGCTGGAGGGGCTCGGCATGGGCGCGCATGCCGAGAAGCTGCCGCGACAGCTCTCGGGCGGGCAGATGCAGCGCGTGGCGATCGCGCGCGCGCTGGTGCACGACCCGCCCTTCATCGTCTGCGACGAGCCGACCGCGGCGCTCGATGCCGCCTCCGGCCACGAGGCGATGCGCCAGCTGCGCGCGAGCGCGGTGCGGCCCGGCCGGGCGGTCGTCGTCGTGACGCATGATCCGCGCGTCTACGGCTTCGCCGACCGCATCGCGCGCATGGAGGACGGTCGGATCGTCGAGATCGCCGAGGACGCGGCCGCGATCCGCCGCATGACGGAGCACTGAGATGGCCCGACGCAGCCCGTTCCGCTTCGCGCTCCCGCTGCTCGCCCTCGCCGGCGGCGTGTTCGCCGCCTGGTCGATCGCCTCGCAGCCCGGCACGCCGCCGCGCGCCGATCCGCCCACGGCGCCGCCGCGCAACCCGTTCCCGGCCGCGGTCGCCGGGCTCGGCGAAGTCGAGCCTGCCTCCGAAACGATCGCGATCGGCACCGACCTCGCCGGCCTCGTCGCGGCGGTGCATGTGCGCCCGGGTCAACACGTTCCGGCGGGCGCGGCCCTCCTGTCGCTCGATGATCGCCGCCTTCGCGCCCTGGTCGCCGAGGCCGAGGCCGCGCGCATCGTCGCCCGCGCGAACCGCGCCGAGGCCGAGGC
>NZ_VIKA01000174.1 GCF_006704265.1 Elioraea sp. Yellowstone | reverse complement strand
TCGCTGCGCTGCGCGACGGGATCGCCGGGGGGCCCTCGGCCGTCGACGGCAAGCCGCCGCCGATCGGTGAGGCCAGCCCTTCACCGGGGCCCCGGAACGGCAAGCCCCCGCCGGGCGTCGACCGCCCCGTGCCGCTGCCCGCCGGCATCGGCCCGTCCCCCAGGCCGGCCCGCCCCGCTCCGGCTCAGCCCGACCAGAACCAGGTGCAGCGCCGCGCCAGTACCGGCACGGGCTTCATCGTCGCGCCGGGCAAGGTTCTGACCAACCATCACGTGGTCGACGGCTGCCGGCGCACGGTCGGCGTGCTCTCCAGCCGCCGTCGGGTCGACCTCACGGTCGGCGGCCGCGATGCGCGGCGCGACCTCGCGCTGCTCTCCGGTCCCGCCGACATGGGTCCGGCGCTGGCGTTCCGCGAGGGGCCGGCGCGCCGCGGCGACGAGGTCGTCACCTACGGCTTCCCGCTCACGGGCATCCTCGGCTCGGGGCCGACGCTGACCACCGGCGAGATCAGTGCGCTCACTGGGCTGCGCGACGATCCGGACACGATGATCATCTCGGCGCCGGTGCAGGCGGGGAACTCGGGCGGGCCGCTGCTCGACCGCGCCGGCAACGTGATCGGCGTGATCGTTGCCAAGCTCGCCGCGCTGCGCATCGCCGAGCGCACCGGCGATCTGCCGCAGAACGTCAACATCGCCATCCAGGGCCGCACAGCGCTCGAGTTCCTGCGCCGGAACGGCGTGGAACCGCGGCGGTCCCCCTCGATCGCGCACTATCCGGCGGCCGAGGTGGGAGAGATCGCGCATCCCTCGACCGTTCTGATCGAGTGTTTCAAGTAGCGTGCCGCCGTTGCGCAACGCGCATCGACGTCGCCCCACCAGGCGCGCCGTCCCGGGCGAGGCCGGCGCAGGACCGGGCTGCACGCCGGCGCAAGCCGTCGCGGGTCCTGCGGGCGGGCCGACGCACCCGATCAGGTCGGCCAACCTGGATCAGGCTCCGCGCTCCCGGTAGAGCCCCGCGATCGCCGCGCGATACCGACCGAGCACCGCCGGACGGCGGATCTTCTGTGTCGGCGTCAGCAGGCCGTTCTCGATCGTGAACGGCTCGACAAGCTTCCACCGGCGCACCCGCTCCGGCACCGCCAGCCGCTTGTTCGCAGCCTCCACCGCCAGCGTCACCGCCACCTCGTCGGCGCCCTCCGCAGGCACGATCAGCGCCACCAGATGCGCCTCGCCGTCACCGGCCACCACGGCCTGGGCGATCCCCGGCTGGCCCATCAGGACGCCCTCGACGCGTGCTGGGCTGACCATCTCGCCCGCATTGGTCTTGATGAAGTCCTTCTTGCGGTCGGTGATGCGCAGATAGCCGTCGGAGTCGAGCGTACCGATGTCGCCGGTGTGCAGCCAGCCGTCGCGGATCGCGGCGCGCGTCGCCTCCTCGTTGTTCCAGTAGCCCTGCATGACGAGCTCGCCGCGCACCAGGATCTCGCCGTCCCCGGCGATGCGCACCTCCACGTTCGGCAGCGGCAGCCCGACCGTGTCGATGCGAATGCGGTCGGGCGGGTTGGCGGCCACCACCGGCCCCGCCTCGGTCTGGCCGTAGCCCTGCATCACCGGGATGCCGAGGGCGAGGAAGAACCGCCCCACCTCGGGATCGAGCCGCGCGCCGCCCGACATGATGCCCTTGAGCCGCCCGCCGAAGCGCGCGCGCACCTTGGCGCGCACCAGCCGGTCTAGCAGCGGATCGACCAGGCCGAGCAGGCCGAGCGGCTCGCCCTGTACGCGTTTGAGCCCCTGGCGGAGGGCGAGATCGAACAGGCGCTTCCTGAACCCGCCCTCGCGCTCGACCTGGGCGAGGATGCGGCCGCGGATCACCTCGAACAGCCGCGGCACCGCCGTCATCACGGTCGGGCGGACCTCCTGCATCTCGGCGGCGAGCCGGTCGGCGCCGGCGGAGTAGAAGACCTGCGTGCCGATGGAGAGCAGGAAGAACTGTCCGCAGGTGTGCTCGTAGGAGTGCGAGAGCGGCAGGAAGGAGAGATAGGTCTCGTCCTCGAGGCGGAGAGGGCGGAGGAGGTCGAAGGCGCCGCGGCAGTTCGACAGGATCGCCCGGTGCGGCAGCATCACCCCCTTGGGCGCGCCACCCGTGCCGGAGGTGTAGATCAGGCAGGCGGTCTGCTCGCGCGGGATCAGCGCCGCCTCGGTCTCGATGTCGTCGGGCGGGGAGGGGTCGGCGACCGCCTCCTGCCAGCGCAGCACGGGGATCCCTGTCTCGCCCGGATCGTCGATCGCCACGAGAAGATCGAGCCCGCCCGCCTCGGCCGCCCCCTCAAGCACGCGCCGAGCCAGCGCGGCCGTGGAGACGATCGCCACGCGTGCGCCGGAGTCGCGCAGGATGTGCGCATGGTCGGCCGGCGTATTGGTGGTGTAGGTCGGTACCGCGATCGCGCGCAGCGCCATGATCGCAGTATCGGCAATCGGGAACTCGGGCCGGTTCTCGGAGACGATGACGACGCGGTCGCCCGGCGCGACGCCGCGCGCGCGCAAGGACCGCGCGAGGGCTGCCGCCTGCCGTCCGACCTCGCGCCAGGGCGTCGGCCGCCAGGCGCCGGCGCGCTTGGCCCAGAGCGCCGGCCGGTCGCCATAACGACTGGCGCAGGCGAACATCAGCGCCGCGCAGTTCGGCCAATCGGGATAGTCGCGCACCACCGTGAGCCCTCCCTGCCCTCGCGCCGGTTGCGGCGATTGCCCGGCGTGCCATATCCGTGTGGCCCCGACCTCGAGCCAGGACAAGCCCGTGACGGCCCCACAGCACAGGATCGCTGCGCCTGACGCCCCGGTTCCCGCCGGCGAGACCACCTCGGACCTGCCGGCCTGGGACCTGACCGACCTCTACCCGGGTCGCGACAGCCCCGAGATCGCGGCCGATCTCGACCGTGCCGAGGCCGAAGCCAAGGCGTTCGCGCAGCGCTACCAGGGCCGTCTTGCGGCCCTCTCGGGCAGCGAGCTCGCGGCCGCCATCGCCGCGTTCGAACGCATCGAGGAGATGCTCGGCCGGGTGATGTCCTATGCCCAGCTCGTGTTCGCCGAGGACGCGACCGATCCGGCGATCGGCAAGTTCTACCAGGGATGCAACGAGCGGGTGACCGCGATCTCGACCCACCTGATCTTCTTCTCGCTCGAGCTGAACCGGATCGAGGACGAGGCGCTGGAGACGAAGATGGCCGGGACCGCGCTCGAGGAGTGGCGCCCCTGGCTCAGGGATCTGCGCGTGTTCCGCCCGCACCAGCTCTCCGACGAGCTCGAGAAGCTGCTGCACGAGAAGGAGGTGACCGGCCGCGCCGCCTGGAACCGGCTGTTCGACGAGACGCTCGCCGATCTGCGCATTCCGGTCGACGGCGAGGCGCTGACACTCTCGGCGGCGCTGAACCGCCTCTCCGATCCCGATCGCACGCGCCGCGAGGCGGCCGCGCACGCGATCGGCGAAAGCCTCGGCCGCAACGTGCGCCTGTTCGCCCTGATCACCAACACGCTCGCCAAGGACAAGGAGATCATCGACACTTGGCGCCGGTATCCGAAGCCGGAGAGCTACCGCAACCGCGCCAACATGGTCGAGGACGAGGTGGTCGAGGCGCTGGTCACCGCCGTCACCGCCGCGTTCCCGCGCCTCTCGCACCGCTACTACGCGCTGAAGGCGCGCTGGCTCGGGCTCGATCGGCTGGAGTACTGGGACCGCAACGCGCCCCTGCCCGAGGACGACGATCGCGAGATCCCCTGGGTGGAGGCGTGCGCGCGCGTGCGCGCCGCCTATCGGGCCTTCTCGGATGACCTTGCCGATGTCGGCGACCGGTTCTTCACCCGCCCCTGGATCGACGCGCGGCTGAAGCCGGGCAAGGCCTCGGGCGCCTTCGCGCACCCGACCGTGCCCTCCGCCCACCCCTATCTGCTGCTCAACTATCATGGCCGCGCGCGCGACGTGATGACGCTGGCGCATGAGCTCGGCCACGGCGTGCACCAGGTGCTGGCCGCGCCGAACGGCTATCTGATGTCGGGCACGCCGTTGACGCTCGCCGAGACCGCCTCGGTGTTCGGCGAGATGCTGACCTTCCGCGCCATGCTGGACGCCGAGACGGATGCGAGGCGGCGCCGCGTGCTGCTCGCCGGCAAGGTCGAGGACATGCTGAACACGGTGGTGCGCCAGATCGCGTTCTACCGCTTCGAGCAGCGCGTGCATCACGAGCGGCGCCAGGGCGAGCTGACCCCCGACCGCATCGGCGAGATCTGGATGGACATGCAGACCGAGAGCCTTGGCCCCGCCTTCCGCTTCGCGGACGACTACCGGTTCTACTGGGCCTACATCCCGCACTTCATCCACTCGCCGTTCTACGTCTACGCCTACGCCTTCGGCGATTGCCTGGTGAACGCGCTCTACGGCGTGTTCCGCGAGGGCCACCCGGGCTTCGAGGTGAAGTATCTCGACATGCTGCGCGCCGGCGGCACCAAGCGGCACAAGGAGCTCCTGGCGCCGTTCGGGCTCGACGCCTCCGATCCCGCGTTCTGGACCAGGGGGCTGGACGTGATCGGCGGCTTCATCGACGAGCTCGAACAGGCGATGCGCTGATGGCGGAAGGCGCCCCCGTGGCGCGCGAGGAAGGACCGTCGCTGTTCGGCCAGCTGCGGCGGATGGCGCGCACCTCCGGCGCGGTGACCGGGATTGCCGCCCGCGTCGCCGGTGAACGGCTGTTCGGCTTCAGGGGCGACCGCTCCGTCCATGCCGAGGAGCTGAGGGCGATCCTGGGCGGGCTGAAGGGCCCGCTGATGAAGGTGGCGCAGTTCCTCTCCACCATCCCCGATGCGCTGCCGGACGAGTACGCGGCCGAACTGTCGCAGCTCCAGGCGAACGCGCCGGCGATGGGCTGGCCCTTCGTCAACCGCCGCATGCAGGCCGAACTCGGGTCCGACTGGCAGGCGAAGTTCGCCTCCTTCGGCCGGGAGGCCGCGGCCGCTGCCTCGCTCGGCCAGGTGCACCGCGCCACGCTGCCGGACGGCACCGCGGTCGCCTGCAAGCTGCAGTATCCCGACATGGCGAGCGTGGTCGCGGCGGATCTGCGCCAGCTCAAGCTGGCGATGGCGGTTTATCGCCGCATGGACAACGCGATCCAGCAGGAGGACATCTACGAGGAGCTCGCCACGCGGCTGCGTGAGGAGCTCGACTATGCGCGCGAGGCGGCGCAGATGCGCCTCTATCGCCTGATGCTTGCCGGCGAGCCGGAGGTGCGCGTGCCGGCGCCGGTCGCGGGCTACTGCACGACACGGCTCCTGACGATGACATGGCTCGAAGGACGGCCGCTGATGCAGCGGATCAGGGAGGACCCGCCGCAGGAGGAACGCAACCGGCTGGCGCTCAACCTCTTCAAGGCGTGGTACGTGCCGCTCTACCGCTATGGCGTGATCCACGGCGACCCGCACATGGGCAACTATCAGGCGCGCGCCGACGGGAGCCTCAACCTGCTCGATTTCGGCTGCATCCGCGTGTTCCCCGCACGCTTCATCCGCGGCGTGATCGACCTCTACGAGGCGATCCGCGACAAGGATATCGACAAGGCGCATCACGCCTACACGATCTGGGGATTCAAGGATCTGACGCGCGAGAAGATGGCGGTGCTGAACCTTTGGGCCGAGTTCCTCTACGAGCCCCTGCTCGAGGATCGCGTCCGGCGCATCCAGGAGAGCGACGACCCGCAGTTTGGCCGGCGCGTGGCACTGGAGGTGCACAAGGGGCTGAAGCGCATCGGAGGTGTGAAGCCGCCGCGCGAGTTCGTGTTGATGGACCGCGCGGCGATTGGGCTCGGCAGCGTGTTTCTGCGGCTGAAGGCGGAGCTGAACTGGCACCGGCTGTTCAACGAGCTGATCGCCGATTTCGAGACCGCGACGGTGGACGCGCGCCAAGCCGTCGCGCTGGCCGAAGCGGGGGTGCCGGCGGCGGGGTGATACTCTTTCGAGGCGTGGCCGTGGAGTCCTGCTGTCATGCTCACGTCCGTCATGTGTGGATGCCCCCTGCGGGTCAAGGTGGATGAGCTGCGACGGGTTGGAGAGCACGGGTGCGGT
>NZ_VIKA01000173.1 GCF_006704265.1 Elioraea sp. Yellowstone | reverse complement strand
GCCCTGCGCGACGCGATCCTCGCCGGGCTCGCCGAACGCGTCCCCCGCGCGGTGCCGCTCGCGCTCGGCGCCGCCCGGCTGCCCAACACGCTCGCGCTGGCACTTCCCGGCGTGCCGGCCGCGACCCAGGTCATGGCGCTCGACCTCGCCGGGGTGGAGGTCTCGGCGGGGGCGGCCTGCTCCTCGGGCAAGGTGGCGGAGAGCCACGTGCTGCGGGCGATGGGGCTCGGCCCGCTCGCGGGCTGCGCCATCCGGGTCAGCCTGCCCTGGGACGCGCCGGACGACGCGCCCGGCCGCTTCCTCGCCGCCTATGCGGCGATGGCCGCCCGGCTCGCGCGGACGGTTGAACCCGCGCCCGCCTGACGCGACATCCCCGGGCATGGATCAGCCCGCCCCCCGCAACCGCCCGGTCTATCTCGACAACCAGGCGACCACGCCATGCGACCCGCGCGTGGTCGAGGCGATGCTGCCGTGGTTCACGGACCGCTTCGGCAATCCCCACAGCGCCGAGCACCGCATGGGCCGCGAAGCCGAGGCGGCGGTGGAGGCGGCGCGCGCCCAGGTGGCCGCGCTGATCGGCGCGGAGGCGCGCGAGATCATCCTCACCTCGGGCGCCACGGAGTCGAACAATCTCGCCATCAAGGGGGCGGCGCGGTTCGCCCGCGCGCAGGGCTCACCGCGCAACCGCGTGGTCACGGTCGCGACCGAGCACAAATGCGTGCTCGAGAGCGTGGCCGATCTCGCCACCGAGGGGTTCGAGCCGGTGGTGCTGCCCGTCCGCCCCGACGGTCTGCTCGATCCCGACATCTTGGCCGCGGCCGTCGACGACCGCACGCTGCTGGTCAGCGTGATGGCGGTCAACAACGAGATCGGCGTGATCCAGGACCTCGCCGCGCTGGTGCCGATCGCCAAGCGCGCGGGCGCCCTGTTCCACACCGACGCGGCGCAGGCGGCCGGCAAGATCCCGCTCGACGTCGCCGCCCTCGGCCTCGATCTGGTGTCGCTGTCCGGCCACAAGCTCTACGGGCCGAAGGGGGTGGGGGCGCTCTATGTGCGCCGCCGTCCGCGGGTCCGCCTGGCCCCGCTGTTCTCCGGCGGCGGGCAGGAGCGCGGATTGCGCTCGGGCACGCTGGCCACGCCGCTGATCGTCGGCCTGGGCGAGGCGTGCCGGATCGCAGCCGCCGAGATGGCGGCGGAGGCGGCGCGGCTCGCCTCCTTGCGCGACTCGCTCCATCGCCGGCTCGCCGAGGCACTGCCCGGGCTGCGCCTGAACGGCAGTGCTGCCGCGCGCATTCCCGGCAATCTCAACCTGACCTTCCCGCGCACCCCTGCGGCCGATCTGATGGCGCGCGCGCCGGATCTCTGTGTCTCAACCGGCTCGGCCTGTTCCTCGGCCGCGATCGAGCCCTCCTATGTCCTGCGCGCGCTCGGCCTCTCCGACGAGGAGGCGGGGCGAACCTTGCGCATCGGGCTCGGGCGCTTTACCTCCGCCGCCGACATCGACTACGCGGCCGCCGCACTGATCGCGGCGCACGAGGCCTGGGCGGCCGCCTGACAACGACGGGACCTGGCATGCCGAAGATGACCTTCATCGAGCGTGACGGCACGCGCCGCGAGGTGGACGCGCCGCTCGGGCTCTCCGTGCTCGAGATCGCGCATCGCCACGGCATCGACATCGAGGGCGCCTGCGAGGGCTCGCTCGCCTGTTCGACCTGCCACGTGATCGTCGATCCGAAGTATTTCGAACTGCTCCAGGCGCCGACCGAGGACGAGGAGGACATGCTCGATCTCGCCTTCGGGCTGGAGGAGACCTCGCGGCTCGGCTGTCAGATCGTCATGACCGAGGAGCTCGACGGGCTGGTGGTGCGCCTGCCCAAGGCGACGCGCAACGCGATGAAGGACTGATGGACGCGATCGCCGCAGCGGGATCGCAGGACGCGCTCCGCGCGCCGGGCACCCTGTTCGCGCGCCTGCGCGAGGCGGCGCGCCCGTCCTGGGAGGCCTATGTCGCGCACCCCTTCGTGCGCGGCCTGGCCGACGGATCGCTGCCGGAGGCCGCGTTCCGCCGCTATCTCACGCAGGACTACCTGTTCCTGATCCATTTCGCCCGCGCCTATGCGCTCGCGGCGTTCAAGCACGCCACCGTGGCCGATATCCGCGGCGCGGCGGCGACGCTGCATGCGCTGATCGACCACGAGATGCGGCTGCACGTGCAGTACTGCGCGGGCTGGGGCATCGACGAGGCGACGATGGAGGCGGAAGCCGAGGCCGAGGAGACGATGGCCTACACGCGCTACGTCCTCGAGCGCGGCCTCGCGGGAGACGTGCTGGATCTCGAAGTGGCGCTCGCCCCGTGCGTGATCGGCTATGCCGAGATCGGCGCGCGCATGGCGGCCGACCCTGCGCTGAAGCGCGAGGGCAACCCGTATCGCGCCTGGCAGGAGATGTACGGCGGCGCGGAGTTCCAGGCGATCGCCGCCGAGGCGATCGCGCGGCTCGACCGGCTGGGCGCGGCGCGCGGTGCGGAGGCGCGGTTCGCGGAGCTCGCCCGCAGCTTCGAGGCGGCATGCCGGCTGGAGGCGCGGTTCTGGCAGATGGGGCTGGACGCGGCGCGGTAGCGCAGGGTGGGACCGGCGCGGTCCCCCGGCCGTCGTCCATTTCCCGGGGCGCGGTCCCCCGGCCGTCGTCCATTTCCCGGGGCGCGGTCCTCGCCTCGGTCGCGCCGGCCGGCAGCGTCTCGTCACCGCCCGCCCTGGCCTTCGCGGCGCGGCCGTTGCATCTTCCGCCCCCCGGGACGCGCACGCGAGAGACCCGCCCATGGACCGATCCGTCATCGACGGCGTGAAGCCGTACCACGCCGAGCTCACCGCCATCCGCCGCGACATCCACGCGCATCCCGAGATGGGCATGGAGGAGGTGCGCACGGCCGCGCTGGTCGCGGCCAAGCTGCGCGAGTGGGGCATCGAGGTGACCGAGGGCGTGGGCAGGACCGGCGTGGTCGGCACGGTGAAGGGGAAGTTCGCCGGCCAGCGGGCGATCGGACTGCGCGCCGACATGGACGCGCTTGCCATCCCGGAGGCGACGGGGCTGCCCTATGCCTCGCGCAACCCGGGCGTGATGCATGCCTGCGGCCATGACGGCCACACGGCGATGCTGCTCGGCGCTGCGCGCTATCTCGCCGAGCACCGCGACTTCGCCGGCACCGTGCACCTGATCTTCCAGCCGGCCGAGGAGGGCCGGGGCGGCGCGCGCGCGATGCTGGCCGACGGGCTGTTCGAGCGCTTCCCCTGCGATGCCGTCTATGGCCTGCACAACAAGCCGAACCTGCCGGCGGGACGGTTCGCCACGCGCACCGGCCCGGCCCTGGCGGCCGCCGACCGCTGGGCGGTCACCTTCCGCGGCACCGGCGGACATGGCGGCTCCACCCCGCATCTCGCCACCGACGTCACCGTGGTCCAGGCGCATTTCGTGCTGGCCCTGCAGACCATCATCGGCCGCAACGTGCCGGCGGTGGAGGCGGCCGTGCTTTCGGTCGGCGCGATCGCCGGCGGCTCGTTCGACTCCCCCAACGTCATGCCGGCCGAACTCCGCCTCGCCGGCACGGCGCGCAGCTACTCCCGCGCCGTGCGTGACCTCCTGGAGCGGCGCATCCGCGAGCTCGCGACGACATTCGCCCAGGCGCATGGCTGCGCGGCGGAGGTCGAGTATCGTCGCGGCGTGCCGGCGCTCGTCAACCACGAGGAGCAGACCGCGGTCGCGGTCGCGGCGGCCGAGGCGCTGGTCGGCGCCGAGGCGGTGGACGCCAACGCCGCGCCCGTCACGGGCGGGGAGGATTTCGCGCTGATGCTGGAGGCGAAGCCCGGCGCCTTCATGTTCATCGGCGGCGGCGCGGGGCCGGACGGCCGCTCGCCCGAACTGCACACGCCGCATTTCGACTTCAACGACGCGATCATCCCGCTCGGCGTCGCGTGGTGGGTGGGCGTGGTGCAGCAGGAGCTCGGGCTGCAGCGCCAGGGATAGGCGGACCGCCTCCCGGGCCGCGCGCAGGGGTGCGGCCGGGGCCGCGCCGGCCCCGCCACGCGCCGGCCGCGCCAGGGGGCTGCGGGTGCTGCCCCGCGCCTCCGGTCAAGCCTTTGCGCGTCCGCCATGACCGGCGGATCCTGTCCCGTCCAGCCGGTCGCGCGCGCGCAGCCAGGCTGCGGCGGCGGCGACGTAGAGGCGGCGGAGGCGATGGAACGGGATCGGGGCGACGGGGGTGAGCGGGATCGGCAGGACGCCGGGCCCGCCGCCGGCGATCGCCTCGGCCAGGCGGGAGCCGAAGGCGAGGCACCAGGCGACTCCCTTGCCGTTGCAGCCGATCGCCGCCCAGAGCCCGGGCGCCAGCAGGTGGGCGGACGGCAGGCGTCCGGGGACGATCGCGACCTGCCCGCCCCAGCGATGCGTGACCGCAAGCGCGCCGAGGAAGGGAAAGAGCCGCTGCATCGTCCTCTCCTGCAGGGCGAACTGCGCCGGCCGGCGCGGCGCCGCGGCCGTCCCCTTGCCGCCGACCACGAGCCGGCCGGCAGGATCGAGGCGGAAGTAGCGCAGCACGCGCCGCGTGTCCGAGACGCAGGCGCCGGACGTCAGGACGCGGGCTCGCACAGGCTCGGGCAGGGGGGACGTCGCGACCTGGAAGCTCCAGACCGGGAGGATCGCGCGCGCGAGCGGGGGCCAGAGCCCGCCCGTCAGCGCATTGGTTGCAACCAGCACGGATGGCGCCGTCACGCGGCCTGCGGGCGTTGCGATCGCCCAGCCGCTGCCGTCCCGGCGCAGCGCGATCGCCGGCGAGTCCGTGTGCACGCGCGCGCCCGCCGCAAGGGCGGCGCGCGCGAGCGCGCGGGTGAGGGCGAGCGGATTGACCGTGCCGCCGCTGCGATGCAGCCAGCCGCCGCGATAGGCCGTGCTGCCGATCTTGGCCACGATCGCGTCGCGGTCGAGCAGCGTGGCGTCCTGTCCTGCCTGCCGGCAGAGATCGACGCGCCGCCGCGCCTCGGCCAGGCCGTGGTCGGTGTCGCTCGCCTGGATCCAGCCGCGCTGCTCCGCATGGCAGTCCAGCCCCTCGCGCCGGATGAGGGCGAAGGCGGCGTCGGCCGTCTCCATCCCGAAGCGCCAAGCGCGCCGGCCGGCCGCCGCGCCCCAGACCCGCGCGAGCTCGCCCGGATCAAAACGCAGCCCCGGGATCACCTGCCCTCCGGAGGCGCCGGAGGCGCCGGCACCGATGCCTGCCGCCTCCAGCACGACGGTATCGACACCGCTCTGCGCGAGGGCGAGGGCGGTCGACAGCCCCAGGATGCCGGCGCCGATCACGGCGACGCGTGTCTCGACCGGCCCGGCGACCGGCCGGGTCGCGGGTGGCGGTGGTGCGGTGGCGAGCCACACCGGGGCGCCGAGCATGATGTCTTTCGAGATCATGAAAATCAGATCAGCTCGGCGAACGGACCAGCGCCGCCGCGCGTTCCAGGTGCCGGCGCAGGAGCAGGGCGGCGAGTTCGACCTCGCCCTGCTCGATCCGGTCGAGGATCTCGAGGTGCTCGGTGCAGGACTGCACCACGCGGGCCGGGCCGAAGGTCCAGTCGTAGTTCGAGAAGCGGCGCAGCCGGTTCTGCTGGCGGATCGCGGCGAGCATGAAGCGGTTGCCGGCCCCGGCCACCAGCCCCTCGTGGAAGCGCGCGTTCATCTCGAACAGCGCGATCGCGCGCTCCTCCCGCCAGGGCATCGCGAGCATCGTCCGGTGTTCGTCGCGCATCCGCCGCGCCCAGTCCGGATCCAGCCGATAGCCCGGCTCGCGCAGCGCCGCGGGCTCCACCGCCAGGCGGAAGCGGTAGCTCTCGGCCCGCGTCCGGTCATCGTAGCGCGGCTGCGGGATCGACCAGCCGGTGCCCGGACGCCGCTCGATCACGCCGGCGGCGGCGAGCCCGGCGAGCGCCGCCGCGAGCGCGGCCCGGCCGACCCGGTAGCGGCGCATCAATGCGGCTTCGGAAACGGCGCTCGGCAGCAGGCCGGTGCGGGCGTCCCGCGCGATCGCGAGGATCAGACGCTGCGTCCCGTCCGGCTCGGGGGGCGGGGCGATGGCGGCCAGGGCGTCGGCGCCCGCCGCCAGCTCGTAGCC
>NZ_VIKA01000172.1 GCF_006704265.1 Elioraea sp. Yellowstone | reverse complement strand
CCTGATCCCGCGCGGCACGCCGGTGCTCGCGGTGACGAGCGGCTATCACCTGCCGCGCTGCGTGGCGCTGCTGCGCATCGCCGGGCTCGCCGCGCGCGGGCTGGGCGCGACCGCGGGACGGCGCATCCCGCGCGCGAGCCGGCTCTACTGGAGCCTGCGCGAGATCCCGGCGCTGGCGTGGGACGTCGTCCTCGCGCTCTGGTTGCGGAGCCTCGGCCGGCTCAGCGCCGCCTGATGTTGCCTTGCCGCAACGAACAAAGCAGGAACGGATTGCGCCGAGTCGCGGGCGAGGAAAACTTCACGATCAAGGGAGTGGTCCGAGTCGCGGGAACGAATCGCGATTGCTGCGACAGCGGAAAAGACCAACCAGATCATGTGGTTGAGGCGTTCTCCACCCCCAAGCGTGTTCTCCCCGGGCAGCGGGCGCGATCGCCGCAGCCCTGCAACCGCGTTCAGAAGTCGGTGCAGCGGCCCTTCTGCTCCCAGTCGCCGTAGCGTGTCGGCTCGGGCCCTTTGGGTCCGCCGATCTCCTTGGGCAGGGCCGGCGCGGGTTTCGGCGGCACGGGTGGCGGCGTCTTCGCCTCGGGTGTGGCATCCATGCCCCTGATGTGAGCCGCCGGGGGACTCGCGCCAAGAGGGACGGCGTTCCTATATGCTCGCTTCCATCCGTCTCGAGGGACCTCGTCCATGTCGGGTTATGCGAAGACCGCCATCCTGCTCGCCGGACTGACCGCGCTGTTCATCGTGATCGGCGGCGCCCTCGGCGGCGAGTCCGGCGCCCTGGTCGCGCTCCTCGTCGCCGGCGGGATGAACCTGTTCGCCTGGTGGACCAGCGACAAGGTGGTGCTGCGCATGGCCGGCGCCCGCCCGATCGGGCCGGCCGACGCGCCGCGCCTCTACGCGCTCACCGAGCAGCTCGCCCGCCGCGCCGGCCTGCCCATGCCCGCGCTCTACGTGATCGACGAGGAGCAGCCGAACGCCTTCGCCACCGGCCGCGACCCCGCCAACGCCGCGGTCGCGGTGAACGCAGGGCTCTTGCGCCACCTCTCGGAGGAGGAGGTCGCGGGCGTGATCGCGCACGAGCTCGCGCACATCAGGAACCGCGACACGCTGATCATGACGGTGACCGCGACGATCGCCGGGGCGATCTCGATGCTCGCCCAGTTCGGCTTCCTGTTCCGCGGCGGCGACAGCCGCAACAACCCGTTCGGCCCGATCGGGCTGATCCTGATGCTGATTCTGGCCCCCCTCGCGGCGATGCTGGTGCAGATGGCGATCAGCCGCTCGCGCGAATACGAGGCGGACCGTGTGGGCGCCGAGATCTGCGGCAATCCGCGCTGGCTCGCCTCGGCGCTCGTCACGCTGCAGAATGCGGCGCGGCAGATCGAGAACCACCACGCCGAGGCGAATCCCGCCCTCGCCCACATGTTCATCATCAACCCGCTCTCGGGCGCACGCATGGACAACCTCTTCTCGACCCACCCGAGCACGGAGAACCGCGTGCGCGCGCTGCTCGAGCTCGCGGCCCGCCGGGACGGCGATGGCGGGATCGCGCCGCGGCCTGCACCCCCGCGCCGCGCCGGCGGCTCGGTGCCCTCCTCCGGATGGCGCTGAGCATCGTCCGCACGGCCGCGGCGCTGCGGGCCGCCCTCGCGCCGTGGCGACGCGAGGGACGGCGGATCGGTTTCGTGCCGACGATGGGGGCGCTGCATCGCGGCCATGCGGCACTGGTCGAACGCGCGCTCGCCTCGTGCGACCGCGTGGTCGTCTCGGTGTTCGTCAACCCGACCCAGTTCGCGCCGAACGAGGACTTCGCGCGCTACCCGCGCACCGAAGCGGCGGACGCGGCGCTGCTGGAGCGTGTCGGCGCGCATGTGCTCTACGCGCCATCGGTCGAGGAGATCTACCCGCCGGGCGATGCGACGCGCGTCACCGTCGCGGGCCTGACCGAGACGATGGAGGGCGCGATCCGGCCGCACTTCTTCACCGGCGTGGCCACGGTCTGCGCCCGGCTGTTCAGCCATGTCCAGCCCGAGGCGGCGTTCTTCGGCGAGAAGGACTACCAGCAGCTTCTGGTCGTGCGCCGGATGGTGCGCGATCTCGGGTTCGGCCTCGAGGTGATCGCCGTCCCGACCGTGCGCGAGCCCGACGGGCTCGCGCTGTCCTCGCGCAACGCCTATCTCTCGGCGGCGGAGCGTAGGGCGGCGCCGACGCTGCATCGCGTCCTGCAGACGGTGGCGGCGGGACTCCGCGACGGCGCGGCCATGGCCGGGCTGCGGCCGGATGCCGTGCGCACGCTGCGCGATGCGGGCTTCGCCGAACCCGACTATCTCGACCTGCGCGATGCCGAGACGCTCGCCCCGCTCGACCGCCTCGACGCCGCGCCGGCGCGCCTCCTGGTCGCCGCGCGGCTCGGCGCCACCCGGCTGATCGACAACATCGCGGTTCAGCGCGCGTAGAGCGTCAGCGTCAGGCGCTCGCCGCGCGAGTAGTTCAGCCCCTCGATCGTCGCGACGGCGCGCGGCGCGATGCCGAGCCGTTCGGCCTCCGCCCGGAACGCGGCATCGTAGCGGTCGCGCACCAGGGCGAGCCCGCGCGGCCGTTCGGCGAGGTGCCGCGCGGCCTCGATCCCGTCGCGGATCAGCCGCGTGTCGGTGCCGGCAAGGAAGACGAGCGACGGCTCGTGGAACCCCGCCGTCGCGAAGGGGCGTTCCGCCGGCGGCGGACGGCCGCCGGCCACGCGCCAGTGCGCCTCCGCCGCCGCGACCACGCGAGGTGCGATCCAGATCGGCTCGACGCGCGGCAGCACGAGCTCCAGCAGCGCGGCGTAGAGCACCGGTGCTGCGACCAGCATCGCGACCGCCGCGCGCCGCGGATCGCGCGCGCGCAGCACCGCCCACACCAGCGCGGCGACGGTCAGCACCGCGACCGGCGTGCCCCAGGGGAGGCCGCCGCCGGCCCCGACCGGCAGCGCGATCGCGAGCGCGGCGAGGACCGTCGCCGCAAGCAGCCACAGCCCGAGGGAGACATGCCCCAGCCAGCGCGGCGGGTCGCGGCGCGCAGGGTCGAGCAGCCAGCGCGAGGCCAGCAGCAGCACCGCCGGGAACGTCACCATGACGTAATGCGGCAGCTTGGTCGGCAGCAGCTCGAACACCAGCCAGGTCGGGAGGATCCAGGCGAGCAGCACGCGCACCGCCGGATCGGCGCGCGCGGCCCAGGTGGCGGGGATCGCGCGCAGCACGATCAGGCTCGCCGGGAACAGCGTCAGCGCCGCGAGCAGCAGGTGATAGCCGGGCGGGCCGCCATGCGCCTCGTCCGCGCCCGCCACCTTGCCACCAAGATCGCCGCGCAGCGCCTCGACGAAGAACGCGCCGTCGGTGGCGATCCAGATCAGCACCGCCCAGGGTGCCACCACGGCGAGCGCGAGCGGCAGACCCCAGGACGCCCGCAAGGCGGCGAGCCAGGCGCGCGGCCGGTTGCCACGCCGGTCGAGCCACCAGAGCGATGCCGCCGCCAGGCCCGCGACCATCGGCGCCACGGGACCCTTCAGCAGCGCGCCGATGCCGAGCGCGCACCAGAACCCGACCGCATGGCCTGCACGGAAGGACGAGGGCGCCAGCGCCGCGCGGGCGAACAGCAGCATCATCGCCGCGACCGCGGCAAGAAGCGCCGCATCCGTCTTGGCGATGTGCGCCTCGACCACGACGACGAGACTCGCCGGCAGCATGAGCGCGGCGAGAAGCGCCGCCTCGCGCCCGACCAGGTGCCGGCCGAACGCGAAGGTGAACAGCGCCGCGAGGATGCCGCCCGCGAGCGAGGGGATCCGGTAGGGCCAGATGTCGGTGCGCCGGGCGAGCCCGAGCGCGGTCGCGGCCGCGACGGACGCCGCCTGCGCCCAGTGGATCCCGACCGGCTTCTTGTTGCGCGCGGCGTCGCCGAAGCGGATCTCGACGAAGTCGCCCGTCTCGAGCATCTGCTTGGTTGCCTGCGCGAAGCGGCTCTCGTCGCGGTCCGAGGGCGGGAGCGCGAAGAACCCCGGCAGGAAGACGAGCAGGCAGAACGCGACGATCAGCAGGGAGGGTCGCCGCACCGCACGCAGGCGGGCGAGCCAGTCCTGACGCGCGTCGGTTTCCGCCGTCGTTCGCATGACGACGTTGGGCCGCGCGGCGGAGGGGCTGTCAAGGCCGGAGCCGCCTGCGGCGGTCGCGCGACGCAGTCGCGCGAGTCTTGACAGCCCCTCCGCCGCGCGGCAGCGGGCATGCATGCGGACGACGGCGCAGCCTGACGGATCGGGAACTGGCGCCCGCAGCGCCGCGATCGCGGTGCTGGAGAGCGTGCTCGGCCGCCACCGCACGCTCGAGGACGCGCTCGATGCGCTGCCGCCGCTCGAGGCGCGCGACCGCGGCTTCGCGCACCTGCTCGCCGCCACGGCGCTGCGCCGCCTCGGCACGCTCGATGCCGTGATCGAACCCTATCTGCGCCGTGCCCCGCCCGAGGCCGTGCGCCACGCCCTGCGCATCGGCGCCGCGCAGCTCCTGCTGCTCGGCACGCCTCCCCACGCCGCGGTCGGCGCGACCGTCGCCGCCGTGCGCGCCCTGCCCAAGGGCGCGGCCTTCACCGGCCTCGCCAATGCGGTGCTGCGGCGGATCGCGGCCGACGGCGCGGCCGCGCTCGACGGGCTGGACGGCCCACGGCTCGACACGCCGGACTGGCTCTGGCGGTCGTGGCACGACGCCTACGGGGCCGAGACCGCGCGCGCGATCGCGGAAGCGCACCAGCGCGAGGCACCGCTCGACCTGACGCTGAAGCCGGGCGAGGACGCGGCGAGCTGGGCCGAACGCCTCGGCGCCGAGGTTCTGCCGACGGGCTCGCTGCGGCTCGCCGCGGAGGTCCGCGTGCCGGACCTGCCAGGCTTCGCCGCAGGCGCCTGGTGGGTGCAGGACGCCGCGGCCGCCCTGCCCGCCCGCCTGCTCCGCGTCCGTCCGGGCGAGCGCGTGATCGACCTCTGCGCGGCACCCGGCGGCAAGACCGCGCAGCTCGCCGCCGCCGGCGCGCGCGTCTGCGCGGTCGAGCGTTCGCCCGAGCGCGCCGCGCGGCTGCGCCAGAATCTCGCCCGGCTCGGCCTCGCCGCCGAGGTGATCGAGGCCGATGCCGCGACCTGGCGCCCGTCCGAGCCCGCGGACGCGGTGCTGCTCGACGCGCCCTGCACGGCGACGGGAACGATCCGGCGCCATCCCGACATCCTGCGGCTCAAGCGCGCCGCCGATGTCGCCTCCCTCGCCGCGCTGCAGGGCGCGCTGCTCGCCAATGCCGCCGCCATGCTGCGGCCGGGCGGCCGGCTGGTCTATGCCGTCTGCAGCCTGCAGGCCGAGGAGGGCGAGGGCGCGATCGCCCGCATGGCCGCCCCCTTGCGCCATGATCCGATCGGGACGGACGAACTGCCGGGCCTGCCGGAGGCGGTCACGCGCGGGGGCTTCCTGCGCACCACCCCCGCGCTGTGGCCCGAGCGCGGCGGCATGGACGGGTTCTTCGCCGCGCGCCTGGTCAGGCCGTGAGGGTCACGCCTTCGGGCGGCAGGCTGCCCTCGTGCGCGACGTGGCGCGCCGCCCAGGCGGAGCCGCGCGCGAGCGCCGCCGCGATCCCCTCGCCGCGCAGCAGCGCGTCGGTCAGCCCCGCGGCGAACACGTCGCCCGCGCCGGTGACGTCGACCGCCGCCGTCGGCTCCGCCGGCACGGCGTGATGCGTGCCGTCGATGCCGAACGCCTCCGCCCCGCGCGCGCCGCGCGTCACCACCACCCAGCGCAGCGCCTCGCCGCACATGGTCCGGCCGAGCAGCAGCGGATCGGCCGCCTCCTCCGCCGTCAGGTCGGCCGCCGAGGCGATCAGCACCTGGGCGGCGAGCGGGGCGCGGCCGCGGCGCGGCAGCACGCCCACGGTGAGCGCGCCCTTGGCCCAGTGCGCCGCCATCACCTTCGGTACGTCGGGCGCGTGCAGCTTGGTCAGCACCGCGTCGTAGCTGCCGCCGAGCAGCGCCGAGCCGTCCAGCTCCTCGGCACGGTAGCCGCCCACGCCGATGATCGTGCGCTCGCCCGAGGGCTCGATCAGCACCAGCGCGCGCGTCGTCGGCCCCGGCCGCACCTGCACCGCCGAGACGTCGAGCCCGAGCCCCGCGAGCACCGCGCGCAGCATCGCCCCGTGCGGGTCGTCGCCCACCACCCCGGCGACCGTCACCGCATGCCCGGCCTGCGCG
>NZ_VIKA01000171.1 GCF_006704265.1 Elioraea sp. Yellowstone | reverse complement strand
GCCGGGCACCGCGCGCTCGCCGGCGCGATGCGCTGGCCCGCCGGTCAAGCCTCGGCGAACGCCGCCCCGGCGGCGATTGCGCCCGCGGGCCCCGGCGGGCATTCTCCGCCGCCGGTCAGGCACCCCCATCCGCCCGACATCCCCAGGAGCGCCCGTCGCGCCATGATGTACTTCGCCCGCTGGAAGATCGCCGCCATCCTCGGCGGCATCGTGCTGGCGGCCCTGCTCGCCGTGCCCTCCTTCGTGCCGAAGGAGCGGCTCGGCGCGGCCGCGGAGTGGTTGCCCTGGCGCCAGTTCCAGCTCGGCCTCGACCTCAAGGGCGGCTCCTACCTCCTGCTCGAGGTCGACATGGACGCGGTGATCCGCGAGCGCCTCGGCAACCTGGCCGATGGCGTGCGCACGCGGCTGCGCGGGGCGAATATCGGCTACACCGGGCTGGCCACCGGCGAGCGCAGCGTCACCCTCAAGCTCGTCGAGCCCGCGCGCGCCCAGGAGGCGGTGCGGCTCCTGCGCGAACTCGCCAGTCCGGTGACGGTCGGGCTCGGCCAGACCCAGCCCGATCTCGAGGTGGCCGCCACCGCCGACGGCACGATCACCCTCACCCTCTCCGAGCCGCTTCTGCGCGACAAGGCGACCCAGGCGGTCGAGCAGTCGATCGAGATCGTCCGCCGGCGCATCGACGAGACCGGCGTGGTCGACCCGGTGATCGCGCGGCAGGGCGCGAACCGGCTGCTGGTCCAGCTTCCCGGCATCCAGGACCCGGAGCGCATCAAGCAGCTGATCGGTACCACCGCGCGCATGACCTTCCACCTGCTCGACGAGACCGCCGATCTCTCGGCGCGCACCCCGCCGCCGGGGGTGATGTTCCTCGAGGGCGATCGCGGCCCGGGCGGGCAGCCCACACGCTACGCCGTGCGCCGGCGCGTCGAGGTGGACGGGGCGAACCTGACGGATGCCCGCGCCGGCCAGGACGGCCGCACCGGCGAGTGGGTGGTCAACTTCACCTTCGACTCCGTCGGCACGCGCCGCTTCGCCGAGGTGACGCGCAACAATGTCGGCCGGCCGTTCGCGATCGTGCTCGACAACAGGGTGATCACCGCGCCGGTGATCCGCGAGCCGATCACCGGCGGGCGCGGCCAGATCAGCGGCAACTTCACCGCGGCGACCGCCCACGACCTCGCGGTGCTGCTGCGCGCCGGCGCCCTGCCCGCGCCGCTGACCGTGATCGAGGAGCGCACGGTCGGACCCGATCTCGGCGCGGATTCGATCCGCGCCGGCGCGATCGCGCTCGCGATCGGCTTCTGCCTGGTGATCGCCTGGATGGCGCTGTTCTACGGCCTGTTCGGCTGGTTCGCGAACATCGCCCTGATCGTCAACATGATCCTGCTGCTGGCGGTGCTGTCGCTGATGGAGGCGACGCTGACGCTGCCCGGCATCGCCGGGATCCTGCTCACGCTCGGCATGGCGGTGGATGCGAACATCCTGATCAACGAGCGGATCAGGGAGGAGGCGAAACGCGGCCGGACGCCGATGAACGCGATGGAGGCCGGGTTCAAGCGCGCCTTCGCCACGATCATCGACAGCAACCTGACGACGCTGCTCGCGATGGCGATGCTCTACGCCTTCGGCTCCGGCCCGGTGCGCGGCTTCGCGG
Source organism: Elioraea sp. Yellowstone (assembly GCF_006704265.1). Lineage (GTDB taxonomy): Bacteria > Pseudomonadota > Alphaproteobacteria > Acetobacterales > Acetobacteraceae > Elioraea. Next base: position 4,667 of record NZ_VIKA01000171.1, on the reverse strand, counting down.
TCACGATCTCGGTCGGCATCGTCACCTCGATGTTCTCGGCGATCGTGTTCGTGCGGATGCTGATGGTGCAGTGGTATCGCGTGCGCCGCCCGGCCGCGCTGCCGGTCTGACGAGAGGAGCGCGCGATGCCGATCCGCCTGGTTCCCGACGGCACCAAGATCCCGTTCATGCGCGGCCGGATCATGGGCCTCGTCGTCTCCGCCATCCTGTCGCTCGCCTCGGTGGTGCTGTTCTTCTATCCGGGGATGAACTACGGGATCGACTTCAAGGGCGGCATCCTGCTGGAGGTGCGCACGCCCGAGCCCGCGAACTTCGCCGAGATGCGCGCCGCGATCGCCGGTGCGGGGGTGGGCGAGGTGGCGCTGCAGCAGTTCGGCTCGCCGACCGAGGTGCTGGTGCGCATGGAGGCGCAGGAGAGCGAGGCGGCGCAGAGCCGTGCGGTCGCCGCGGTGCGCGCGGCCCTCGATCAGGCGATGCCGGGGGCGCGCATCGTGCGCACCGAGGCGGTGGGCAGCCGCGTCTCGGCCGAACTCTTCACCGCCGGCATGACCGCGCTCGGCATGTCGCTGCTCGCGATCCTGCTCTACATCTGGTTCCGCTTCGAGTGGCAGTTCGCGGTGGGCGGGGTGGTCACGCTGATCCTGGACGTGACCAAGGCGATCGGCTTCCTCGCGGTCACGCGCATCGAGTTCGACCTCGCCACGGTGGCGGCGCTGCTGACGATCATCGGCTACAGCGTGAACGACAAGGTCGTGGTGTACGACCGCATGCGCGAGAACCTGCGCAAGTACAAGACCATGCCGCTGCGCGAGCTGATCGACCTCTCCATCAACGAGACGCTCTCGCGCACCATCGGCACCTCGGCCACCGCCTTCCTCGCCATGCTGCCGCTCGCCCTGCTGACCTCCGGCGCGATCGAGGGCTTCGCCTGGACCATGCTGTTCGGCATCGTCGTCGGCACCTCGTCGTCGATCTTCATCGCCGCGCCGATCCTGCTGTTCCTCGGCGAGAACCGGCTCAGGCGCGGCACCGAGGCGGCGGCGGCGGCGGGCTGAGCCGCGCCATCATTCCGCCGCGCGCCTGGTCGGGAGTCCGGATGCGCCATCGCGCGGCGCACGCGCGCGGGGGACGGGCCGGACCGTGAGTGGCGATCGCAACGGAGCATCCTGGCGGGGCGAGGGACGGTCGCCGGGCGCGCTCGTCGCGGCCGAGGGCGCGGCCCTCGCCTTCGCGGTCGCGGGCTTCGCCTGGCTCGCGCTGATCTACCTGCGCATGCTGGTCTCGCCGGCGCCGCAGGAGATGCGCGAGGGCGCGCTGGTCGTGACGACGCTCGCGCTGCTCGACGGCCGCAACCCCTATGGCCCCGCGGCGCTCGCGGAGGCGGGGAACCTCTACGGCATCGTCTACCCGCTCGCGGTGCTGCCCGTCGCGGCGCTGTTCGGCGCCGGGCTGGCGGTGCACCGCGCGGTCGCCGGTGTCGGCTTCGCGTTCGCCGCCTGGCTGCTGTTCCGCGTCCTGCGCAGTGAAGGGGTGGAGCGACTGACCGCCGGGCTCGCCACCGCGCTGGTGGCCGCGGGCTGGCTCTACTGGGTGGGGGCCACGGTTCGACCGGACGGCATCGGGGTCGCGCTGATGATGGCGGCCTATGCGGCGATGGCGCCGCGGCCCGAGGATCCGCGCCGCTTCGCGCTCGGCCTCGCCTGTTCGCTGCTCGGCCTCGCGGCCAAGGTCTATTTCGTCTTCCCCGCCGGCGTGGCGGCCGCCTACGTCTTCCTGTTCCGCTCCTGGCGGCGCGGGCTCGCCTACGGGCTGGCCACCCTCGCCGGCATTGCCGCGGCGCTGGCGCTGCTCGCCCTCCTATTCCCCGGCTACCCGGTGCTGGTGCTGGGCGCGAACCTCGCCGCGACCCGCTACGACCCGCACCATCTGATCCGCCAGTCATGGGACTGGGCGGTGTTCAGCCTGCCGCTGCTCGCGGCGCTCGGCGTGCGCGCCGCATGCAGGCCGCGCCTCGGCACGCCCTCGTTCTGGAGCTTCGCCTCCCTCGCCGCGCTCGCCGCGCTGGTCGCGCTCCTGGGCGGACATCCGGGCGCGCACATGAGCTACTTCTTCCATCTGCTCTCGCCGCCGCTCGCGGTCGCGGTGCTGGCGGGCGGGGCGCGGCGGCCGGAGGCCGGGCGCGCGCTCCGTCTCGTCCTGCCGGCGGCGATGCTGGCGAACGCGCACTGGTTCCCGCTCGACCCCGATCGCTTCGCCGAGGCCGAGGCGCGGTTCGCTGCCGCCGGGCGGCTGATCGAGGCGGCGGAGGCGCCGCTGGTGACGACCGAGCTCGCGGCGCTCGCCGCGCTCGACGGGGAGGCCGCGCCGGAGACCGGCCACAGCGAGTACTTCGCCGAGGCGCTGGCGGTCGCGCCGCCGGCCCTGCTCGAGCCGCTCTGGCTGCCGCGCGCGACCATCGCGCGCGAGGTCGCCGGCCTCGCCGAGCGGATCGGCGCCGGGCTCGACGGGCGCCGCTACGACGTCGTGATCGCCAACCGCGGGTCGAGCCTGGTGCGCGCCGAGACGCTGCGGCGCTGCCGCTACCGCGTGGTGGACCGCATCGAGGTCGAGATGGCCTGGAGCTTCCAGCGCTGGCCGCTCGAGGTCTGGCGCCCGGCCGAGTAGCCGTCAGCCGGTGCCGGGCGGGATCGCGTAGGTGATCGTCATGTGCGCGACCTCGACGCCGTCGGCGCTGCGCGCAAGCTCGGCCAGCATCACCGCGAGCCGCCGCCCGACCCTGAGCGTGCGGCAGTCGCAGACGAGGTCGGCGAGTCCCGCCGGGCGCAGGAACGACACGGCGAGGTTCGACGTCACCGCGAGCGGCACCGGACCGATCACGGAGAGGAGCGCGATCCAGGCCGAGACGTCGCCGAGCAGCATCATCGCCGGGCCGGAGACCGACGGGCCGGGGCGGATGTTGCGCTCGTCGAGCGGCAGCACCACGCGGCAGCGCCCGCGCGCATACTCGGCGAGCACGAGCCGCCCGTCGTTGAACCCGGCATGGGGGTACTCGCGGCGCAGGAACGCCTCCATCGCCGCGCGGTCGAGCGCGGGCGCGGCGACGCTCATCCGGCGAGCGCCGCCTCCACCGCCTCGCCGAGCCGGTCGACGATCAGGTCGAGTTCGTCCTCGGTCACGGTGAAGGGAGGGGCCAGGGTGACGTGGTCGCCGGACCGCCCGTCGATCGTGCCGCCCATCGGATAGACGAGCAGGCCCCGCGCCATGGCCGCCTGGCGCACGCGCAGGTGCAGCTTGCGCGCCGGATCGAAGGGCGCCTTGGATGCGCGGTCGGCCACCAGTTCGAGCGACCAGAACAGGCCGCGGCCGCGGATATCGCCGACATGGGCGTGGTTGCCGAACCGGTCGACCAGCCGCGCCTCCAGGCCCTGCCCGAGCGCGGCGACGCGCGCGATCATCCCCTCCGCGCGCAGCACCCTCTGCACCGCGAGCCCGGCCGCGCAGGCGACCGGATGGGCGGCGTAGGTGTGGCCGTGCGCGAGGGTGCCCGAGCCCGCGCGGATCGCCTGCACGATCCGCGCGTTGACCAGGATCGCGCCGAGCGGCTGGAACCCGGCCCCCAGCCCCTTGGCCACCACCAGGATGTCGGGCGCGATCCCCTCCGCCTCGCAGGCGTGCAGCGTGCCGCAGCGGCCCATGCCGCACATCACCTCGTCGAGGATCAGGAGCACGCCGTGGCGGTCGCAGATCTCGCGGATGCGGCGGAAGTAGCCGGGCACGGGCGGAACCGAACCCGCGGTCGCGCCGACCACGGTCTCGGCGAGGAAGGCCGCCACCGTGCCGGGCGGATGGCGCGCGATCTCGGCCTCCAGGCTCGCGGCCGCGCGCTCGGCGTACTCCTCCTCGGTCTCGTCGTCGCGCTTGCAGCGGTAGGCGAAGCAGGGCTCGACATGCCCGGCGGGCAGCAGGATCGGGTCGTAGAGCGCACGCCGGGCCATGTTGCCGCCGACCGACAAGGCGCCGAGGGTGGTGCCGTGGTAGCTCTGCCGGCGCGCGACGAAGCGCGCACGCGCGGGTTCGCCGATCTCGACGAAGTACTGGCGCGCGATCTTGAGCGCCGCCTCCACCGCCTCCGACCCGCCGGAGACGATGTAGGCGTGCGAGAGCCCGGCGGGCGCGCCGTCGAGCAGCGTCGCGGCGAGCGCCTCGGCGGGTTCGGAGGAGAAGAACCCGGTATGCGCGTATTCCAGCCGGCCGACCTGGTCGCGCACCGCCGCGACGATCGCCGGATGCGCGTGGCCGAGGCAGGAGACCGCGGCGCCGCCGCAGGCATCGGCGTAGCGGCGCCCCTCGCGGTCGGTGATCCAGAGCCCGTCGCCCGCAACCGCGACGGGCAGTATCTCGCGCAGGTTGCGGTGGATCAGTCGCGACGGTTCAGCCATTTCTTTACACGCTCCCGGAGGCAGGCCATCTTGTCCGTGATCCGTGTCCCGCATCTTGCGACGGAACCGGCAGCAGCGCGCCCCGCAGGGACACGCCTCGTGACGCTAACAGACTCGGGTAAGGCACGGAACATGGCCGGCCGCGATCCGACCGAGCGCCTCGCGGCCGCGCCCGCCCCGCTCGCGCCCTGGCCGGCTCCGTCCGCGCCGCCGCCGCTGGTGGTGGCG
>NZ_VIKA01000170.1 GCF_006704265.1 Elioraea sp. Yellowstone | reverse complement strand
CCGCCTGACACACCGGCCATCACCCGCCGGAGATCGCGATCGGCCGAGCTGCTACACCACTCCCCGGGACACGACCCGGCGGCATCTGGACGCAGCCGCGATCCGCCGCCTCGCCCTGCTGGTGCGGCGGCAGATCGGCGTGCCTGCCGACACGCCTGCGATCGCCCTGGACGACCTGATCCGCGAGACCGCGTTGGTCGAAATCAATGGCCGGCAGGTCGCGGTGGTCTGGGATCTCGCGCATCCGGTGCACGACGAATCCGGCGCGCCAGTGTTCGGGCTGTGTGACGTCGATCCCGACGAACCGGACTGCGCCCTGGTCTCCATCAACAGCGCGGTCACGAGGGGCCGCGCGGACCTCGCCCTCAGCACCGCGGCGCACGAGCTCGGCCACGTCCTGTTCGACGTGCCGCAGGCGCTCGCCTGCAACAGCACCTATCGCGGCGTGGCGCGCGACGCGGCGTCGCTGCACCGTGCGGGTCGCGGCGCGGAGGCGCGCGCCAATGAGTTCATGGGTGCGCTGCTGGTGCCGCCCGTCGCCCTCCACACGCGCCTGCTCGCCCATGCGCGCACTGAGGGATTGCGCCTCGCGCGCGGGCCGCACCAGGGGCGGCCCGGCAGCCCGATCCTCGCTGCCGAGAACCCGGCGGACGTGGTCAGCGGCGTGATCGCCGCGCTTGCTGGCGACTTCGGCGTCTCGGAGCGCTTCATCGCCGTGCGCCTCGCGCGCTACGGCCTCGTGCAGGAGGGAGTGCGATGAGCTTCGGCCGGACCGTCCGCGCCAGGCGGACCGCGCTCGGGATCGGTCTCAACGACTTCTCGGCCCGGCTCGGCATCTCGCCGGCCTACTGGTCGCGCATCGAGCGCGAGCTCGAGAAGCCGCCGCGCGACGAGCTGATCGAGCGCGCTGCCGCGATCCTCGGGATCCGGCTCGATGAGCTGTTCGTCCAGGCGCAGCGTCTGCCGCCGGACATGCAGCGCGATCTCGGCCGCGTCGTGCTGGCCTATCGGCGCATGCGCGCGCAGGGAATGCGGTGAGGGGCAACGTGGCGGTCAGCAGTCTGCGCAAGCCGTTCTACCGCATGGAGGAGATCTGCCGGCGCTGGGGCATGACCCTGGTCGACCTGGAGGCCTTCGTGTTCGCCGGCGATCTGACCCTCAGCGTCCAGGTGGTCGATCTCGAGATCGAGCAGGGCCTGATCGAGCCCTCACCGGATGGATCGCTGTGCCACCTGCCGCAGGGAACCAAGTACGTGACCGGTCTGCTCGACCTGCGCGGAGCTGATGCATCGCGTGTGCTGCGGAGAGGCGAGGACGCGGTCAGACAGTTCGCGGTCAAGCAGGGGGAGTACGTCCATGTGGCGCCCCCCGGCGCGGAGTGGTCGTACCTGAACGTCGAGCGAAAGGATCTCGTGGTGCGGCACGCCGAGCGCGAGCGGTTCGAGGCCGCGCATCAGCTGGCACAGCCGACGATCCGGGAGCTTCCGGCACGTCCGCGTGGCGCGCAGCCGATCCACGACTGGGATGCGTTCTGGATCGAGACCTGCCGGCTGCTCTTCTTCGACGGCGTGCCGCCGAGCCAGGCGGCACTGATCCGTCACGTGCAGGCATGGTTCGCCGCGCAGGGAAAGAAGGTGCCGGACGAGAGCACGCTGAAGCGCAAGCTCAAGCCGCTCTGGGACATGGTGGCGCCGGAGGCACGCCGCGCGGCGAGCTGACGCGACACGTCCCGACGCGCTTTGGGAAAATCAGCGCGGTCGATCGGTAGATCAGGAACAGGAGGGTCACCGTTCCGTGCCGATCGATCGCGCCGCGATACTCAATCAACATCTCCCGTCCCACCTGCGCGAGGTCTGCGACCTCCTCGCCCGCGGCCTGCTGCGGCTCAGGAGCCGCGCTGCCGAGGACGCCGCCCGTGAGGCCGCGGCGGCGGGAGAGCCTCGCCTACACTTCGTCCCCACCCAGCGCCGTCATGCGAACCCCGAGAGAGAGGGAGACGCATGACCCGCGCGAAACAGCAGCAACCCGCCGCCGCAACAGCGCCCACCCCCACCATCCCTGCCATCCCCAAGCCCGACGTGCCGGCGCGCCTCGCCGCGCTGCCCGGCCTGCCGATCGCGGAGCTCAAGGCCGAGTGGCGCCGGCTCTTCGGCACCGAGCCGCCGCCCTACAACCGGCGCTTCCTGGAAAGCCGGCTGGCCTACCGCATCCAGGAGCTGGCCTATGGCGGCCTCAGGCGCGAGACGCTGGAGCGCCTCGAGGCGCTCGGCGAGCAGCTCGACGGCAGGAACATCACGCTCCGCCGCATCCGCCACGAGCAGCGCCCGATCGCCGGCACCCGGCTGATCCGCGAATACCAGGGCGTCGAGCACATCGTCACCGTCACCCGCGACGGCTACGAGTGGCAGGGCCGGCCCTACCGGTCGCTCTCCGCCATCGCCCGCGCCATCACCGGCACCCGCTGGAATGGCTGGGTGTTCTTCGGCCTGCGGAAGCCTGGGTCATGAGCCGCCGCGACGGCGCCGCAATGCCGGCGAAGGTCCGCAAGCTCCGCTGCGCGGTCTACACCCGGAAGTCGACCGAGGAGGGGCTGGAGCAGGCGTTCAACTCCCTCGATGCCCAGCGCGAGGCCTGCGAGGCCTTCATCGCCAGCCAGCGCGCCGAGGGCTGGGTGCTGGTGCACGACCGCTACGATGACGGCGGCGTCTCGGGCGGCACGCTCGATCGCCCGGCGCTCAAGCGCCTGCTCGCCGACATCGAGGCCGGCCTCATCGACGTGGTGGTGGTCTACAAGATCGACCGCCTCAGCCGCTCGCTGATGGACTTCGCGAAGCTGGTCGAGACCTTCGACACGCATGCGGTGACCTTCGTCTCGGTCACGCAGTCGTTCAACACGACGACCAGCATGGGCCGGCTGACGCTGAACATCCTGCTCAGCTTCGCGCAGTTCGAGCGCGAGGTGATCGGCGAGCGAGTGCGCGACAAGATCGCCGCCTCCCGCGCGCGGGGAATGTGGATGGGCGGGCCGGTGCCGCTCGGCTATCGGGTCGAGAACCGCAGGCTGGTGGTGGACGACGCCGGCGCCGCGACGGTGCGGCGCGTGTTCGAGGGATTCGCGGAGCTCGGCTCCGCCACAAGGCTGCTGCCCATTCTGCGCGAGGAGGGGCTGGTGACGAGCACCGGCCGGCCTTTCGACAAGGGGACAGTCTACAAGCTGCTGGTCAACCGCGTCTACATCGGCGAGGCGGTGCACAAGGGACGGTCCTATCCCGGCGAGCACGAGGCGATCATCCCGCGCGAGCTCTGGGACCGCGTGCATGCGATCCTCGCCGAGAGCCCGCACGGGCGCGCCGCGCAGAACCGCGACCGCCCGCCGGCGCTGCTGCGCGGCCTGCTGTTCGGCCCGGACGGGCGGGCGATGTCGCCGACCTTCACCCGCAAGAAGGGGCGGCTCTACCGCTACTACGTCAGCCAGGCGGTCCTGCAGGGCGGCGCCAACGACGCGCCGTATCGCCGCCTGCCGGCCGGGGAGATCGAGGGGGTGGTGATGGCGCAGGTCCGTGCCTTGCTGCGCCAGCCGGAAGTGGTGGTCGGCACCTGGCGCGCGGCGCGCGCGGAGGCGACGGACCTGACCGAGCCCAAGGTGCGCGAGGCGCTCGCGCGGCTCGAGCCGCTGTGGGACGAGCTGTTCCCCGCCGAGCAGCAGCGCATCGTCCGGCTGCTGGTCGAGCGCGTTACCGTCACCGAAGCCGGGGCGGAGATCCGGCTGAACCTCGAAGGCCTGGCTGGCCTCGCGCGGGACATGGCGGCGAATCTGCCGCGGGAGGCGATCGCGGCATGACCAGCGTGACGGTGGTGGTGCCGCTGACCATCCGGCGCCGCGGCGGGCGGAAGCAGATCATCGGGCCGGACGGGGCGCCGGTGGCCGTGGGCGACGCTGGCGCGGGCGTCGCCACCAGCAAGGGCGATCCGGCGCTGGTGAAGGCGCTGGCCCGCGCGTTCCGGTGGCGGCGCATGCTGGAGGAAGGGCGGTACGCCTCGATCCGCGAACTCGCCGCCGCGGAGGGCGTCGACCGCGCCTATGTCAGGCGGGTGCTCAAGCTCACGCTGCTGGCGCCGGAGGTGGTGGTGGCGATTCTGGAGGGGAGGCAGCCCGAGATGATGTCTTGGCCGGTATTGCTCGCCCGCTCTCCTTTGGTTCGGGAACGCCGTTAGTCCCCTCCAGCGCCGCGCCCTTTTGTCTTGAAATGGTTGCGGCGTAAGGCTCGCTTACGCCCGTCATCTCGGCGTTGAACACCGAAAAAACGTAATATAGCCTCCGGCAACGATTATGCGCATGTGCAGCCTCTTGGCCGACCCCGCGTATCGCCAGGGCGACCGTCTGTCTGCTCGGCGCCTTCCCTGTCTCGGGCAATCTTCTCCTTGGCTATACGACGGAGCGTGGAGTGAAGGCGTTTGACCTCGATCGTAGCCTCGTCGACAGCTATGCGACCTTCTCCCGCTCCTTCTCGAAGGTTCGCGCTCCTGACCTCAAGGCCGCCATCGACAGGCAGTACGACAGCGGCTTCTTCTGGCCTGATGCGCTGCTGTCACTGAATCCGCACTATGAGGCCGGGCCAACCGTCGACGACCTTGCCGCGTCAGGTGATCTCGACCCGCTCACGGCGCAGGTGTTCCGCGCAAAGGGCGAGCCCCTCCGGTTTCACGCTCACCAAGCACAGGCGATAGCGAAGGCGCGCGCACGCCAGAGCTTTGTGGTGACGACCGGCACCGGATCGGGCAAGTCGCTCTGCTTCTTCGTCCCGATCATCGACGCTGTCATCAGGGCGCGGAAGCAGGGGGACGAGCGACGCACGAGAGCCATCATCGTCTACCCGATGAACGCGCTCGCCAACAGTCAGATCAAGGAGGTCGAGAAGTTCGTCGCCCAGGCCGATCTACCTGACCATCTGCGGCCTGCGGTGCGGCGATACACAGGCCAGGAGAAGGAGGCGGAGCGCCAGGCGGTTGCTGCCAATCCGCCCGACATCCTCCTCTCAAACTATATGATGCTCGAACTTCTACTGACCCGGCAGGACGATCTCGACAGGCAGGTCATCGCCAACGCCAGCGGCATCGAGTTCATCGTCCTGGATGAGTTGCACACCTATCGCGGCCGGCAGGGTGCGGATGTCGCGATCCTCGTTCGTCGGCTCCGGGACCGCTGCGCCGGGCCGACACCACCGATCTGCATCGGGACCTCGGCGACGATGGTCAACGAAGGCTCTGATGCGTCTCGGGCGGGGACCGTGGCGGAGGTCGCGTCGCGACTTTTCGGCACCGCAATCGGGCCAGAGGCCGTGATCGATGAGAGCCTTCGGCGCGCGACGGACGACAGCCTTTCCCTGGCTGACGTCCGACCGCTGCTGCGCAGTGCGGTGGGGGCGCCGCTGCCCGACGCCCTCACCGACGCGGAGCTTCGCCGCCATCCGCTATCGGTCTGGGCCGAATTGTCACTCGGGCTCGAGGATGGTCAGGTCCTGCGGCGCAAGAAGCCCATCCCGTTTGGAGAGGCGGCCCAGGCGCTTGCGGCCGAGACGGGCTTGCCAAAGGAGCAGTGTGCCGGTGCGCTCGAAGCCTTCCTGACCCGAGTGAGCCTTCCGGAGTCCGCCCGGGGCGGGTCGGGCGACCGCGCGTTCCTCGCCTTCAAGCTCCATCGCTTCATTGCAGGATCGGGAGAGGTCTACACCACCCTTCGACCGGCGCCACGGAATGTCTCCCTGGAGGGACAGATCAACGACCCTGCTGACCCAGAGGCGAGGCTTTATCCAACCCGCTTCTGCCGGTCCTGTGGGCACGAGTATCATGTTGTCACCTTGGTGGAGACCAACGGCAAGCAGGTTTTCTTGGCCCGCGACATCGACGATACGCCGCTCGCCACTGATGATGGCGACGATCTGGCTGGCTATCTCACGCCGGTCGGAGACGGCGACGAGGAGTACAAGTTCACCGGGGACCTCGAAAGCTACCCCGAAGAGTGGCTCGAGGAGCAACGCGGTGTAGTCCGGCTCAGACCGAACAGGGCCAAGCAGGTCCCCAGACGGATGCACGTGGCTGCCGACGGAACCGTTCGGCCAGATGGGCGGCCGTTCTGGTTCCTGCCTGGGAAGCTGGGCTTCTGTCCGTGCTGCCACGAGATGCCAGCGTCGAAGTCCAGCGAGCGCACGAAGCTGGCTGGACTGTCCGCCGAGGGTCGCAGCTCCGCCACGACGCTCATCGTTTCCAGCGCGCTGGAGTGGCTGAACCGCCCGGGTAGCGCCGTGCCGGACGACAAGCGCAAGCTGCTGGCCTTCACCGACAACAGGCAGGACGCTGCACTTCAGAGGCTGTTTCGGAATGCGGTGGGAACGAGGGTTGGGAGGTCACGGCGGGTTGTGATTCCAACGGGTTGTCGAG
>NZ_VIKA01000016.1 GCF_006704265.1 Elioraea sp. Yellowstone | reverse complement strand
GGGATGCGGTCGAGCTCGGTCGGCACGAGCGCGGTCGCGCGCACGCCGCGCCAGGGATGCCGGGCGGGCGGACCCATCCGCGCCGCGGTCGCGGCGAGGTCACGGACGAGCCGGCCAGCCTCGAGGATCCGTGCGGCGCTCCAGCCCGCCGCGTCGAGCCTGAGCTCCGGAGGCGCCACGCCTGCCTGTTTCAGCCGCACGACCTCGCCGATCGCGCGGAACGCGGTCCAGCCGGTCTCGCCGATCGGCGCGTGCATGGCGGCGGCATGACGGTTGAGGCGGCCGCGCAGGGCGCCGAGCGTGCGGATCACCGGGTCGCGGTCGGGCGGTGCCGGACGGGGCGCCTTCAGCGTCGCATCGAGCTCGGCGAGGAGCGCGCGCCGGGTCGCCCCCTCGCTGTGCAGCGCGAGGCACGCCGGGCCGAGACCGACACCCTCGAGCCGGCGCTGCACCACCTCGAGTGCGGCGAGCTTCTCGGCGACGAACAGCACCGTCTTGCCGTCCATGACGGCCTGGGCGATCAGGTTGGCGATCACCTGGCTCTTGCCGGTGCCCGGCGGGCCCTGGATCACGAGCGACGCGCCGCGGCGCACCGCCTCGGCGGCCAGCGTCTGGCTGCCGTCGGAATCGAGCACGAAGTCGAGCCGCTCGACCGGAATCAGCGCGTCGATCTCGGCATCGTCGGGGAAGGGCTCGAAGCAGGGCGGCGGCGCGGCGCCGAGCAGCGCCCGCACGAGCGGGTGCGCGGCGATCTCGGGGCGCTCGAGGTCCCGATGCATCAGATACTTCGCGAACGAGAACAATCCGAGTGTGATCCCGTCCGGCTCGATGCGGAACCCGGCCGGCTGCACGGCCTCGGCCGCCGCGGCGAACCACGCCTCGACTGCGGCCCAGGCCTCGGGGGCACGCTCGTCGAGCTCCGGCGGGTCGGGCAGACGAAGGCGGAACTGCTCGGCGAGCATGGCCGCGAGGGTGAGATTGCCGGCGATCTCGGCTCCGTCCCAGCGCACCCGGAAGGCGTCGCGGGCGGTCGCGCGGGCGAGTGCGCAGGGCACGAGCAGGAGCGGCGCGCGTCGTTCGGTCTCGGGCGTGCGGGGGTCGCGCCAGACGAGCTGTCCCAGGCCGAGCGAGAGGATGTTCAGCCCCTGCTCCTGCAGGACGCTGCGCGCGTCGCGCTCGATCCGTGTCAGCACGCGGGCGAGCGCGGTCGCGGTGAGCGGCGCGGAGAGGATCAGGTCGTCCGGATCGGGTGTGGCGGCGGCCCCCGGCGCGGCGACGGCACGGCGCCGGCCGCGCGGCGCCGGCGCGGCATCGGGCTCGGCCTCGGTGGGCGCGAAGCCCATCGCCCTGGCCTCGGTGACGAGGCGCGCGAACACCGCCGCCGAACGCTCCCCGACGATCGGCACCACCCCGGCGCTGCGCTTCGGCAGCGACAGCAGCCGGTTGCGCGTGGAGAGGTCGAGCAGGTCGCGCTGCGCCCGCCGCAAGGCCTCGACCACCGGATCGGTCATCCGCGATTCCCCCGCATCGGCGCCACGATACCGGAACAGGGCGCGATCGCGCGCGCTTGACGCTGGGCGTGATGCCCGCGTTCAATCGCCGCCGTCAGGACCGGCAGCGCAATGCCGGCCGCCCGCGACGGTGAGGAGACGTTCCGCATGCTGACACGCCGCACTCTTGGCCGCCTCGCCGCGGCCGGCACGACCGCGCTCGCCGCGCCTGCGCTCGCGCAGGGGCAGTGGCCCGCGCGGCCGATCCAGTTCATCGTGCCCTGGGGCGCAGGCGGCGGCACCGACTACCACAGCCGCACGATCGCGAGCCTGCTCGAGCGCGAACTCGGCCAGCCGGTGACGGTCGTGAACCGCACCGGCGGGTCGGGCGTGGTCGGCCACTCGGCGATCGCCGAGGCCGCACCCGACGGCTACACGATCGGCGCCGTGACCGTCGAGATCGGCATGATGCACTGGCAGGGGCTGACCAGGCTCACTTGGCGCGACTACACGCCGATCGCGATGATGAACCTGGTGCCCGCGGGCGTGCAGGTGGCGGCCGACAGCCCGTGGAAGACGCTCAAGGACATGATCGACGACATCCGGGCGAACCCGGGCAAGTACAAGTCCTCGGGCACCGGGCAGGGCGGCATCTGGCACCTCGCGATCGCGGGGCTGCTGCAGTCGGTCGGGCTGCCGCCCGACGCCGCGCCCTGGATCCCCTCGGACGGCGCTGCCTCGGGGCTGCGCGAACTCGTCGCGGGCGGGGTGCACATCGTCCCCTGCGGCATCCCGGAGGCAGCGACGCTCCTGCGCGCGGGACGCGTGCGGTCGCTCGCGGCGATGATGCCCGCGCGCGTGCCCGCCTTCCCCGACATCCCGACGGTGAAGGAGGCGATCGGCTCGGACTGGACGCTCGCCTCCTATCTCTCGGTGATGGGGCCGAAGGGCATGCCGGCGCCGATCGCCAGGCGTCTCGAAGAGGCGGCGCTGAAGGCGATGGCGAGCGAGGAGTGGAAGAAGGCGATGGATGCGCGCGGCTTCGGATTGAACCCGATGCCGGCGGCCGAGCTCGCCGCCTTCGTCGAGAAGTCGGACCGCGACCTCGGCGGGGTGATGAAGGCGCTCGGCCTGGCGAAGTCGTAGCGTCTTGCGGCTCTCGGATGCCGCGCTGGGCATGGTGCTGCTCGGCGCGGCGGCCGCGATCGCGGCGGTCGCGCAGGGCTTCCCGGGCGTGCCCGGGCAGAACTTCGGCCCCTCGCTGTTCCCGACCGCGATCGCGGGCGGCTTCGTGCTCTGCGCGCTGGGGCTGTTCCTGCGCCATGCGCGGACAGGGGGCGGCGCGCGCTGGGTCGATCCCGGCCCGCTGATCACCGATCCGCGCGCGCGGCTGGATGCCCTGCTGGTGCTCGGCGCGGTCGCGGCCTATCTGCTGGTGGCGGAACGTCTCGGCTTCATCCCGACCGCCGCGGCGATCCTGCTGGTCCTGACGCGCCGTTTCGGCGCCTCCTGGCGGCTCGCCCTCGCCACCGCCGCGCTCGGGCCGCTGGCAATCCATCTGATGTTCGCCGAGTGGCTGCGCGTGCCGCTGCCGCTCGGGCTGCTGGCCGGGCTCCGGTACGCGCTGTGATCGAGGCGCTGCCGCAGGCGCTGGCGCTGCTGATGCAGCCGCAGACGGTGATGGTCGGCATCGCCGCGGCGATGTTCGGGCTGTTCGTCGGCGCGATGCCGGGGCTCTCGGCCACCATGGCGGTGGCGCTGCTCGTGCCGGTGAGCTTCTTCCTCGAGCCGGTGGCGGCGCTGACCGCGGTGGTGATGACGACCGCGATGGCGATCTTCGCCGGCGACATCCCCGGCGCGCTGATGCGCATCCCCGGCACGCCGGCCTCGGCCGCCTATGTGGACGATGCCTACCAGCTCACGCGGCAGGGCAGGCCGGAACTTGCGCTCGGCATCTGCCTCGTGACCTCGGCGATCGGCGGGCTGTTCGGCACGGCCGTCCTGATCCTGCTCGCGCCGCGGCTTGCCGAGATCGCGCTCAGGTTCTCCGGCATGGAGTATTTCTGGCTGGTCGCCCTCGGCCTCTCCTGCGCGGTGATGGTGGCCGGGCGCGATCCCCTGAAGGGCGCGGTGAGCCTGCTGGTCGGCCTGTTCATCGCCACGATCGGCCAGGACGTGACCGCGGGCCATCCGCGCTTCACCGGCGGGATCAGCAGCCTGCTGTCGGGCGTGTCGTTCATCCCGGCGATGGTCGGGATGTTCGCGATCAGCGAGATCCTGCGCAACCTGCCGACGATCCGCAACGCCGCCGAGGTGCAGGTGCGCCGCCTCGGCAGCATCCTGCGCGGCACGGGCGGCGTGGTGCGCCGCCATCCGGTGAACCTGATGCGCGGCAACGTGATCGGCACCGCGATCGGCATCCTGCCCGGCGCCGGGGCCGACATCGCCGCCTGGATCAGCTATGCGGTCGGCAAGCGGTTCTCGAGGGACCCCGACCGGTTCGGCAAGGGGTCCGAGGAGGGGCTCGTGGACGCGGGGGCGGCCAACAACGCCGCGATCGCCGGCGCCTGGGTGCCGGCGCTGGTGTTCGGCATTCCGGGCGATTCCGTCACCGCGATCGTGATCGGGCTGCTGCTGATGAAGGGCATCCAGCCCGGGCCGGACGTGTTCCTGTTCAATCCCGAGCAGATCGGCGCGCTGTTCCTCGCCTTCGTGATCGCCAACATCGTGATGGTCCCGATCGGGGTGGTCGCGATCCGGCTCTGCGCCAAGGTCCTGCTGGTGCCCCGGCCGGTGCTGACGCCCCTGATCCTGCTGTTCTGCATGGTCGGCTCGTTCGCGATCGACAACAACCCCTTCGCGCTCGTGGTCATGGCGGTGATGGGAATCCTCGCCTGGCTGATGGAGGAGAACGACGTCCCGGTGGCACCCGCGATCCTGGGCATCGTGCTGGGCGACCAGTTCGAGAAGCACTTCATGACGACGATGATGAAGGGCGACGGCAGCCTCGCGTTCTTCGTCTCGCGGCCGATCGCCGCCGTGCTCGCGGCGGTGACGGCCGCGGTCTGGATCGCGATCGTCGTCGGGCTGGTGCGGCGCGGTCCCGTGCGGCTCGGGCGGGGTGGAGCGCCGGCGGGGGGGCTCCATCGCCCGCCGCGTGGCGAAGACGGCGGGCGGGGGCGGTAGCCTCGCCCCGGCTACTCCGCCGCGCGCGGCATTGCCTTCGCCCGCCGCGTTCCCTCCGCATCCACCGCGCGCAGCGCCGCCACGACGCGGCGCGGGCTCACCTCGTGCGGCGTGTTCCAGATCGTCTCGCCCTCCGCGCAGGCGCGCTCGGCCACCCGCATCAGCGCCGCGTCGTCCACGCCGCCGAGCCCGATCGCGGCGAGCGTGGTCGGCAGGCCGACGCGTTCGCAGAAGCCGAACACCTCGTCGATCAGCGCCGGCGGGCGGTCAGCCAGCATGAGCAGCGCGAGCGTGCCGATCGCCACCTTCTCGCCGTGCCAGTAGTCGTGCGTCTCGTCGAGCACGGTGAGCCCGTTGTGGATCGCATGCGCGGCGGCGAGCCCTCCGCTCTCGAAGCCGAGGCCGGAGAGCAGCGTGTTCGCCTCGACGACATGTTCCAGCGCGGGTGTCACCACCTGCTGCGCGCAGGCGGCCTTGGCGAGCACGCCATACTGCAGCAGCGTGTCGTAGCAGAGCCGGGCGAGCGCATAAGCCGTCATCGGCCCGAGCCTGCCGGTCATGTTCGCGCCGCGCTTGACGCGGCAGTCCTCGGCCTCGAACCAGGTTGAGAGCGCATCGCCCATGCCGGCGACCAGGAAGCGTACCGGCGCGCGCGCGATCACGCCGGTATCCACGAGCACGACCGCGGGGTTCTGCGGCAGCACGAGGTAGCGCTTGAACGCGCCTTCGGGGGTGTAGATCACCGAGAGGGCGGAGCAGGGCGCATCCGTCGAGGCGATCGTCGGCACGATCGCGACCGGCCTGCGCAGGCCGTGGGCGACCGCCTTGGCGGTGTCGAGCGCCTTGCCGCCGCCGATGCCGACGATCACCTCGGCGGCCGAGGCGGCCTCGGCGAGCCGCGCGATCTCCTCGTCGCTGCACTCGCCGCCGAAGCGCTCCGCGGTCAGCGCGATGGCCTCGCCCAGGCCGGTCTCGATCCTGGGCCGCAACGTGTCCATCGCGAAGGGGTCCATCACCGCGAAGGCGCGCGACCCGAAGCGGGCGACCTCCTCGCCGAGCGCCTCGAGCGCGCCCTCACCCTGGACGTAGCGGCCCGGAAAGATGGCGGTGGTCAGCATGGTGTCCTCCTGCGGTTGCCGGCGCGAGGGGACACCGGGCGGCACCCGGGCGTGTTGAGCGAGGTCAAGACGGACAGGCCCCTCACCGGGGTGTCATCGTGCCGAGAAAAGAGGGGGCGCGGCCGAAGCCGCGCCCCGAGTGGCAGCATCGATGGGGGGCTGCCGCGCCGGCCACGGTGGGGAGGAACCGGGTCGTGCGCCCTGGACCGGTCAGGTCCGTCGAGGATGATTTGCGCAGGAAAGGGTTTCGGATGCGTTGCCGCGGCCCGGCGGTCGTGTTTCCGGGCGAAGCCTCACGTGTCTGTGATCACCGGCGCCGCCGCCCGGCTCAGAACAAAGCGTGCACGGCCGGCACGCGATCGGGTGCAGCGGCCCGGCCGGGCCTGTGCTAAGGGAGGCGCGAGCGCGCGGCCCCTTCGAATCGCCCGAAGGTTGAGGGCGCCCGGCAGGATTGGACAGAGGCGGACCATGGACAAGAACAAGGCGCTCGACCAGGCGCTCCAGCAGATCGAGCGGGCCTTCGGCAAGGGCTCGGTGATGCGCATGGGCGGGCGCGACCAGACCGAGGCGATCGAGGTGATCCCGACCGGCTCGCTCGGGCTCGATCTGGCCCTCGGCATCGGCGGCATTCCGCGCGGGCGGATCATCGAGATCTACGGGCCGGAGAGTTCGGGCAAGACCACGCTCGCGCTGCACTGCGTGGCCGAGGCGCAGAAGCGCGGCGGCACGGCGGCCTTCATCGATGCCGAGCATGCGCTCGATCCGGTCTATGCCCGCAAGCTCGGCGTCGACGTGGACAACCTGCTGATCAGCCAGCCCGATTCGGGCGAGCAGGCGCTCGAGATCGCCGACACGCTGGTCCGTTCCGGCGCGATCGACGTGCTGGTGGTGGACAGCGTCGCCGCGCTGGTGCCGCGCGCCGAGCTCGAGGGCGAGATGGGCGACTCCCATGTCGGGCTGCACGCGCGGCTGATGAGCCAGGCGCTGCGCAAGCTCACGGGAAGCGTGTCCCGCAGCCGCACCACGCTGATCTTCCTCAACCAGATCCGGCTCAAGATCGGCGTGATGTTCGGCAACCCGGAGACCACCACGGGCGGCAACGCGCTGAAGTTCTACGCCTCGATCCGCATGGAGATCCGCCGCATCGGCGCGATCAAGGACCGCGACGAGGTGGTCGGCAACCAGACGCGCGTGAAGGTGGTGAAGAACAAGCTTGCCCCGCCCTTCCGCCAGGTCGAGTTCGACATCACCTACGGCGAGGGCATATCGAAGACCGGCGAGCTGGTCGATCTCGGCGTGAAGGCCGGCATCGTCGAGAAGTCCGGCGCCTGGTTCAGCTTCGACAGCCAGCGGATCGGCCAGGGGCGCGAGAACGCCAAGGCCTTCCTGCGCGACCACCCGGAGGTCGCCGCCAAGATCGAGGAGCGGATCCGCGCCCAGGCCGGCATCGTCGCGAACGCCCTGCTGGCGCAGGGCAGCGAGGAGACCGAGGCCGCGGATTGACCGCCGAGGCGGGGGTCAGACACCTGCTCTCGGCCGCCGACCAGGCGCTGGTCGAGGCGGCGGCCGCGGCCGTGCGGGTGCGCTACGCCTATGGGCGCCACACCGTGGGGGCGGCGCTGCGGGGCAGGTCGGGCCGGGTCTTCGTCGCCGTCAACCTCGATGCCACAGTCGGCCGCGCGGCGGTCTGCGCCGAGGCAGTGGCGCTCGGCGCGGCGGTCATGGCGGGCGAGACGGTCGAGGCGGTGGCGGCGGTGCGCCACCCGCGCCCCGACGAGGGTGGGGGACCGCAGGTGGTCCCGCCCTGCGGGCTCTGCCGCGAGCTCCTTCTCGACTATGCGCCGGATGCCCGCGTCGTCCTGCCGGGTCAGGGTGCGACGCCGCTGCGGGCGCTCCTGCCGAGCCCGTATCGGCGTTGAGCCCGGCGGCTGCGCCGCCGCAGCCGGCCCGGCATCCCGCGGCGGACACCGCCCGCCGCATCGCTGGGTCGCGACGGCCCCGCCGCGTTGACCGGTCTGAGGAAGGTCGGTAACAGATTCTCCGCGGTCTTCTGATCCGGTTCGCGGACTGCACGGGAAGCCTTGCGGCGCAGGCTGGCAAAGAGGACAGGGGCACGATGGCGAAGAAGACTCCAGCGGGCGCGACGCCCATCGGCGGCGGTTACTTCTATCTCTTCAAATCGGCGACCAACTCGACGGATTGCCTGATCTCCGCCCACGGCGGCTACATCCGCGAGAACCGCACTTTCACCGTGCCGGCGGGCATCAGGATCGTCTTCTACGGCCAGCACGGGGCGGCGCTGAACGATCCGGGCATCTTCGAGATCGCGAAGAAGCTCTCGAAGGCACGCCCGGTCGAGATCATATCGGGCGGCCAGAAGTGCCTGAACTATCTCCTCAGCAAGTATCAGGGCGCGCATGCGGGCGCGTCCGGCAGGGAGGTGGTTGAGACCTACGATCAGGTCGCGCGCGTCGTGCAGACCCGCGACTTCCAGCGCACCGACAAGTTCAAGAACCTGCTCGCGGCCGATCCCTCGGCGCAGTCGGCCACCCTCCAGGAGCTGATGGCCGATTGGGGTGGCAGCATCCTGACCGTGCGCAACCGCTGGAACGTGTTCCTCGGTATGCCGCTCAAGGATGCGGTGAAGGCGGCGCTGCAGGAGATGCCGAGCCTGCGCACGTTCCACTGCATCTTCTGCCGCAGCTACATGCTGGGCGAGGACCCGCTCGCGGCCCAGAGCGTGCAGTACGCCTGACCCGCCGGGGCGGGCGGCGCCCCGTCCGGTCTCATCCGCAGCGGGCCCGCCCGGCCCTGCTCCGCGCGGCGGTCGCTGCCCGCCGCCCTCCCGCACGCGAAGCCCGGGATGGTGCGGCCAGGGGGCCGGGAGCGCCGGGGCGACCCACTTTCGGCTCCCGCCCCCCGGCGTTATGTACCTGCCATGCCCAGCAGCAACGACATCCGCGCCGCCTTCCTCGACTTCTTCCGCCGCCACGGCCACACGGTGGTGGAGTCCTCCCCGCTCGTGCCACGCAACGACCCCACGCTGATGTTCACAAATGCGGGGATGGTGCAGTTCAAGAACGTCTTCACCGGGCTTGAGCATCGCCCCTACAGACGCGCGGCAACCGCGCAGAAATGCGTGCGTGCAGGCGGCAAGCACAACGACCTCGAGAACGTCGGCTATACTGCTCGGCACCACACGTTCTTCGAGAT
Organism: Elioraea sp. Yellowstone; assembly: GCF_006704265.1. GTDB lineage: Bacteria > Pseudomonadota > Alphaproteobacteria > Acetobacterales > Acetobacteraceae > Elioraea. The sequence goes on along the minus strand of NZ_VIKA01000016.1, from coordinate 30,881 downwards.
GCTGGGTAACTTCTCCTTCGGAGACTACTTCAAGGATCTCGCGATCGAGCTCGCGTGGACGCTGGTGACGAAGGAGTACGGCCTGCCGAAGGAGCGGCTGCTCGTCACCGTCTACCACGACGACGACCATGCGGCTTCCGCCTGGGCGAGGATCGCCGGGCTGCCGGAGGACCGGATCATCCGCATCGCCACCTCCGACAATTTCTGGGCGATGGGCGACACGGGGCCGTGCGGGCCGTGCAGCGAGATCTTCTACGATCACGGCCCCGGCATCCCCGGCGGCCCGCCCGGCAGCGCCGAGGCGGACGGCGACCGCTTCATCGAGATCTGGAACCTGGTCTTCATGCAGTTCGAACAGCTGCCCGACGGGCGGCGGATCGACCTGCCGAAGCCTTCGATCGACACCGGCATGGGGCTCGAGCGCATCGCCGCGATCCTCCAGGGCAAGCACGACAACTACGACACCGATACGCTGCGCGCGCTGATCCTCGCCTCGGCCGAGGCCACGGGCACCGATCCGGACGGGCCGCACCGCGTCAGCCATCGCGTGATGGCGGACCATCTGCGCGCCTCGTGCTTCCTGATCGCCGACGGCGTGCTGCCCTCGAACGAGGGGCGCGGCTACGTGCTGCGCCGGATCATGCGGCGGGCGATGCGCCATGCCCATCTGATGGGCGCGACGGAGCCGGTGATGTGGCGCCTCGTTCCGGCGCTGATCCGCCAGATGGGGGTCGCCTATCCGGAACTCGGCCGCGCCGAGGCGCTGATCACCGAGACGCTGCGCACCGAGGAGAGCCGCTTCCGCGCCATGCTCGACCGCGGCCTGCACCTCCTCGCCGAGGAGACCGCGAAGCTCGGCCACAAGCAGCCCCTGCCGGGCGAGGTCGCCTTCAGGCTCTACGACACCTACGGCTTCCCGCTCGACCTGACGCAGGACGCGCTGAAGGCGGAAGGCCGCCTGGTCGATGTGGAGGGGTTCCAGGCCGCGATGGCGGCGCAGCGCGCGCGCGCCCGCGCCGCCTGGGCCGGCTCGGGCGAGGCGGCGACCGAGGCGGTGTGGTTCGACCTGCGCGAGAGGACCGGTGCGACGGAGTTCCTGGGCTACGCGACCGAGACGGCCGAGGCCGAGATCCGCGCCATCGTCGTCAACGGCCAGCCGGTGCGGGAGGCGCGCGGCGGCGACGAGGTCGCGGTCCTGCTCAACCAGACGCCGTTCTACGGCGAGGCGGGCGGCCAGGTCGGCGATGCCGGCACGATCCGCTCGGGCGACGGGCTGGTGATCGAGGTCCGCGACACGCAGAAGAAGCTCGGCGACCTGCACGTGCATCTCGGCACGGTGAAGCAGGGAATCGCGCGGGTCGGTGCGGCGGTGGTGGCCGAGGTCGATCACGCGCGGCGCGCCGCGATCCGCGCGCATCACAGTGCCACGCATCTGCTGCACGAGGCGCTGCGCCGGCGCCTCGGCAGGCATGTCGCGCAGAAGGGCTCGCTCGTCGCCCCCGACCGGCTGCGTTTCGATATCAGCCACCCCAAGGCGATCGAGCCGGAGGAGCTTGCCGCGGTCGAGGCCGAGGTGAACGCGCGCGTGCGCGAGAACGCGCCGGTGGTGACGCGGCTTATGACGCCCGAGGAGGCGGTCAGGCAGGGCGCGATCGCGCTGTTCGGCGAGAAGTACGGCGAGGAGGTGCGCGTCGTCGCGATGGGGGCGGACGAGGCGGCGACGGATCGCGGCGGCCAGTACTCGGTCGAGCTCTGCGGCGGCACCCATGTGCGCGCCACCGGCGAGATCGGCCTGTTCAAGATCCTCTCCGAGGGCGCGGTCTCCGCCGGGGTGCGGCGCGTCGAGGCGGTCGCGGGCGCGGCGGCGCTGAAGCAGGTGGCGGCGATGGAGCGTGCGCTCGGCGCGATCGCGGCCGCGCTGAAGGCGCCGCCGGCCGAGGTGCCGGCGCGCGTCGAGGCGCTGGTGGAGGAGCGGCGCCGCCTGGAACGCGAGGTCGCGGAGCTGCGCCGCCGCCTCGCCACCGGCGGCGCGGGTGCGACGCCGGCCTTCGAGGAGGTGGGCGGGGTGAAGCTCGCCGCGCGCGTGGTCGAGGTGCCGGCGCGCGACCTCAAGTCGCTCGCCGACGAGATCCGCAAGGGCATCGGCTCCGGCGTGGTCGCGCTGGTCTCGCCGATGGACGGCAAGGCTTCGATCGTGGTCAGCGTCACGCCCGACCTCTCGGGACGGTTCTCGGCGGTCGAGCTGGTGAAGGCGGCGGCCGCCGCGGTCGGCGGCAAGGGCGGCGGCGGGCGGCCCGACATGGCGCAGGCGGGCGGACCGGACGGGGCGAAGGCGGAAGCGGCGCTGGCGGCGGTGCGGCAGGCGCTCGCCGCCTGACCGGGAGGCGCGGATGGCGGACGGCGAGGAGGTCCTGTTCGTCTACGTGACGGCAGCGGATGCCGCGGAGGCGGGGCGCATCGGCCGGGCGCTGGTCGAGGAGGGGCTGGCGGCCTGCGTCAACCTGCCTGCGCCCCACACCGCGATCTACCGTTGGCAGGGCGCGGTCGCCGAGGAGCCGGAGCAGGCGCTGATCGCCAAGACCACCGCCGCGCGTTTCGACGAGCTCGCCCGCCGCGTGCGGGCGCTCTCCTCCTACGAGCTGCCCTGCATCGTCGCCCTGCCGGCCGTGGCCGGCGACGCTGCGTTCCTCGCCTGGGTCGGCATGCAGGTGCGGCCGCCGGCCTCCGGCTGACGCCGCCCTCTTCCCGCCGCGGGCGCGCGGTGGAATGCTGGCAGGCAACGAGAACCGCTTCGGGAGGATCCGCCATGCTGCGCCGCCGTTCCCTGCTCGCCATGCCTGCCGCGCTGGCCGCCGCGCCCCTCGTGCGCCCGGCGATCGCGCAGGGATGGCCCGCGCGCACCGTGCGCATCGTCGTCCCCTGGCCGCCCGGCGGCTCGACCGACGTGCTGGTGCGCTTCTACGCCGAGCGGCTGCAGACGCTGCTCGGCCAGAGCGTCGTGGTGGAGAACCGCCCGGGTGCCGGCGGCAATATCGGCGTCGATGCGGTCGCGAAGGCCGAGCCGGACGGCTACACGATCGGCATCGCCGCGGTCGCGCATCTCTCGATCAACCCCTATCTCTACGCGCGCCTGCCCTACGACCCGACCACGCTGATGCTGGTCGGCGTGGCGTGGGAGCTGCCGAACTGCGCGGTCGTGCCGGCCGAGCACAACCCGTCGAAGACGCTCCAGGAATTCATCGCCTGGGCCAAGGCGCGTCCGAACGGCATCACCTACGGCTCGCCCGGTGTCGGCACCACGCCGCACCTCTCCGGAGCCCTGTTCTGCACGCGCGTCGGCATCCAGGGCACGCATGTGCCGTTCCGCGGCGCTGCCCAGGCGATCCCGGTGATGCTGGGCGGGCAGCTCGACTTCGCGCTCGACAACCTGACGAGCTACGTGCCGGTGATCCGCGACGGCAAGATGCGCGCGCTCGCGGTCACCTCCGCGGAACGTTTCCCGACCATGCCGGACGTGCCGACCATGGCCGAGGGCGGCGTGCCCGACTTCGTCGTCACCTCGTGGCAGAGCTTCTTCTTCCCGCCGCGCACGCCGCCCGCGATCGTGCAGCGGCTGAACGCGGCGCTGAAGCAGATCAGCGAGGAGGAGGCGATGCGCAAGCGTTTCCTCGACAACGGCGCCTTCATGGCGTGGTCGACGCCCGAGGAGGCGGCCGCGCGGGCCGAGCGCGAACGGCCGATGTGGCGCGAGGCGGTGCGGATCTCCGGCGCGCGGGTCGAGTAGGCGGCTATCCCGCGCCGCGCAGCCGCTCCTCCTCCCGGTGGCGCGCCACGAAGGCGCGGAAGCGCTCGCTCGGCGGTTCGGCGAACAGCGCGGCGGGCGGGCCCTCGCACTCGATCCGCCCCTGATCGAGAAACACCAGCCGCGAGGCGACGTCGCGGGCGAAGCCCATCTCGTGCGTCACCAGCAGCATGGTGCGGCCCTCGGCGGCGAGGCCGCGGATCACGCGCAGCACCTCGCCGACGAGTTCGGGATCGAGCGCCGAGGTCGGCTCGTCGAACAGCAGCACGCGCGGATGCATCGCCAGCGCGCGCGCGATCGCCGCGCGCTGCTGCTGCCCGCCGGAGAGATGCGCGGGGTAGTGGTGGCGCTTCTCGGCGATGCCGACCTTGGCGAGCAGCGCCTCCGCCTCGGCGATCGCCTCGGCGCGCGGGCGCTTCTGCACGTGCACCGGCGCCTCGATCACGTTCTCGAGCACGGTCATGTGGCTCCAGAGATTGAAGCTCTGGAAGACGAAGCCGAGCGAGGCGCGGATGCGGTCCACCTGCCGCCGATCCGCGGGAACCCGCCCGCCGCGCGCAGGGCGGAAGACGATCGCCTCGCCGGCGACGATCACCTCGCCCGCATCCGGGATCTCCAGGCAGTTGATGCAGCGGAGCAGCGTCGACTTGCCCGAGCCCGAGGCGCCGAGCAGCGCGATCACCTCCCCCTCGGCGGCGGCGAGCGAGATGCCGCGCAGCACCTCGAGCGCGCCGAAGCGCTTGACGATGCCGCGCAGCTCGAGCGCGGGCGGGGCGGCGGTCAATGCGCGAGCCTCAGATCGGGGGCGGGCGGCGGGGCGCCGCGCAGGTGCGGCGAAAGCCACCACTCCAGGGCGGCGACCGCGCGCGCGATCGCGAAGTTGATCGCGAGATAGATCGCGGCCGCGACCGCGAAGGCCTCGAACACGCGGTAGGTCGTCGAGATGATGCGCGCGGCCAGCCCCGTCACCTCGACCAGCGTCACCATCGAGGCGAGCGAGGTCGCCTTCACCATCAGGATGATCTCGTTGCCGTAGCCTGGCAGCGCCCGGCGCAGCGCGATCGGTGCGACGATGCGGCGGAACAGCAGGAACCCCGACATGCCGCAGGCGCGCGCCGCCTCCACCTCGCCGCAGGGGACCGCGAGCAGGCCGCCGCGCACGATCTCGCTGCCGTAGGCGGCCGTGTTCAGCATCAGCGCGCCGAAGGCGCACCAGAAGGGTTCGCGCAGATAGGGCCAGAGCACGGAGGTCCGCACGACCTCGAACTGCGCGAGGCCGAAATAGATCAGGAACATCTGGATCGCGAGCGGTGTGCCGCGGAAGACGAACACGTGGAGCCGTGCCGGCCAGTCCAGCAGCGTGTTGCCGGAGAGCCGCATGGCGGCGAGCAGGCAGGCGAAGACGAGCCCGACCGAGACCGAGAGCGCGGTCAGGGCCAGCGTCATCGGGATGCCGGGCACGATGCGCAGGAAGCAGTCGGCGAGGAAGGCGAGATCCATCACGCCCTCCGCAGGCCCCGCATCGCGCGCCGCTCGGCGAGCGCGAACAGTCCCGAGGAGAGCGTGGTGATGACGAGGTAGAGCGCTGCGCCCGTGAGGAGGAAGGAGAAGAAGTCGCGCGTCGAGCGGCCGCCGATGAAGGATTGGCGCAGGAGCTCGACGAGGCCGGTGACCGAGATCAGCGCCGACTCCTTCAGGCAGAGCTGCCAGCAATTGCCCAGGCCCGGCAGGGCGAAGCGCAGCACCTGCGGCGCGACGATGCGCCGCGCGATCAGCCACCGCGGCATGCCTACCGCGCGCGCGGCCTCGATCTCGCCGCGCGCGACCGCCGCATGGGCGCCGCGGAACACCTCCGCCTGGTAGGCGCCGTTCGAGATGCCGACCGCGACGAAGCCGGCGACGAAGGCGGGCAGCGAGACGAAGCCCTCGCCGCCCCAGAACAGGCGGTGGAACCAGCCGAGCGCGGCGGCACCGCCGAAGAAGACGAGATAGATCACCAGAAGTTCGGGAATGCCGCGGATCACGGTGGTGTAGGTCGTGGCGATCGCGGCGGCGATGCGGTGTCCCGAGAGCCGTCCCCAGGCGGCGAGCGCGCCGAAGAGCGCGCCGAGCGCGAAGCCCGAGGACGAGACCGCGACCGTCATCGCCGCGGCCTGGAGCATCAGCGCGCCCCAGCCGCGCGGGCCGAACCCCATCAGCTCCCAGTACGCGACGAGCCATGCCGGCATGGCGCGCGCTCAGGCGGGAGTGCCGAGCGCACCCCCGCCCGTCGTCACGAGCGCGGCGCGATGTCGGTCTTGAACCACTTCTCGGAGAGCCGGCTGATCGTCCCGTCCTTCAGCGCGGCCTCGATCGCGGCGTCGAACGCGGCCTTGAGGTCGGCGTCGGCCTTGCGCAGCCCCACCGCCACGCCGCGGCCGAGGATGCCGCCGCTCATCAGCGGACCCGCCGGCGCGAGCCCGCGGAACTCGGGCTTCTCCGCGGTCGCGGTGATCGCGGTGACGGCGGCGAAGATCGCATCGAGCCGGCCGGCGGCGATGTCGAGGTCGTGCTCCTCGGTGGTGCGGTATTCGCGGATGGTGGCGCCCGCATCGCCGAAATACTGCGTCAGGAACGCCGAGTTCGTGGTCGCCGTCTGCACGCCGATGGTACGGCCACGCAGCAGCGGCTTGATCTGGTTCAGGATCGCGACGAGCTCGGCCTCCTGCGTGGCAAGGCTGAAGGTCCGGCCGGTGCCCGGCATGGCGCGCAGCGGCGAGTTCGGCATCACCGCGAAGGCGTGCGGCCCGGCGGCATAGGGGCGGGAGAAGTTGATGACCTCGAGCCGCCGGTCGGTGATGTTCATGCCCGCCATGATCGCGTCGTAGCGGCCGGCGGTGAGGCCGGGGATGATGCCGTCCCAGTCCTGCGCGACGATGGTGCAGCGCGCGTTCATGCGCCGGCAGAGGTCGTTGGCAAGGTCGATCTCGAAGCCTTCGAGCTGGCCGCCCGGGCCGGTGAAGTTCCACGGCGCGTAGGCGCCTTCGGTCGCGATGCGCACCTGGCGCTGCTGCGCCGCCGCCGGATCGGCCGCGCCGAGGGCCAGGACGGCGGCAAGCAGGGCGCCACCCAGACGAGCGATCATGCACCTCTCCCTCTTCTGGCCGGACCGCACGGAGCGGTCCGGCCGCTTCCCCGGCCGTGCAAGGCTAGCCGGTCGCCGGCACGGCGCAAGCGCGATCAGCGCCCGGGGCCCGCGCCTGCGCGCGGGCGCCAGCTCGGCGCCAGCACCATCAGGCAGAGAATCTGGAACAGCATCTGCGCCCCCGCCTGGGCCGTGACCGTGGTCGGGTCGTATTGCGGCGCGACCTCGACGACGTCGCCGGCGACGATGTCCAGCCCGGCGAGCCCGCGCAGGAGCGCGATCGCCTCGCGCGTGGTCAGGCCGCCCGCCTCGGGCGTGCCGGTGCCGGGTGCGAAGGCGGGGTCGAGCGCGTCGATGTCGAAGGAGAGGTAGGCCGGGCCGTCGCCGACCACCTCGCGCGCCCTGGCGATCACGGCGGGGATGCCCAGACGCTCCACCTCGTGCATCGGGATCACGGTCATGCCGGCGTCGTAGGAGAACTCCCAGAGCCAGCCGGCGCCGCCGCGGATGCCGATCTGGATCGTGCGCGCCGGGTCGAGCACGCCCGCCAGCACCGCCTCGCGGAACGGCCCGCCGTGGTGGAACTTGGTGCCCTCCTGCATCCCCGCGGTGTCGGCATGCGCATCGATGTGCACGAGGCCGAGCGGGCGATCGCGGCCGAGCGCGCGCAGGACCGGCAGGGTGATCGAATGGTCGCCGCCGACCAGCAACGGGCGGGCGCCCGCCCCGTGCACGCGCGCCACGAAGGCCTCGATCGCCTCGTGGCAGCGCTCGAGCGCGTAGCGCGTCGGCATCGGCACGTCGCCGATATCGGCGATCCGGCCGCGACTCAGCGGCACCAGGTCGAGCACCGGCTCATAGGGGCCGATGCGCTCGACCGCGCGCACCGCGCGGGGCCCGAGGCGCGCGCCAGCGCGGTTGGTCACGCCGAGATCCATCGGCACGCCGATCAGCGCGAGGTCGAGCCCGCCGAGATCGGGCTTCTGCGCTGCGCTCTCGTCGAGCGGGGCATCGAGCAGCGTGGCCGGCCCCTCGAAGGGCCAGCGCCGCCGCCCGCCCTCGGCGAACTGCGCGCGCGCGATCTCGGCGAAGTGCGGATCGAACACCTCGCCGGGCCTGGCGTCGCCATAGCGGGCGCGCAGGCGCGCGAGCGTCTCCTGGTCCATGGCGGCAATCCGCTCCTGCGGCGCGGTTGATCGGCAAGGGCCACGATTGGAGCAACAGAGGCGCCCGGGAGACAAGCGGGGATCCGCCGCGCCGCGCGCGCCGCTGTGACCGCCGCCCCTGTTGCGGCGGCGGCACGGCGGGAGGAAAGTCGGACGAAGCCGCCCCGGGGAGCGGAGGGCGGATGTGGAGGGAACGATGAGCGAGACCATCGAGACGACGGTGAACGGCCGCGCGGTCACGCTGCGGGCCGAGGATCCGGAGATGCCGCTGCTCTACGCCTTGCGCGGCGAGCTCGGCCTGACGGGGCTGCATTTCGGCTGCGGGCTGGCGCAATGCGGCGCCTGCACGGTGCAGATCGACGGCGAGGCGGTGCGCTCCTGCCAGTTCCCGGCCGTGCAGGCGCGCGGGCGGAAGTTGGTCACGCTCGAGGGGCTCGGCACGCCGGAGCGGCCGCACCCGGTGCAGACGGCGTTCATCGAGATGCAGGCGGTGCAGTGCGGCTATTGCCTGCCCGGCATGATCATGACCTCGGCGGCGCTGCTGGCGAGGAATCCGCAGCCCACCGAGGCGCAGATCCGCGAGGAGCTCGCCGGCGTGATCTGCCGCTGCGGCACCCAGCCGCGCGTGATCGCGGCCGTGCTGCGCGCGGCCCGGGGCTGAGGAGGAGGGGGAGAGATGGACGCGATGCTCGATCGCCGCTCGATCCTCAAGGCGGGCGGCGCGCTGACCGTCGCCTTCGCGGTCGGGCTCCGGCCGCGCGATGCCGCGGCCTGGACCGAGAAGCCGGTCGCCACCGACGAGGTTGCCGCCTTCCTCTCGATCGACGCCCGGGGCGGCGTGACCGTGCATGTCGGCAAGGTCGATCTCGGCACCGGCGTGCGCACGGGGTTCATGCAGATCGCCGCCGAGGAGCTCGACGTGCCGATGGCGCGCATCAGCGTGGTGGAGGGCGACACGGCGCTGACGCCGGACCAGGGGCCGACCTACGGTTCGCTCTCGATCCAGAACGGCGGCGTGCAGCTGCGCGCAGCCTGCGCGACCGCGCGGCGCGAGCTGATCCGTCTCGCCGCCGAGCGGCTGGGCGCCGAGCCGGCCGCCTTGCGCGTCGAGGAGGGCATGGTGATCGGTCCGGGCGGGCGCGTGGGCTACGCCGAGCTCGTCGGCGGGCGGGCGCTCGCGCTGAAGGTGGACGCGAACGCGCCCATCAAGCCGCCCGAGGCGCGCCGGATCGTCGGCCGCGCGGTGCCGCGCGTCGACATCCCCGACAAAGTGTTCGGCCGGTTCCGCTACGTCTACGACGTTCGGCGCGAGGGCATGCTGCACGGGCGCACGGTGTTCCCGCCCGCGCTCGGCGCGACCGTCGAGGCGGTGGACGAGGCCTCCGTCCAGGGCATCCCCGGCGTGGTGAAGGTCGTGCGCGAGGGCAGCTATGTCGGCGTGGTCGCCGAGACCGAGTGGGCCGCGATCAAGGCGGCGCGCGCCCTCCGCGTGCGCTGGTCCGCCTGGGCGGGCCTGCCCGACCAGGCGCGGCTCTGGGAGCATGTGCGCGCGACCCCGGTCGCGCAGGTGCAGGTGACCTCCGAGCGGGGCAACCCGGCCGAAGTGATCCGCGGCGCGGCGAGGCAGCTCGCCGCCAGCTACGACTGGCCGATCCACAGCCATGCCTCGATGGGTCCGTCCTGCGCGGTCGCCGAGTTCCAGGGTGATCGGCTGACGGTCTGGACCGCGAGCCAGGCGACGCACAACCTGCGCAAGCAGCTCGGCCTGATGCTTGGGATGCCGATCGAGCGCATCCGCTGCATCTATCTCGAGGGCTCGGGCTGCTACGGCCGCAACGGCCACGAGGACGCGGCCGCCGACGCCGCGCTGCTCGCGCGCGCGGTCGGGCGCCCGGTGCGGCTGCAGTGGATGCGCCAGGACGAGCATGCCTGGGACCCGAAGGGACCGCCGCATCTCGTCGACCTGCGCGCCGGACTCGATGCGCAGGGCAACGTCGTCGGCTGGGAGAGCGAGGCCTTCATCCCGAAGGGTGCGGGCGGCAATGTCGATCTGCTGGCCGCGGAACTTGCCGGGTTGCCGCGCGAGAACCAGATCCATCCCGGCAACATCATCCACAACCTTGCCGTGCCCTACGCGTTCCCGGCGGTGAAGACGACCTGTCACCGGCTCGAGACCACGCCGTTCCGCCCGTCCTGGATCCGCACTCCGGGGCGGATGCAGAACACCTACGCCAACGAGGCCTTCATCGACGAATGCGCCGCCGCGGCGGGGGCCGATCCGATCGCGTACCGTCTGCGCCACCTGCCGGCGGACGAGACGCGCGGGCGCGAGGTGCTGGAGCGCGTGGCACGGCTCGCCAACTGGCAGACGCGGCCCTCGCCGCAGCCCGACCGGTCGGGCGAGATCCTGCGCGGCCGCGGCGTCAGCTACTGCAAGTACGAGCTCGTGCGCACCTATGTCGCCGGCATCGCCGAGGTGGAGGTGAACCGCCGCACCGGCGTGATCCGGGTGACGCGCTTCTGGTGCGCGCACGATTGCGGGCAGATGATCAACCCGGACGGCGTGAAGGCGCAGGTCGAGGGCAACATCGTCCACACGCTCTCGCGCACCTTCAAGGAGGAGCTCACCTTCAGCCGAAGCGCGGTGACCAGCGTGGACTGGAGCACCTACCAGGTGATCACCATGCCGGAGGTGCCCGAGATCGTCGTCGAGCTGATCGACCGTCCGACCGAGCGGCCCTGGGGCGCGGGCGAGCCGGCCGCGGCGATCGTGCCCTCGGCCGTCAGCAACGCGATCTTCGACGCGACGGGCGTGCGGCTGCGCTCGGTGCCGTTCACGCCGGCGCGGATGCGCGCGGCGATCCAGGGCGCGTGAGCGGTGCGCGGCGCAGCGTCAGGCGTTGCGCCGCAGCACCTCCGGGTTGACCACGACGTGCGGATCGAGCCGCCCGTCGAAGCAGGCGAGGATGCTCTCGGCGCAGGACATCGCCATGCGGCGCATGCTCTCGGCCGTGGCGGCCGCGCTGTGCGGCATCAGCACGACGTTCGGCGCCCGCAGCAGCACGTTGTCGGGCTGCACCGGCTCGACCGCGAACACGTCGATCCCGGCGCCGGCGACGTGGCCGGCAGCCAGCGCGGCGGCGAGCGCCGGTTCGTCCACAAGCGTGCCGCGCGCGGTGTTGATCAGCACCACGCCCGGCTTGGCGGCCTTCAGGAACGCCTCGTTCACCATGCCGCGCGTCTCGGCTGTGGCCGGGCAGTGCAGCGTGACGATGTCGGCCGCGGCGAGCGCCGCGTCGAGATCGTCCGCCGGGACGAACCCCGCGCCCTTGATGGTGTTGCGCGGCACATGGGGATCGCGCACCAGCACGGTCATGCCGAAGGCGGCGCAGAGCCGCGCGACCCGCCCGCCGATCCGGCCGAAGCCGATCACCAGCACGGTACGGCCGGCGAGATCGAAGGTCGGCAGGTCGAAGCCCCACTGCGCCGCCCTGGTGCGCGCGTGGTAGCCGACCGTCTGGCGTGCCGTCGCCAGCATCAGCATCAGCGCGTGCTCGGCGACGCTCACCGCGTTGGCATCCGGTGTCACGGTGAGGGGGATGCCGCGCGCGGTCAGCGCAGCGACGTCGACCGCATCGTAGCCGACCCCGTGGCGCGCGACGATGCGCAGGTTGCGCGCCTTCCCGATCAGGGAAGCATCGATCGTCTGGAGCCGCACCGTGATCGCGTGCGCCGCGCCGATGCGCTGATCCAGCGCCTCGGAGGTGACGGGATCAAGCACCTCGACCGTGACGTCGGGGCGGGAGCGCAGCAGCGCGATCGCATCCGGATGGATCGGGCGGAGGCAGAGGACGTGCGGCATCTCAGGCGTTCTTCCGCAGCACCTCGGGGTTCACCAGGAAGCCGGGATCGATCATCCCGTCCAGCGCGTCGAGGATGTTGTGCGCCGCGCGCACGGCCATCTTCGCCAGCGTCTCCTGCGCGGCCGCGGCACTGTGCGGGGTGAGGATGACGTTGTCGAACCCGAACAGCGGATTGTCCTTGGCTGGCGGCTCGACCGTCAGCACGTCGAGCCCCGCAGCGGCCACCTTGCCCGCCCGCAGCGCCGCGACCAGCGCCGCCTCGTCGATGACCGGTCCGCGCGCGGTGTTGACGATCCAGACCCCAGTCTTCATGCGCGCCAAGGCGTCGGCATCGATCAGATGGCGCGTGCCCGCGTGCAGCGGGCAGTGCAGCGTCACCACGTCGGCCTCCGCCAGCGCGGCCCGCCAGTCGGGCGCGGGGATGTGGCCGTCGGCGGCGATGCGCGGCGTCGGGAAGGCCGGGTCGTGCACCATCACGCGCATGCCGAAGGCGGCGCAGAGCCGTGCGACCCGCGTGCCGATGCGGCCGTAGCCGATCACCAGCACGGTGCGCCCGGCGAGCTCGCCGATCGGCGGACCGTCGACCGAACGCCACTCCCCGCCCTTCACCATCCGGTCGTAGGCGGGGATCCGCCGCGCGATGCCGAGCAGCAGCGCCATCGCATGTTCGGCCACGCCGAGATCGTTCGCCCCGTTCACCACCGCCACCGGCAGGCCACGCCTCGTGCATTCGGGGATGTCGATCGTGTCGAAGCCGACGCCGTAGCGCGCGACCACCTTGAGGTTCGGGCAGCGGTCCAGGAACGCCGCATCGACGCTGGTCAGCCAGAGCAGGATCGCGTCGGCCTTCGGCGCGCGGGCGATGAAGTCGGCGGCATCCCCGGTCGCGGTCTCGACCGTGATGCCGGAGCGCGCATCGAGGATCGCGCGGCCGGCAGGGTGGAGCGGCCGCTCGAGCAGCACATGGGGCATTCCGAGAATCCCTTCCTGGACGACGGGGGCGAGGGGCGCATCCTGCGGCGGTGCGGCGCTCGCGGCAACCCGGTCCAGGACCGCACGCTTGGGCCTGCCGCCGGGCCACCCCTTGGCGGCCGCGCCGTTCGATGGTCGATTGCGATCGCGTCATTCGGAAGGGAGCCGCCATGCCGCGCATGACCGGTGGCGATGCGATCGTCGACAGCCTGCTTCGCCACGGCATCGACACCGTGTTCGGACTGCCTGGCGTGCAGATGTACGGGCTGTTCGATGCGCTCGCCCGCAACGCCAACCGCATCCGCGTCATCAACGCGCGGCACGAGCAGACCACGGCCTACATGGCGCTCGGCTATGCCTGCGCGACCGGCAGGCCGGCGGTCTACGCGGTCGTTCCCGGCCCGGGCGTGCTGAACACCACCGCCGCGCTCTCCACCGCCTGGAGCGTCAACGCGCCGGTGCTGTGCCTGACCGGCCAGGTGCCGTCGGCCGAGATCGGCCGGCTGCGCGGCCAGCTCCATGAGCTGCCGGACCAGCTCGCCACGCTCAGGACGCTGGTGCGGCACGCCGAACGGATCGAGCACCCGACCGAGGCGCCACGCAAGGTGGCGCGCGCGTTGCAGGAGATGATGTCCGGCCGGCGCGGCCCGGCGGCGCTCGAGATCCCGCTTGACCAGTTGCCGGCCGAGGCCGAAGTGGCGCCGTGCGATCCGCTGCCGCGCCATCCCGATCCGGTGCCGGACCCGGCGCGGATCGCGCGCCTCGCCGAAATGATCGACGCGGCGCGCAGCCCGATGATCTGGGTCGGGGGAGGGGCGATGGATGCGGGGGCGGAGATCCGCGCGCTCGCCGAGAAGATCGGCGCGCCCGTGGTGCGCTTCCGCGGCGGCCGCGGCGTGCTCGATGACCGGCATCCGCTCAGCCTCACCGTGCCCGAGGCCTACAGGCTGTGGGCCGGGACGGATCTGCTGATCGGCTTCGGCACGCGGCTCGACGTGCCGACTGCGCGCTGGGGCAGGATGCCGGAGGGCGTGCGGATCGCGCGCATCGACATCGATCCCGCCGAGATGCGCAGGCTTGCCGTCGATCTCGGCATCGTCGCGGATGCCGCCGCCGCGGCCCGAGCGCTGGCCGATCGGGTCGCGCGCCGCGACGACCCGGACCGCGCGGCCGCGATCGCGCGTGCCAAGGCCGAGACGGCGGCCGAGATCCGGGCGCTCGAGCCGCAGATGTCGTTCCTCGCCGCGATCCGCGACGCGCTGCCGGAAGACGGGATCTTCTGCGACGAGATGACGCAGGTGGGCTACGTCTCGGCCTTCGGCATGCCGTTCCACGCGCCGCGCACCGCGATCGGCTCGGGCTTCTCGGGCAATCTCGGCGCCGGCTTCCCGACCGCGCTCGGCGTGAAGGTCGCCCATCCCGACCGCGCGGTCGTGGCGGTGACGGGCGATGGCGGCTTCCTGTTCGGCGGATCGGATCTGGCGACCGCCGTGCGCTTCGGCATCAACCTGGTGACGGTGCTGTTCAACAACCGATCCTACGGCAATGTGCTGCGGGACCAGCGCCGGCTCTATGACGGCCGCCATTGCGGCGCCGAGCTGACCAACCCCGACTTCCAGGCCTATGCCAGGGCCTTCGGCGTGCGCTCCTGGCGCGTCACCGATGCCGACGGGCTGCGCGGCGCCCTGCGCGAGGCGCTGGCGGCGAATGCGCCCTGCCTGATCGAGGTGGTGACCGACATCACCAGGGAGCCGTCACCGTTCCGGTTCATCGCGCCGCACCGGGCGTGACGGGGACGCGGGGGCGGTGTCGGTGCGATCGCGCTGGACAGGCGGCCCGCGCTGTGGATAATCCCGTCGCGATGCAACCGGCCCGCGACTTCTCCGCCGCTGCTGCGCCCCGTGCGCAGGCGGCCGCGCGCGCCCTCCTTCCGCTCCTCCTCCTTCGACTTACCCGCCCCTGGGCGTGACGCCTTCGCGCTGAGAGCGCCGAAGCACCGCTCAGGGGAGACCCCGAGGCAAGTCGCGTACACGGAGTTCAGGAGCGAGAGCATGACCACCATCACCCATCCGTCGTTCGGCGAGGTTCCGCCCGACCGGATCATCGTCTTCGACACCACGCTGCGCGACGGCGAGCAGTCCCCCGGGTTCAGCATGAATCTCGAGGAGAAGCTGCGCATGGCCGAGGCGCTCGAGGATCTCGGCGTCGACGTGATCGAGGCCGGGTTCGCGATCGCCAGCCCGGGCGACTTCGCCGCCGTGCAGGCGATCGCCGAGAGGCTGCAGGGCGCCGTGGTGTGCAGCCTCGCCCGGTCGGGCCGGGCCGACATCCAGGCGGCGGCCGATGCGCTGAGGCCCGCCCGGCGCAAGCGCATCCACACCTTCATCAGCACCTCGCCCCTGCACATGAAGTACAAGCTCCAGATGGAGCCCGAGGCGGTGCTGGCGGCGGTGACTGACAGCGTCACCTTCGCGCGCAACTTCACCGACGATGTCGAGTGGTCGGCCGAGGACGGCAGCCGCACCGAGGCGGACTTCCTCTGCCGCTGCGTCGAGGCGGCGATCAAGGCGGGGGCGACGACGATCAACATCCCCGACACGGTGGGCTACGCGATCCCCGAGGAGTTCGCCGCGATCTTCACGATGCTGCGCGAGCGCGTGCCCGGGACGGAGAAGGTGATCCTCTCGGCGCATTGCCACAACGACCTCGGGCTTGCGGTCGCCAACACGCTCGCCGCGATCAAGGCGGGCGTGCGTCAGGTGGAGTGCACGATCAACGGGATCGGCGAGCGCGCCGGCAACGCGGCGCTCGAGGAGATCACCATGGCGCTGAAGACGCGCCACGACGCGATGCCGGCGGACACCCGCATCGTCACGCGCAACATCGTGCGTACCTCCAAGCTGCTCGCGACCATCACCGGTTTCGACGTGCAGCCGAACAAGGCGATCGTCGGCCGCAATGCCTTCGCGCACGAGGCGGGCATCCACCAGGACGGGATGCTGAAGCATGCCGGCACCTACGAGATCATGACGCCCGAGAGCGTGGGCTGGGCGAAGTCGAGCCTGGTGCTCGGCAAGCACTCGGGCCGCGCGGCGTTCCGCGACAAGCTGAGGCAGCTCGGCTACGGCGACATCGGCGACAACGCCCTGAACGACGCGTTCCAGCGCTTCAAGCGGCTGGCGGACGCGAAGAAGGTCGTGTTCGACGAGGACATCGTGGCGCTGGTCGATGACGAGGTGGTGCGCGCGCACGACCACATCCGCTTCGTCTCGCTCGACGTGCATGCCGGTTCGAAGGGGCCGCAGCGCGCGGTGCTGGAGCTCGACATCGACGGCGACGTCCGCAGTGCCGAATCCACCGGCGACGGGCCGGTGGACGCGACCTTCAAGGCGATCCGCCTGCTGTTCCCGCACGAGGCCGAGCTGAAGCTCTACCAGGTGCACGCCGTCACCGAGGGGACCGATGCGCAGGCGAAGGTGACGGTGCGGCTCGAGGAGAAGGGCAAGCTGGTGGACGGGCAGGGCGCGGATACCGACACCCTGGTGGCATCGGCGCGCGCCTACATCCACGCGCTCAACAAGCTGATGGTGAAGCGCGCGCGCACCGCTCCGGCGCTGCCCGCGGCGTGAGGCGCTCGGCGGATCAGGCCGGCGCCGCCTCGGCCCGATCCGCCTTCGCCTTCCCGCCGCGCTGGCGGATCGGCATGCTGAGCGTCAGCACCGTGCCGTCGGCGCCGGTGCGGGTCGCGAGCGTGGCGCCGAGCTGGCGGGCGAAGCCCTCGATCAGCACGGCGCCAAGCCCGCTGCCCTGTTCGACGGTCTCGCTCTCCCGTGCCGCCTCGATGCCGACGCCGTCGTCGCGGATCGCGAGCGTCAGCGTCGTGCCGTCATGGCAGACCTCGACCGTGATCGAGCCGGGGCGGCCGTCGGGGAAGGCGTATTTCAGCGCGTTCGTGACCGCCTCGGTGATGATCAGTGCGAGGGGCACGGCCTCGTCGGAGCCGAGCACGATGTCGGGCGCGGCGACGCCGAGCGTGATGCGTTCGCCCGGCGCCTCGCCGAGCGCCTCGAAGAGCTGGCCGCACAGCTCCTCGAGGAAGGTGCCGAGGGCGATCGTCTCGAAGTCGCTGTGCGTGTAGAGGTGACGGTGCAGGGTGGCGAGGGCGCGCACGCGGTCGCGGGCGGTGGCGAAGGCCGTGCGCGCCTCGGCCGTGCGCACGCGCCCTGCCTGGAGATTGAGCAGGCTGGCGACGATCTGCAGGTTGTTCTTCACGCGGTGATGGATCTCGGCCATCAGGAGGTCGCGCGAGGCCAGTGCCGCGCGCAGCTCCTCCTCCCGCCGTCCGAGCGCGGCCGACGCCTCGACCACGGCCTGGGCGAGCGCGCGCACCTCGGCGGGCGAGCCGTGCAACGGTCCGGGATCGAACCGGCCGCCCTGCCGACGCCAGGCCGCGACGCGGTCGCTCACCTCGCGCAGCGGACGGATCACGCTGAGATGCGCGCCGATCGCGACTGCGCCCAGGCAGGCGAGGAGGAAGGCGCCGAGCTCGACCAGCCGCCTGACAAGCGCGCGGCTGGCTTCGGCGCGGTAGGACGTCGCCGGCACGCCGACCACCAGTCTCAGGTCGTCGCCGAGCGACGCTGCGCCATAGGCGAAGGGCTCGCCGCCGACGCTCTCGGCATCGACATGCGTCACCGTGCCGCGGCGGAGCGCCGCCCAGGCGGGCAGCATCGGCATCGTGCCCTCGCTTGCGGACTCGGTGAGGGGGAAGCTGCGTCCGCCATCGTCCATCAGCCACATCGCCGTGTCGGCGCGTGCGGCGGGGCGGGTCTGGAGCGCCAAATGGTCGAGCGATAGCCCGAGCCCGACGACCGCGATCAGCTCGCGCTCGCGCCGCACCGGCAGGGCGGCGGCGACGATGTTGCGATGCGTCACCGGGCCGACCTGGAGCTCGCTCAGCACGAAGCGGTTCTTCTGCACCGCGTCCCTGAACCAGAGCGCCTCGGCGAAGGACCGGCCGCGCGGGGCGGGTAGGGCGCTGCAGCGCGTGCGCCCTGCACCGTCGACGACCCAGATGTTGCTGTAGCGCCCGCCCTGCAGGCTCAGCACCTCGATCAGCGCGCGGTCGCAGGTCTCCGGATCGCCGGAGATCACGGCGTCGCTGCGGGCGAGGCCGACGAGGATCTGCTCGGCCGCCTCGATCACCACCTGGTGCCGCGCGGCCGCCGCCTCGCGCACCAGCGCCACCCGCTCGCGCGCGGCGTAGTTCGCTTCCCGGTACAAGGTGATCGCGTTCTGGCCGACCAGCACGGCCACCGGGACGGCACCGATCAGGATCAGCCCGATCAGCCGTGCGCGCACCGGGGCGAAGAGACGCGCAAGCGACCGCGCCGATGCCGGCGGTGCCGCCGGCTCGCCGGGATGGGCGGCGGCCGCCTCGGCCTCAGCCCTCGCTCTTGCGCCTGTCACCCTCGATCAGCCGGAGCAGGTCCTCGGGGATCGGTTCCTTGGCGACACGGTCGAACATCTGATGCAGCTGGCGGTCCAGCCAGACATCGAAGGCGTTGGCCACGTCGGACCGTCCTTTCCCGCCACGCCGGCGCGCGGTGAGCTGTCCAGCGCCACTCGGCATCGCGCGTTTCGGCGTGTCGCTCATCACCCCTCAGACGGACCCGGCAGCACGTCCGGTTTCGATCGCCAACTCGTTGCGCGGCAAGGATACCGCGCGCGGCGCCGGGCCGCCAGTTCCGGCGTGCCGGCGGTGCCGGCGCGGTGCCGGGGTCGCGGCCGGGGTCTCGCCCGCGGCCTCGCCGAGAAGGGCGCGTTCGAGGGCGGCGCGGGCGCGGAAGACGCGGCTCTTCACGGTGCCGACGGCCGAGCCCGTCACCTCGGCGACCTCCTCGCAGGAGAGCCCCTGCAGCGTCACCAGCAGCAGCGTCTCGCGCTGATCGGCCGGCAGGCGGTCGAGCGCGCGGGCAAGCTCCTGCGCCACCAGGCGGTCGGCCGGGTCGGCTGCGGCGGCGAGCGACCCGATCGGCGCATCCTCGATCGGCACGTTCGGCCGGCGCTTGCGCATGTCGCTGATGAAGCGGTTGCGCAGGATCCGGTGCAGCCAGGCGGCGAGATTCGTGCCGGGACGGAACTGCGCGCGCGCGGCGAGCGCGTTCACCACCGTATCCTGGACGAGATCCTCCGCCGCCGCCCGGCTGCGCGTGAGCGCAAGAGCCTGGATGCGCAGCCTCGGCAGCATCGCGATCAGGTCGTCGTGGAACGAGTCGGGCACCTCTGCGGTCCTCCGGCGGTTGCCGATGCCGATCCAACGTCCTGCGGCAGGAGAAGGTTGCATCCGGTTCGCCCCCCCCCCGGAACTCCGAGGGAACCGCGGGCAGACCGGCGCGTTCGAGAGTGGTCACGGTTGCGCGAGACGCGAAAGGAGGCGCGCGATGCGGATGTCCCTGGCCATCGGACTGGCCCTGGCGGTTGCCGGCGCGATGCTGCTGGCGATCGGGCTCAATGCGGCGGACGCACCGGCGGAGCGGATCGCCGAGGCGATCACCGGTCGCCACTCGGAGCGCACGGAGTGGTCGGTGATCGGTGGTGCGGCGCTGCTGGCGGCCGGCGCGGTGCTCGCTGGTGCCGGGCTGATGGGCGGCCGGCGCTGAACCCGGGAAGGCGTCTTGTAGTCCTTTTCACATGTTCGTGAACGTGTCGGGCCGGCCGAGCGCGCGCGCAAGCGCGCTGCGCGCCCGGCTGACACGCGCCTTCATCGTGCCGACCGCGGTCGCGCAGATCGCGGCGGCCTCCTCGTACGAGAAGCCCTGGGCGCCCACCAGCAGGATGGCCTCGCGCTGGGCCGGCGGCAGGCGTCTGAGCGCACGGGCGAGCTCGCCCATGGCCATGTGGGCGTCCTGGCCGGGCGGGGCGCCGCGCTCCTCGGCGGGCTCGCCCTGGGGGCGGCGGCGCCTGAGGCCCTGGCGGAACAGGTTGCGCTGGATCGCGAACAGCCAGGCGCGCAGGTTCGTGCCGGGCTGGTACTGCCCCCAGGCGGCGAGCGCGCGCAGAGTCGTCTCCTGCACCAGGTCCTCGGCCTCAGCGCGGTCGCGCGCAAGGAAGCGGGCGAAGGCGCGCAGCTGCGGCAGCAGCGCGATCAGTTCCGCGCGGAACGCCGCTTCGCCCGGATCGGCCGGGCTCATCGCGGCCCCCGTTTGCCGCCGCGACCCGGTGCGCGAAACTGGGCGGGAAATGATCGGAGGCGGAGGATGAGCGAGGACCTGCTGCGGGCGCTGCCACGCGCACGCCGGTATGCGCGCGCGCTTGTCGGCAGCCAGGAGGCGGGGGATGCGCTGGTGCGCGAGGCCCTGCTGGCGCTGCGGCGGGCGCCCCCCGAGCAAGGCGGGGAGCAAGGCGGGACTGCCGCGCTGCTGGCGCTGTACCGGGCCGTCTCGGCGCGCGTGCCCGAATCGCCGCCCCTGCCGGGCGGCGGCCTCACGCCGCTCGAACGGCAGGTCCTGCTGCTGACCTCGCTCGAGGGGCTGAACCCCGAGGCGGCCGCCGCGGTGCTCGGCCGCGATGCCGGGGAGGTCGCCGCGATCGCCGCGGCCGCGCGGGAGCGGCTGCGCGAGGGTGCGCAGGCCGAGGTGCTGATCGTCGAGGACGAGCCGATCATCGCCATGGACCTCGGGCAACTAGTGGCCGCTTGTGGCCATCGCGTGGCCGGCATCGCTGCCACACAATCGGAGGCTGTGGCCTTGGCACGAAGCCTCAACCCCACATTGATCCTGGCCGACATCAATCTCGGCAAGGGCGGGGACGGCAAGGCGGCGGTCGCCGAGATCCTGCGCGAGATGTCGGTGCCGGTGATCTTCGTCACCGCCTATCCTGAACGTCTGCTGACCGGCGAGGCGCTGGAGCCGGCCTTCGTCGTGACCAAGCCGTTCGACCCGATGACGCTGGCGATCGCCACCTACCAGGCGGTGACGGGCGGGCTGCGCCTCGGCTGAGCGCCGGGGCTGGCCGCGCGGTGGGGCAGGGGTGCGTCGATTACCGGGGGCGGGGGAAACCCCGCCCCCGGCGTCACGTTGAAGGGCCATAACGAAAGGAGCCCCCATGCTCACCTGGACGCTGATCTTTCTCGTCGTCGCCCTGGTCGCGGGCCTGCTCGGCTTCGGCGGGATCGCCTCCACCGCGGCCGGCATCGCCAAGATCCTGTTCGCGGTGTTCCTCGTGCTGTTCCTGGTGTCGCTGGTGGCGCATCTCGCCGCCTGAGGCGCCGGCCGCAGCCGATCGGGCAGCTGCCACGCCCGCGCGCCGGCCGCCCGCGGTCTGCCGATCCGCTCAGATAAAGCATCAAGAAAACAATCAGATCCATCTGACTCAAAAGCAAAAAGGGGCGACCGGCGGTCGCCCCGTGTTGCCGGGGAGGGCGGACGGCCCTCGCCGACGTCGTCACTTCCAGGCAGGACGGCCCAGGTTCACGTCGCGCGGCGAGGTGAGGGCACCGGCCGCCGCTCCCGCGGCACCGCCCAGCACGGCGCCGCCCAGCACACTGCCGCCGCTCAGCCCGCCGATCGCGGCGCCGCCGGCCGCGCCGAGCGCGCCGCCGGACAGCGCACGCTCGCCGGGCGTGTTGCCGCAGGCCGCCAGGCCCAGCATCGCGACGGCGGCAGCAAGGGTGATCGCTCGCATGGCCATGTCTCCTCGGTTGCAGGACACCGATCCGTTAACGCTCCTCGCCGTATTCCGTTCCCTGCTCCGCAGCGATGGGGCCTGCCCGCACGATTCAGCGGTTGAGCGGCCCCGGTCGCCGCCGTAAACCGATGCGCCCGGCGGTCCCCATACCACTGCGCGCTAGGGACAAGGACCGCCCGGTTCCCACAGGAAGGTCACGCAATCGATGCTGTCGCGACTGCTCGGGATCCTGTCCGCCGACATGGCGATCGATCTCGGGACGGCCAATACGCTGGTCTACGTGAAGGGGCGCGGGATCGTGCTCGACGAGCCGTCGGTGGTCGCCATCGCCGACGTGCGCGGGCGCAAGCAGGTGCTCGCGGTCGGCGAGGAGGCCAAGCAGATGCTGGGCCGCACGCCGGGAAACATCCAGGCCATCCGCCCCCTGCGCGACGGCGTGATCGCCGATTTCGAGGTGGCGGAGGAGATGATCAAGCACTTCATCCGGAAGGTGCACAACCGGCGCAGCTTCGCCTCGCCGCTGATCATCGTCTGCGTGCCGTCGGGCTCCACCGCGGTGGAGCGGCGCGCGATCCAGGAGAGCGCCGAATCGGCCGGCGCGCGCAAGGTGTTCCTGATCGAGGAGCCGATGGCCGCCGCGATCGGTGCCGGCCTGCCGGTGACCGAGCCCTCGGGCTCGATGGTGGTGGATGTCGGCGGCGGCACCACCGAGGTGGCGGTGATCTCGCTCGGCGGCATCGTCTATTCCCGCTCGGTGCGCGTCGGCGGGGACAAGATGGACGAGGCCATCATCTCCTACATCCGCCGCAACCATAACCTGCTGATCGGCGAGTCCTCGGCCGAGCGGATCAAGATCGAGATCGGCGCCGCCTGCCCGCCCGACGACATGGATGACGGCCCGCTGCGCGAGGTGAAGGGACGCGACTTGATGAACGGCGTGCCGCGCGAGGTCGTGGTCAGCCAGCGCCAGATCAGCGAGAGCCTCTCCGAGCCGGTGAGCGCGATCGTCGAGGCGGTGAAGGTGGCGCTCGAGAACACCCCGCCCGAGCTTGCCGCGGACATCGTCGACAAGGGCATCGTGCTCACGGGCGGCGGCGCGCTCCTGCACCGGCTCGACTACGTGCTGCGCCAAGCGACCGGGCTGCCGGTGCTGGTGGCGGAGGATGCGCTCTCCTGCGTGGCGCTCGGCACCGGCCGCGCGCTCGAGGAGATGAAGAAGCTGCGCAACGTGCTGTCGTCGATGTACTGAGTCTTCAGCATTCTCCCGTAGGCTGGAGTCGGGCGCGCCGGCTCCCGTCGCAGGAGGCCGGGGCAGGGCCACGGGCCGGGAAACGGACAGGCAAGGATTGGTCCTCGGGTGATCCGTCTCAGCGTGCCGCTTCGCCAAACGATCGCCCGGCTGGTGCTGCCGGTGCTGATCGCCGCGAGCTTCGGGCTGATGCTGCTCGGCAAGGCCGACACGGTGCTGGCCGAGCGCGCGCGCGCCGCCCTCGCCGACCTGCTGGTGCCCCTCTACGGTGCGGCCGCCCAGCCCGTCGGGACGCTGCGCGAGGCCGTGGCCGAGATCCAGCGCCTGATCCATCTGCGCAGCGAGAACGCCCGCCTGCGCGAGGAGAACGCCCGGCTCAGGCGCTGGCGCGACGTCGCGCTCGCCCTCGAGGCCGAGAATCTGGCGCTGCGCGAGGTGCTGCACGCACCGGCAGCCCCCACGCCCGAATTCACGACAGCCCGCGTGGTGGCGGATCTCGGCGGCGCCTATGCGCGATCCGCCCTCCTTGCGGTCGGGCCGCAGCATCAGGTCCGCAAGGGCCAGGTCGCGCTCGACGGCGCCGGCCTGGTCGGGAGGATCAGCGAGGTTGGCAGCCGCTCGGCCCGTCTCCTGCTCGTCACCGACATCAACTCGCGCATCCCCGTGCAGGTCGAGCGCACCCGCGTGCGCGCGATCCTCGCCGGCACCAACGGACCGCGGCCGCGGCTTCAGCACTGGACCGGGGGGGACCAGCCCGCTCCCGGCGAGCGGATCGTCACCGCCTCCGAGGGCGGCGCCTTTCCCGCCGGTCTGCCGGTCGGCATCGTGCGCGAGGCCAAGGGGGGGACGCTGGAGGTCGAGCTGTTCGCCGATCTCGACCGGCTGGAGTTCGTCCGCCTGCACGAGTTCGGGCTGAACGGCATCCTGCCGCCCGAACAGGTGACGCGGCCGGCCCGGCCGCGGGGACGCACCGGTGGCTAGCCCGGTCGCCCGTCCGCCGCGGCCGCGCGGGTTCTGGCAGCGCCTCGACCAGGCCGCGCGCGATCTCGCCCCGTCGGCGCTGACCGTGCTCCTGGTGCTGGCGACGGGGATCCCGCTCGGCCTGCCAGCCCAGAACGGGCTGATGCCGGTGCCGGCGATCGCGGCCGTGTATTTCTGGACCCTGTACCGGCCCGGCCTGATGCCGCCGCTCAGCGTGTTCGGCGTCGGCGTGCTGACCGACCTGCTGACGGCCGCCCCGCTCGGCATCAACCCGCTGCTGCTGCTGCTGCTGCACGCGGCCGTCCTGACCCAGCGCCGCGTGCTCGCGCGCCAGTCCTTCCTGCTGGTCTGGACGGTCTTCGCGCTGCTCGCGGCCGCCACGCTCGGCCTCGGCTGGCTCCTGCGCATCGCCCTGGCGGTGCGGCTGCTGCCGGCCGAGCCGGCGCTCTACGAGCTTGCCCTCACGGTCGCGCTCTATCCCGCGTTCTCCTGGCTGTTCGTGCGGATCGAGCGCAGCCTCGCGGCGGCGGGCTGAGGTGCGGCGATGAGGCGCGAGCAGGGCAGGCGCGCGGTGTTCACCCGCCGGATGCTTCTGGTCGGCGCCGGCCAGGTCGCGATCATGGGCGCGATGGGGGCGCGGCTCTACCAGCTCCAGGTGGTGGAGAGCGAGCGTTACAAGACGCTGGCCGAGGAGAACCGCATCTCGGTGCGGCTGATCCCGCCGCCGCGCGGCCGGCTGACCGACCGGTTCGGCGAGCCGATCGCGGCCAACCGCCAGAACTGGCGCGCCATGCTGGTGGCCGAGCGCACCGACGATGTCGGCGCCACCCTTGCCACCTTCGCCGAGATCGTCCCGCTGACCGAGGCCGACCGTGCGCGCGTCGAGCGCGAGCTGCGGCGCCGGCGGCGCTTCGTCCCGGTGGTGGTGCGCGACCATCTCGACTGGGAGGAGATGGCGCGGCTGGAGGTGAACGCGCCGGACCTGCCGGGCATCATGACGGATGTCGGCCAGAGCCGGATCTATCCGGGGGGTGAGGCCTTCGCGCATGTGGTGGGCTACGTCGCCCCGCCGGCGGAGGCCGATCTCGACGGCGATCCGATGCTGGAGCTGCCCGGTATCCGGGTCGGCCGCGCCGGGCTCGAGCGCGCGCACGACCAGGCGCTGCGCGGCCGCGCCGGCTCCGTGCGGCTCGAGGTCAACGCCGTCGGGCGGGTGATCCGCGAGCTCGCGCGCGAGGAGGGCACGCCGGGCCAGGACGTCACGACCACGCTCGATGCCGGTCTGCAGCAGTTCGCCGCCGCGCGCATCGCCGAGGAATCGGCCGCGGCGGTGGTGCTGGATGCGCGCAACGGCGAGGTGATGGCGATGGTCTCCTCGCCGTCCTTCGACCCCTCGCTGTTCGATACCGGCGTGAGCGCCGCGCAGTGGCGCGAGTGGACCACCAATCCGCGCGCCCCGCTGATCAACAAGGCGATCGCCGGACTCTACGCGCCCGGCTCGACCTTCAAGATGGTGGTGGCGCTCGCCGCCCTGG
Organism: Elioraea sp. Yellowstone; assembly: GCF_006704265.1. Lineage (GTDB taxonomy): Bacteria > Pseudomonadota > Alphaproteobacteria > Acetobacterales > Acetobacteraceae > Elioraea. The sequence goes on along the minus strand of NZ_VIKA01000016.1, from coordinate 5,501 downwards.
AGGCGCGGGTGGTGAGTCCGGGCGAACGGATCTTCTGCGCCGGCGTCACCGAGCTCGGCGATGCCCGCTTCCACTGCTGGAAGCGCGGCGGCCATGGTTGGCTCGACATGCGCGAGGCGATCAAGCAGTCCTGCGACTGCTACTTCTACGAGATCGCGAAGCGCACCGGCATCGACCGGATCGCGGCGATGGCGAACCGGTTCGGCCTCGGTCTGCAGCCCCCGATCGAGCTGCCCGGGGCGCGTGCCGGGCTGATCCCGACACGCGCCTGGAAGCGCGCCACCCAGGGTGTCGCTTGGCAGCAGGGCGAGACGCTGGTGCACGGCATCGGCCAGGGCTTCATCCAGACCACGCCGCTGCAGCTCGCGGTGATGACTGCGCGCCTCGTCAATGGAGGCCGGGCGGTGGAGCCGCACCTGACGCGCGCGATCGGGGGCGTGCCGGCGCCGGGCGGCAGTGCCGGGGACTGGCCGCTGATCGGCATCCCCGAGGCCCATCTGAGGCTGATTCGCGACGCCATGGCCGGGGTGGTGAACGAGCGCGGCGGCACCGCCTATGCGAGCCGGCTGCCCGCCGAGATCGGCGCCGAGATGGGCGGCAAGACCGGCACCACCCAGGTGCGCCGCATTACCATGGCCGAGCGCGAACGCGGGCTGCGGCGCCAGCAGGACCTGCCCTATGAGTGGCGTCACCATGCGCTGTTCGTCGGCTTCGCGCCGAGCCAGGACCCCGTCTATGCCTGCGCGGTGATCATCGAGCACGGTGGCGGCGGCTCGGCCGCGGCCGCCCCGGTCGCGCGCGACATCATGGCCGAGACGCTCAGGCGCGATCCGGCTCGACGTCAGGCGCCGCCCCGGCCGGCGCTGCAGGTCGCCGCCGCGGAACGGAGCGGGCGATGATCGAGCGGCGGCTCACGCGCGAGCGCGGCATGAGCCTTGCCGAGAAGCTCGGCAGCGTGAGCTGGTCCTTCGTGGTGCTGCTCGGGCTGATGGCCGGGGTCGGCTATGCGATGCTCTACTCCGCCGCGGGCGGCAGCCCCGAGCCCTGGGCGTTCCGGCACGGGCTGCGCTTCGGCTTCGGCGTGCTGATGATGCTGGCGATCGCGATGGTCGACATCCGCATCATGCTGCGCCTCGCCTGGCCGCTCTACCTGCTCGGCGTGGGGCTTTTGGTGCTCGTCGCGCTGCACGGCGAGGTCGGCAAGGGGGCGCAGCGCTGGCTCGATCTCGGCGGGTTCCAGCTCCAGCCCTCCGAGCTGATGAAGATCCTGCTGGTGATCGCGCTTGCCCGCTGGTTCCACCGCGCGAGCCTGGAGCGCGTGGGCAACCCCCTGTTCCTGGTCCCGCCGCTGATCGCGACCGCGATCCCCGTCGCGCTCGTGCTGAAGCAGCCCAATCTCGGCAATGCGCTGATCACGCTGATGGTGGCCGGGGCGGTGTTCTTCGCGGCCGGGGTGCGGTGGTGGAAGTTTGCGCTGGTGATCGGCGCGGTCGCGGTCGCCGCGCCGATCGTCTATGAGAGCCTGCACGACTACCAGCGCCAGCGCATCCTCACCTTCCTCGACCCGGAGAGCGATCCGCTCGGCGCCGGCTACCACGTGATCCAGTCCAAGATCGCGTTGGGTGCGGGCGGCATGTTCGGCCGCGGCTTCCTGCAGGGCACGCAGAGCCAGCTCAACTTCCTGCCGGAGAAGCAGACCGACTTCATCTTCACCATGCTGGCGGAGGAGTTCGGTTTCGTCGGCGCCGCCTCGGTGCTGGCGCTCAACCTTCTCGTGGTGCTGTACGGGCTGGCAATGGCGCTCGCCTGCCGGCACCAGTTCGGCCGGCTGGTGGCGGCCGGGATCACGGTGAACTTCTTCCTCTACGTGTTTGTCAACATCGCCATGGTGATGGGGATGATCCCGGTGGGCGGGGTGCCCCTGCCGCTGATCAGCCATGGCGGATCGGCGATGATCACGGTGCTGATCGGCTTCGGCGTGCTGATGAGCGTTCATGTCCACCGGGCCGTGGAGATCGAGGGCGAACAGGGCGAGGTTTAGGCGCATGCGGCGGGGTCGACAGGCCGGGGGCGCTTTGCTATAGCCGCGCGCCGGCGGTCGGGCGCATAGCTCAGTTGGTAGAGCAGCTGACTCTTAATCAGCGGGTCCAAGGTTCGAGTCCTTGTGCGCCCACCAGTCGAACCCGAGGGATTGGCCCAGTTCCGACCTGCCGGGCCGCGCCTCCGGCCCGTGGCGCGCCGGGTCGTGCCGCTGATGCCGTCGGGCCGCGCTGCAGCTAGGCTGCCGCGATGCTCGATCTCTTCCTCTACGCGTTCGTCGCCTTCCTTGTGATCCTCGATCCGCCCGGGACGGCCGCGATCTTCCTCGGCATCACGCCCCATGACACGCCGGCGGAACGGCGCGCCCAGGCGCTCAAGGCGACGGCGATCGCCGGCGGCGTGCTGGTGGCCTTCGCCGTGGCCGGCGAGTTCCTGCTGCGCGCCTTGGGGATCGGCCTGCCGGCGTTCCAGGTCGCGGGCGGGCTGCTGCTGTTCCTGCTCGCTGCCGACATGGTGATGGTGCGCCAGTCCGGCCTGCGTGCCACCGAACGGGAACAGGCCGAGGCGCAGGCCTCCGACCACGACATCAGCGTCTTTCCGCTCGCGATTCCGCTGATCGCCGGCCCGGGGGCGATGACCACGGTCGTGCTGCTGCGTGGCCGCGTCGGCGACGATCCGGAAGCGCTGGGGGCAGTGGTCGCCGCGCTCGCGCTGGCGCTCGCGGTCACGCTCGCAGCCATGCTGGCCGCCTCGCCCCTGATGCGGCTTCTGGGACGCACGGGGGCCGATGTGCTGAGCCGGGTGCTCGGGGTGGTGCTGGCCGCGCTCGCCGCGCAGATCGTGCTGGACGGCGTGCGCGCCTTCTTCGCGGGTTAGCGGGCTTGCGCGATCGCCGGATGCCGCGCCGCCGCGATCAGGGCATCGGCGATCGTCTCGGCCGGCTGGGCGCCGCTGAACAGGAAGTGGCGGTTGAGCACGAAGCTGGGCACGCCCGTGATGCCGGCGCGGCTGGCCGAGGCGGCCTGGGCGCGCACCTCCGCAACCGCCTCGTCGGAGCGCAGGCGGGCGAGCGTCGTGCCGTGGTCCAGCCCCTGCGCGGCTGCGAGTTCGGCGAGCACCGCGACGTCGCCGATGTCGCGGCCTTCGTTGAAGTAGGCGCGGAAGATCGCCTCGACCACCGCGCGCTGGCGGTCCTGCTCGGCGGCGAAGCGCGCGAGCCGATGGGCGTTCGTGGTGTCGGGCGTGCGCGTCATGAGATCGTGGCGGAACTCGAGCCCGCTCGCGGCGCCGGCGGCCGCGACCTGGGCATCGAGTTCGCGCGACCGTTCCAGGCTGCCGAACTTGGCTGCCCGGTAGCTCGCGCGGTCCATGCCCTCCGCCGGCATGTCCGGGTTCAGCAGGAACGGGAAGAACGACACCTCGAAGGCGAGATCGGGCTCGCGCTCGGCGAGCATCTCGAGGGCTTGGTCAAGCCGCCGCTTGCCGATCCAGCACCAGGGGCAGATCGCGTCCGAGACGACGGTGAGATGGAGCGCGCTCATGCGGCCTTCCCGTCCGCCAGGAGCCGCTCGGCCAGGGTGGCGAACCAGGAGGCGCCGATCGGCAGCGCGTCGTCGTTGAAGTCGAACTTCGGGTGATGCACGGCCGGATCGTCGTCGGTGCGTGCGGTGCCGAGCATCAGATAGGCGCCGGGTTTCCTCTCGAGCATGAAGGCGAAATCCTCGCCGCCCATGGTCGGGCGCGGCAGATCGACGACGCGCGTTTCGCCCTGAACCGCGATCGCCGCCTCGCGTGCGAGCGCGGTGGACTCGGGCTCGTTGACCGTCGCCGGGTAGGCACGGTCGAACGTCGCGTCCACCTTCGCGCCGAACGCTCGGCCGATCCCCTCGGCGGTCTCGATCACCCGGCGCTCGATCAGGTCGCCCGCTTCCTTCGTGAACCAGCGCGCGGTACCGCGCAGCCGCACCACCTCGGGGATCACGTTGTGCGCATCGCCGCCTTCGAGCCAGGTGATCGACACCACGCCTGCATCGGTGGGATCCAGGTTGCGCGCCACGATCCCCTGCAGGGCGGTGATGATGTGCGCGCCGACGAGAACGGGATCGATGCCGAGATTCGGCATCGCGCCGTGCGCGCCCTTGCCGGTAATCGTGATGTCGATGCCGCTGACCGCGGCCATCACCGGCCCGTTGCGCCAGAGGAAGGTGCCGAACGGGGCGCGCGGCCAGTTGTGCAGGCCGAACACGCGCTCCATCGGGAAGCGGTCGAACAGGCCCTCCTGGATCATGATGTTCGCACCGCCGTGCATCTCCTCGGCCGGCTGGAAGATCAGATACACCGTGCCTGCGAAGTTGCGCGTCTCGGCGAGGTACTTGGCGGCGCCGAGCAGCATGGCGGTATGCCCGTCATGGCCGCAGGCGTGCATCACGCCGGGAGTCGTGGAGGCGTAGGGCAGGCCCGTCTGCTCCGTGATCGGCAGCGCGTCCATGTCGGCGCGCAGCCCGATCGCGCGGCTGCCCGGCCGGCTGCCGCGCAGCACGCCGACCACGCCGGTCCTGGCGATGCCGGTGTGGATCTCGTCGACGCCGAATTCCTTCAGCTTCTCGGCGACCACGCGGCTCGTGCGCACCTCCTGGAGCGCGAGTTCGGGATGGGCGTGGAGGTCGCGCCGCCACGCGGTCATCTCGTCGTGGAAGGCGGCGATCCGGTTGTGCACGGGCATGGCAGGTCCCCTCTCTCGCTCATCCCCGGATATCGCGGCGGGGGAAGGTGAGCGCAAGCCCGGCCTCGAGCGGCATGGGATCGAAGCCGAGCAGGCGGCGGGCAGGGGTGATGTCGAACGCCTTGTCCTCGGTCAGGCGCAGGATCTCGTCGCGCGTCACGCGCGGCAGTCCTGGCAGCGCGGAGCCGAGGCGGGCGAGCGCGACCGCGAGGCCGACCGGCACGGCGAGCACGCGTACCCGTCGTCCTGCGGCCTCCGCGACTGCGCGCACGAAGGCGGCGTAGGGCAGGGGCTCCGGCCCCGCCAGCACGACCGGTTCGGCCGCGACCGCGCGGCGCTGCACGGCGGCGACCACCGCGCGGGAGACGTCCTCGGCATGCACGGGCTGGATCAGGCTGCGCCCGCCGCCGGGGAGGGGAATCACGCCGAAACGGGCGAGGGCGGCGATGCGCCGGACATTGTTCTCGCCGGTCGCGCCGTAGATCATGGTCGGGTGCAGCAGCACCCCGGCGATGCCGGAGGCGGTGAAGGCAGCCTCCAGCGCGCGCACCGCCTCAGCGCGCGGATCGGGGATGCGGCTGTAGCGGCGGGTGGAGCCGAGCAGCACGCAGTGCGGCGCGGGCCGGGGCAGGGCGGCGATCAGCGCGGCCGTGGCCTCGGCGGGCGCGCAGGCGACCACCGAGCGTGCCCCCGCGCAGGCTTCCGCCTGGGCGTGCGGGTCGGACGCGACGGTCAGGGC